>JBKQRG010000492.1:0-88579 GCA_052144015.1 Desulfomonilaceae bacterium
GTATCATGCCTATGGAAGGGGAACACCGTTTCAGTTCATAGAGTAGCCTGCAGCCCCCCTATGGGGGGCTAAAGCAAAGCCACGTGCTCTGCACGTGGATCTTTACCAGAACAACCGGCGATCAGAAAACTGAATCAAATAGTTTTTCCAATATTGGTCAAGTGTACTTCGGCTTTGCAAAATATGACGATGCGCTCAAGAACTACCAAAGAGCGCTGGAACTGAAGAACAGGATCGGAACGCCGACGGTTTCTCTGAAAGCCCTGATTGCGTGGACTTACATGGAAGAAAACGAATTGGATAAAGCGGAAAAGACTTTGAACGAAATGAATGCACCAGGCCAATTGGACAAAGCAGAGGGCTTTGCTGAGGAAACCAGTTTGAACTGGGCTTTTGGTAAGCTCCATCTAATGAAAGGCGAATTTGAAAACGCGAAGGCCAGATATAATAAAGTCCTTGAACTGGCTGAGAGGAGCGGCAGTATCGAAGCCTCCTTCACTGCGTACACCGGTTTCGGAAAGGTTTACGAGGGATTGGAAGATTACAAAAAAGCGAAAGAATACTATGAGAAAGGAATGAATCTCACTGAAGAGATGAGGTCGGGTCTTCTGCCATCCGAGAGAAAGAATTTCTTCGAGGTTAAGGTCAATGGTTTCGAACGCTCGGAGCCTGCAAAAGGACTGACCCGCGTCAAAATGAAACTCAACGAGGGGGCAGAAAGTATAGATTCCAGCGAGGTGACCAGGGCGAGGGCCTTCTCGGACAATATCTCTATGAGATCGGGAGCAGGATACTCTGGCATACCTAAGGAGATTCTCCAAAAAGAGGATAGCATCGTTACGAAAGTTGCAGCCCTGAAAAAGGAACTGCAAAAGACCGAAAAGGAAAAGTCTGCTGCAAAATACGAAAATCTCAGCAAACAGATCCAGGGTGCAGAAGCAGAGCTGAAAGTCTTTGTAGAAATGCTATGGGACAATTACAATGCATACGCATCAGTGAAATACCCAAGGCCGGTTACACTCAAGGAATCATCTCTCAAACCCGAAGAATGCGTAATAATTTTTGATGTCTCCGACGAAGGAGTCGGAGTCAAGCTCGTCAAAGGCAAAGAGATCGCCAAGACTGACTACACCAAATGGAAATCCGAAGAGTTGGAGAAGGACGTAAAGAAATTCCGGCAGGCATTTGAGGAAAATAAGCCCAAGGATTTTGATCCTGAATTGGGGAAATCCCTTTACAGGGATCTTTTGGCTGCAGTACTGACAAAGGTCCCAGAAGGCACTCCTCTGGTAATCATCCCTGAGGCATACTAGCCATTCTTCCCTTTGAGGCCCTCGTAGTCTCCGGTAAGGCGGACTGGAGAGAAGATGCCACCGGACCTTATCCTGAAGGGCTAACCTATCTCGGTGATGTGTATCCGATAAGTTATTATCAATCCATCACGTCCATGACCCTGGCAAGGACTCTCAGGACAAAAGAAAAACCGGGAGCAAAGACCCTCGTTGTTGCTGATCCAGTATTCGAGCCTGATGATGCTCGCCTGAAAAGCGCTTCTAGTACGGAACGACAGAAATTATTAGCTTCACTTCCTGATAAGTTGATGTCCATCAAGGATCAATGCGGAATCACCTTCCCCAGGCTTGCAAAGACTACTGAGCTTGCGGAATCGCTCAAAAAACTGAATCCTGGTAAGACCGATCTCTTCACCGGCATGCAGGCAAAGAAATCCATTCTCTTTAATAAACCACTGACAGATTACGCTTCTATAATCTTCGCTACACACGGATACTTCGGAACGGATATTCCAGGAATTCGGGAACCTATCCTAGCAATGACACTGGTAGATCAGCCCAAAGACCAGGATGGATTTGTGAGGATGACCGAGGTTATGGGAATGAAGCTCAATGCCGATGTAGTGGCTTTAACTGCCTGTCAAACAGGTCTAGGAAATAACCTCGCCGGCGAAGGTGTGATGAGCATGGGCAAAGCCTTCCAATACGCTGGGGCAAAATCAATCCTTATGAGCCTTTGGTCAGTCTCCGAGAGCGGTTCTGTCTTATTGGTTGAGAAATTCTTTGAACATCTGAAGAGCGGGAAAACCAAACTCGATGCCCTGAAGTCCGCAAGGGAGGATGTTCGCAGTGGTGGATATAAGCATCCCTTTTATTGGGCATCCTTCATTCTGGTGGGGGAAGTAAACTGATATAAAATACCGGTCTGCAAGCGGAGCATGAACCTTACCTTCTCAGAACTGGTACGGGTAGGATTCAGAAACTGGCGGAAGTGGGATTAGGCGCTCTGATCCGAGCCTCTCAGCCGGTTCGGCACATACTATCACCCTCCGGCCCGGTACGAATCCGGCGAGAGAATTCTTTTTTCTTTTCAAATCCTTGTTGGCGATGATACACTCAACCACGTCTCATTGCCCACGTCACAGGGGAGGGGAGACCAAGACACTTTTGTTGTCAGCGGCACCTATCCTCTTTCTCTCATCCATTCCGGCCTTCGCTGACCAGCCCATCAAAAGCACCAAAGGTGCCGAGCCTTTTTCGACGACAGAGATTTCCGTGTGTCATTTTTCGGGCGAGTTGACCACTAAGAAAAGTAGCTCCCCTAAGTGGGGACCTCGGTAAGTGTGATTTTTTCGATTAAGCAGAGCACATTCCTTGAAAGAGGGGCATTTGCAACGCAGCGTCTTTGAAGGCAAATCCAAAATAGTCTTTGACCGGGAGATTGGCGATCCAATATGCTTAAACATTAATTAATAGTCCTTGAATTGAGTTCTTTTGTGGGAAAGGATCATCACGATGAAACCCCTGATTTTAGATGGTTCACCTTTCCGGAGATTCAGCCCGGGCTGGTGCAATCTATTAGGCGCCCTCCTCCTTCTTGCGGTTCTTGTTCTAGTGCCTGTGCAGAATATTTCGGCTGAGACTGAAAGGGCCTTCGATCCGAAAAGAACGCGGTCAGTCACTGTCACTGCGCATCTGTTCTCAGGGGTTCATGATCCCAGCTGGAAATTGAATCGATATCGAATTGCAGAACTTGCAGATAGGATTGATGCAATTCCACCTATAACTAACGATCAGCCCCGGGAGCAGCCTTCGAAGGTCGGGTATAGAGGTTTTACCATAAAAGTCGAGCAGAGCGGTGCCTCTGATAAAGAACTCTTCCTTTACGACAATATTATTGAACTGGGGAACCAGCTTGGCAAGAGGAAAGATTCGGAACACAGGTTGGAAGAATGGCTCCTGAAAACCGCCGGTAATGCAATCACGCGTCAGGTTCGCTCTACAGTTCGAAGTCAACTCAAGCTTCTGAGCAAGACTGACGGTACCCCGGTAGATGGATCGGTTAGTGTAACGTTGCACATTTTTTCAGGTGTCCCCGATCCAAGTTGGAATCTAACGCCCAGTCAGGCAGCGCTTCTCTCGAATAAGATTCAGGCGCTGGACCCCGACAGCACCAAAGATCCATGGGAAATGCCTAGTCGTGTGGGTTACCGTGGGTTTTCCGTTCAGCTGAAGCCTGAAACGGGACCTGCTTCGGAATTTTATCTGTACGACAATGTCCTTCAAATGGATAAATCACTTGGTAGGAGAACTGACTCAAACCATGCATTGGAATTGTGGGTGCTGGGAACTGCCGGTAGTGCGTTGCAGCCCGGCATCAGGACACTGGCAGAAAAAGAATTGAAGGATTTGCAGTCAGGAAACGCTCGTCGTTAATGTTTGCAGGGGGTTGTCAGTATCTTTATATGAAGGGTACTTATATGGCATCGTTAACAAAATCGACAGGATTTCTCCGGTCTCTAGTTTTCATTTCACTGCTGGTCTGCTCAATAATGGCGGCAGATAGCGAACTTGTAACCGCCCAACAGAGCCGATCAGGCGCTTCAGCCTCCACCGATTCCATGCTTGCGCCCAAAACTGGGGAATTGGAAGATGGAGATCAACCCGAGATAATCAAGGTCTCATTGGAGGTTGACAAACCTGTTGTTCAGGCGGAACAGCCGGTAACCGTTACTGCTACGGTGGAAAGAGACTGCTACCTCAATATTATCCATGTCGGTCGAAAAGGAAAAATGACTTTTCTCTGGCCGAACAAGGAGTCTGGGTGGGAGAGCCGAGCGAGCGGCAACACGCCCCTGCGTATCCCGGGTCCTGGATCGGACTTCCGGCTTCAGTTTGACGGCAGTTCGCCGGAGGAGCACATAGTTGCGATAGCTTCTGAAGCCGAAGGACCGCTCCTGAATGCGCGCGATCTGCAAAAGCTGCCCGGCAGCAAGCTTAAGAGCCTGAGCAAAGACCCTATGGATTTCTTGGATGATGTTTGGGAGAAGCTCACGCAAGCAGAAAAGCAAGCAGGCTGGGGCGCTGCCGAGTTGTTCCTTCAGGTGGGAGAGAGGTCGGATAAAGATGAGGGAAAACGAGCTGACATTCGGTCCAAAGTAACACTGCATGTCTTTTCGGGGGTTGCGGACCCTTCATGGTATTTGAGCCGCGAGCAGGAAGCCGCTTTGCAGAAATTAATTGGTTCCGCAAAAAGCCTGCCTGTCGCGCAATCAGAGACTGTCCCGCCGGATCTAGGCTATCGAGGATTTTCTTTGGAAGGCTTGCAGGATACTGATCTTCGCGGAAAAGTTCTTATCTTCTCGGATAACTTCGAAGTGGACAGCAAAAAATCATTTACCTTAAAAAGTGATATTAATCTGGAACGCTGGCTATTAGACTCGGCTGGTGATGCCCTCAGCCCTGAAACAAAATCCTTTGTGCTGAAACTCATGAAGACCGCCGGTCAGTCTCCGAGCGGAACTTCGTCTGAAGAGCAAGAGGATCTGCAGGAAAGCGAGCCTGATGACGAGCGGGACGTCACCGATATGCTTCGTGATTCCGAGACCCAAATTCAACCGCTGTCCTTTTCCGAGAAAGCCCCGGCGGCCCACAGATTCATTATGAGACCACCGGTATATGAACCCCAAAAATGGAATGCGCCCAAGACTCGTCCACATAACAACTGTTACAATTACAGTACCAATATGCCTACCAATACTTTTGCGCAGCCGGGCAGATACAGCGGAAGGCCGATCCTCGGGAGGATCACCTGCGAGAAAGTGAAAAGGGCAGCGATATCCGACGGCCTGATCCCTTGCCTGCCCAAAAGGAGGAGCAAAGGCGATGAAGAATCGTCGGCTACGGATCTTCTGACGAAAACCACAGACGTCACCGGACACCTGGTCGCTATGGTAGCGGCTCCAGGGCTTGATTACCACTGGTTACGGCTTGATAACAACGGGTACTGGTCTCATAAGCCGGGGCAAACCGCTGTCACCGACAAAGATAATAGAGGGAGGAAAATAGCGGATCCCAGGCTGTGGAAAAAGTACCAAAAAATGTACACACAATTCTGTGGATTCTTCTTTGTTCCGACAAACATTCGAGTCAAGGACGAGGCAGTGAGTCTTCGAAGGACAAGTGAATCGTATGAAAGATAGGCGTTGACTTGGAACAGCTTTTTTTCATTGCAAGGCTTCAGCCGGGGAAACGAGCGAAAACAAAGCCCAATTGACCTAGTTATGAGCATTGCCCAGTTTTCCTGGGCATGCTTTGTTTTTGTTGGGAAGGTGAATTCATACTCGGTATGATTCGCGAGTTCGAAGCTCAATAATATTCAGCAATACGGGGTCTATAATTTGCACACCTTATGAAGGATGAAACACTCGCTCGTAAAAAGAGTACCCACACGCAGTATGCATTTTTTATTGTCCTCCGACTGTTGGCTGTAGCACGATAGGGTTGAATAATCCTTATATTGAATTCTTTTGTGGAAAAGGATCATCCCAATGAAACCACCGGTTTTAGATGGTTCACCCTGTCGCACGAGTTATTTCAGAGTCGCTGTAATTATTGTACTCTTAATTTTCCTCTCCTTGACCTCATTCATCCTTTCCTTTTCAGCTGAGGATCAGACCTCAAAAGCTGTACGCCGAACTTCTTCGGAGTCAGGCGTATCCGTAAAGGGCCAAAAACGAGTTGCCCTGGTGATCGGCAACAATGAATACAAAGAAGCCCCATTAAAGAATCCTGCTCATGATGCAGAGGATATTGCAAACGTTCTGCGAGGGCTGGGCTTCACCGTACAGACAAAGATAAATGCCGATCAGCGAGGAATGGAAGAGGCGGTCAAGGAATTTGTCCGGGAGATTCAAAACGGTGATGTAGGGCTATTTTACTTCTCCGGGCATGGGGTTCAGGTTCATGGCGAAAATTATTTAATGCCGGCTGGAGGTTCCATAACGTCTGAGGCTGAAGTTAAGTACAAGGCTGTCAATGCGGGGCTTATTCTTGCCCAAATGGACGAGTCCAGGAACCGGACCAATATTTTTGTCCTGGATGCCTGCCGAAATAATCCGTTCAAAGGCTTTCGATCATTGAGCAGAGGTTTGACCATGATGGATGCTCCTGTCGGGACATTCATTGCTTATGCTACAGCCCCCGGTTCGGTCGCTGCTGACGGTACGGACAGGAACAGCCCTTACGCCAAGCACCTCATGGAAGCCTTAAGGGGGAAGGGTGTCCCGATTGAAAAGGTCTTCAAACAGGTATTGCGTGAAGTTCGAAAAGAAACGCAAGGACAACAAGTCCCCTGGACTGCTTCATCATTACAGGATGATTTTTATTTTAACCCGTCGCATGAGGCTTCCTTTCCGGTAACCGAACCGTCTGGAGTCACGGCATCGCCAGGTTCTGAACTCCCCGATTATAAAACACAGCTTGAGAAGAAGAAGCGAGAATCTGAACAAGAGATCGCCAGACTGCGGGAAGCCGAAAGGGTTGCGGCACTTGAGAAAGAGAAGCTTGAGAGACAAAGGCTTGAGAGGGAAGTGCGGGAACGGGAACAGGAATTGGCTAAACTCAGGGAAGCCCAGAGGCTGGCGGCACTCGAAAAGGAACGACTTGAGAGGGAAAAGCAGGAAATGCGGCGAAAGATAGGCAGCCAGAAGCAGCAAGAGGAGCAAAGAGTGGCTTCTCGGCCAGCCTCGATTCCAACCAAACCCTCCACTTCCGAAGAATTGGGAGTAGCCAAGTTGCAGAGGCTTGCCGACCAAGGAGATGCGCGGGCTCAATACGATTTGGGGATGATCTACTACTCGGGCCTGGGGGTACCCCCAGATTGGCAGCACGCGAAGAAATGGTTAACAAAAGCCGCTAATCAGGGAAATGTCGCTGTCCAAACCATGTTAGGGGTGATGTACGGCGAGGCCAACGATTACACACTCGCATTAGAGTGGTATCGAAAAGCGGCTAGCCAAGGAGATGCAATGGCGCAAAACAATTTGGGTACGATGTACCTGCACGGACAAGGGGTCTCGAAGGACGAAGCAGAGGCACAGAAATGGTTCAGAAAAGCGGGGACTCGCAAGTAGGCTTTCCAATACGGCCGAATTATTCCTTGGTTGCGGCATGCCTTTTAACTTTCTCCTGTCCGCATACTTAAAGCGTCCTTGGTATACGCTGCCACCGACCAAGGCAATACAAGGGCTCAGTGTAGCCTGAGACCAGGGTGCCTGCTGATCCCGTTCGGAAGGTCACGCGTCGTCAGTGAGTGAAGATGCACTATTCAGCCACAATCTGGAGCTGCCGGGAAACTATGTGCAAATTTTGTATGTAGTTTGAGGAAATGTTTTCACATGAGCATAGGAAAGATCTTAAAACTGCGAAGTTATTGACCACCTCTCGGCCACGTCCAATGAACGAAAAATGGGAAATTATAATGATATTGGGGAGCCTCCCATCTGGCATGGTAATTGCTACGATATAGAAGTAACAACGACTCTAAACATACCCTCTTAAGCAATCCTCACACTGGATTGCTTTTTTTTTGGTCGTTTGTTTGTTTTATAGATTATTGCATTAGCTCCGCAACGGTTGCCGTGTTCTCCCTGAGATCTGGTATGCTTCAGCGCTGAAGCTCCTCGCGTCCAGGATGGACGCTCCGACAGTAGGCCGGCGATTCATCGCCGGTACCAATTGCGACGGCATCCCGGAAAGTCCCGTTAGGGACGACCGATCAAACAACGTTTCCCGAAGACGCGAACTCAGTCGCCCCTTTGGGGTTAGAGCGGAGCTAAGGCAATAATCCTTTGCTTTAAAACGGGGACGAGGGACAACTATACGGCAAAAATCGAACGCATCCATTATTTCCTCGGAAAGAATCGCCAATTTGAGGCCTACAAGACTAGGAAAGTTGGGCTCGGTCGAGCGATGAAAGGGGCTCGTTACGGGGCGCAAAGTCCCTCCAGGGTTAATCAAAAGAGGCGGATGATCCTGAGATTGTCCAGACGCGAATTTGACATTTATCGTCCAGGTGATTTTTGTTCCTAGTAGGTGAGAATTACACGGGAGAAGGCGCTATGAAGTTTATTGTTTTTAGAGATTCAAGAGATCAGTTTCGCTGGAGACTGGAAGCGGATGATTACAGAATAATTGCCGATTCCGGTCAAGGATACAATAGCAAACAACATTGCATGGAAGCAATAGAACTGGTGCAAAACTCCGGAGATGCAGACATTGTTGACCAAACCCCGCATCGGGAACATGGCGGGACAGAGGAAAGAACAGGATACGTTGTGTAAACGGCGTAAATTGTTTTGATCTCAAAACTTAGATATTTGGCTGCTTCCAGACTATGCCGAAAGGAGATCCATTATTATGGCCAAAATCGAAAAGAGAAACCTATCCCAACCTGACGAGACCCGAACTTTCGACAAAGGAAAGCTCGAACTCGTTACTGTCGGCGGTGTCACGTTCGGACGTGCCACTTTTCAACCCGGCTGGAAATGGTCAACCTGCGTAAAGCCTGTGGTGAAGACCAAGACCTGCGAGGCTCCACATCTGAATTACCATATATCCGGTCGGCTCCACGTTTTGATGGACGATGGCACGGAGGATGAGTTCGGACCCGGCGAGGTGTCACGCCTGCCCCCAGGTCATGATGCTTGGGTCGTGGGAGACGAACCTGTGGTCCTCATTGATATATCCGGCATGGGCGAATATGCCGTACCTAAATGACGTGATCTGAGAGAAAGGGCACATGAGGTAAGAGCATAAAGGGAGATGTGCGCCGCTCAAATTCTGTGATTCGCCGAGACGAATGAGGAAAGGGGAATCTTCAGTGCAATCCCCACACCGCACATTTCCGGTGGTGACATGATGCGCTGTTGCATTTGCTCTCATAACAGTTAGCCCGGGAATTTTCGTTACCATGAAACATATTCACGTTATCTAAAATGGCTTTCGCCGGCGGCTGCCACAGTTGCAGATGCACCTGTCGTTCGACCCTGTTAATCTATCATCGGGTGCGGATCGGCAACGGCGAAGATTTTGATTTACTGATGGGCGTCCGCAACGTGCACTTCAAGACCAACGAATAATATAAGATACCTCGTAGTATCTCAAACCCGGATCTCAATATTCGCCTTATCCGGAGCCAAATCACTGGAGACAGTTTCTCTTTTTTTTGTAAGGAAACCTCGCTTATCCTCCACATCTTTTCACATGGTTGGTTCTTTTGCGTTACTGAACCCTGCGTAATTAGTCATCCTTTTATGGACATCTATTTTAACGGCACCCTGGTATTATTGTCTTGCAATATATCGAATCTAGATATATCTTTATCTACTAAAGGAGATGTCATGGACGTCCAGTCGATTCTACTCGGTTTCCTCATGCGCAGCAGTATGACCGGCTATGATCTGAAGAAAGCCTTTGCCATCTCGTTCTCGTTCTTCTCCGGACTTAGCTACGGGACTATCTACCCCGCGCTCAAGAAAATGGAGAAACTCGGGTTGATCTCCAAAACAGTGGAAATTCAGGACGGAGCTCCGAACCGGAAAGTCTATACCATTACGGAAGCCGGCAAGAAAATCTTCCTCGATTCACTGAGATCACCATTTTCGCCTGAGCAACCCAAGAGCCCGTTCTTGATGAGGCTTTTCTTTTTCGCCTTTTTGCCGCCAGAAGAGCGAAGAGCAATCGCCTTCGGGCACTTGCGTGCCGTAGAGCAACTACGCAGCCAATTGGAAGCGTTACGACCTGAGGTTGATGTCCATGCTGACCGATTTCAGGCGCTATGCTTCGAGTTTGGCCTCCACATGTTTCGCGACTTCGCCCGTAATCTGGGTAAAATCGTCAGAGCCTTGGAGGAAGATCAGTCTAATTAGGATCAATGAAACTTACTATCTACGCCACAATGCGTGCCGGAAGGTTCAGGTATGTCCTTGTTTAGCCTTAGTCTGATGAATAGGAGGCTCTTCCTCAAGGTTTCCGCGTTGTGGGCCACTGCTGCTACCCTTAATGTTTCCTGGCGGAGGGTATGCCGGCATAGGCGTCAACTTAAGGGGTCCGTCCAAGTGATTTCAGTTAGTTGAGATAAGCGGTGTTTTGTCATTCCGGCGAAAGCTGGGGTCCAGATCATATTGAAAACCCTGGACTCCGGCTTCCGCCGGAATGACGGGCTGGATGTACGGAATGTGTAACTATCCTCAACCATAGGAAGGGAGGCCACTCCATGGACCGCTACAAACTTTTTATAGACGGCGAGTTCGTTGAGGCTGAAAGCGGAGCCACATACGAATCAATCGATCCGGGAACCGAGATGCCGATTGCCACCGTATCGCAAGCCGGTCCGGTAGACGCAGAAAGGGCCATAGAGGCGGCGCGGCGGGCCTTCGACAAAGGCGATTGGAGCGACCTCGCGCCGGCGGCAAGAGCGGCCAAAATCTATGATTTCGCAGACCAAATAAACCAGCAAAGTCTCCGACTCGCTGTCACAGAATCAATGGATGCCGGCCAGGTGATTGGACTCACCAAGTATTGGGGCATGCTCGGCTCTGAGCTGTTGCGTAATCTGGCCTACTACTCTTCAACCAAGTTCCCGTGGGAAGAAGAAATCCCCTACTCGGGCAATATATTCGCTCCGGGCCGCGATTTTATCAGGCGTGAACCGATGGGTGTATGCGTTGGCATAATACCATGGAATTTTCCTCTATCAATGGCTTGTTGGAAGATTGCGCAGGCCATCATCATGGGGAATACCATAGTTTTGAAGCCGGCTATATCTACGCCGCTCAGTGCCCTGATTATGGGGGAGGCGGCTAAAGCCGCGGGCATTCCGAAGGGAGTTATCAACATATTGCCCGGATCTGGGGGAGAACTGGGCAAGATTCTCTGCACCCACCCCGATGTGGATAAGATAGCCTTTACCGGCAGCACCGAGGTTGGACGGGAAATCATGAGGTTGGCGTCTGATACTGTGAAAAAGGTGACACTGGAGCTGGGCGGCAAGTCAGCCAACATCATCCTTGATGATGCTGATATGGAACTGGCCGTAAACGGCGCAGCTTTCGGGACCTTTTTCCACCAGGGTCAGATATGCGAATCCGGCACTCGCGTCTTGGTGTCATCAAAGATTTATGACGAGTTTGTAGACAAGATCAAGACTAGAGCTGAAAACCTTCGAATAGGATATCAACTCAATCCCGCTAGTCATCTTGGACCGCTGGTCAATGAGGTTCAATTGGATACCACGGAGCATTACGTGAAACTCGGACAAGATGACGGCGCAGAGCTCCTCACCGGCGGTAAACGTGTTGAGGTTCCGGGGATCAAAGGGGGATTCTATTATGTGCCTACTATTTTTATTGAAGTAAACAATAGTATGCGCGTGGCTCAGGAAGAGATCTTTGGCCCAGTGGTTTGCGTTTTGAAATTCGACAGCGATGAAGAAGCCGTAGCAATAGCCAACGATTCAAAATACGGACTAGCCGGGGGCATATTTTCCAGCAATACAGGCCGGGCCGAACGTCTTGCCCGGCAGATCCGTACCGGAACAATTTGGATCAACACCTATCATGCCTTTGGAGATTTCTGCCCATTTGGCGGATATAAGCAGTCCGGGACCGGTCGAGAGCTAGGCCACAGCGGTTTATCCGAGTACACGCAGATTAAAAGGGTACATGTGAATGCCTTCGCTGCCAGCGAAAGTAATTTCACCATGGCCATACTCTCTGACCAGACCAAGATGGCCGTTATGGCATATGATTGCCCTACCAGCGTCATAGCTGGCCATGGAACGCTCGCTTCCATCTATAAGGCAGTCGTTAACCTGGGTTGTCGCAGGGCGCTGATTTTAACCGATCCGGGGGTTCGGGACGCTAAGCTGGCGCAACTCGTTCAAGATGCTCTGGTAGATTTCTACGTAGGGGTCTTTGATGAAATCCCTCAGGACCCGGATCTGGATACGGTCGATGCGGCTGTGGCGACGGCTCGTGATCTCAGGGCCGATTGCATAGTCAGTGTTGGAGGAGGCAGTGTAATGGACACCGGCAAGGCAGTCTGCGTCACTCTGAAAAACGGCGGTAAAGCCAATGATCATATTGCCCTGTACCGTCTTCAGGAACCACAGACACCACATATCGCGATCCCCACAACCGCCGGGACCGGAGCGGAAGTGACCAATGTGGCGACCATAAAAAGCAAGATCGCAGGACGTAAATTATATATCGTCGACACCCGCATCATGCCGAATGTGGCCATTCTGGATCCGCGCTTTACAGTGACGCTGCCTCCGCAACTGACCGTAACCACGGCTATGGATGCGATGACCCATGCTATTGAGGCGCTTACCAGCACCATCTCCAACACAATTTGCGACGGACACGCCTTGCAGGCCATACGGCTGATCGGGGCAAACCTGCTGGCTGTTGTTTCCGACGGCAAGAACGAGCAGGCCCGTCTCAATATGCAGCTTGCCGCAACTATAGCCGGTTGGGCATTTACTATTGCTCAGGTCGGTTTAGTGCACGCCATGGCGCATACGATCGGAGTGTTGCACAACGTTCCCCATGGGGCTGCGTGTGGTATCATTCTTCCTGAGGTGATGCGTTTTAATGTGGACTATGCATGCGACAAACTGGCTTTGGCCGCACAGGTCTTGGGTGTAAACACGTCCGGCATGACGGAGCGTGAAGCCGCATTTGCAGCAGCGGATGCGGTGGAGGCATTGATGAAAGAAATGAACCATCCGTTGCGGTTGCGCGACGTGGGCGTTTCGGAAGAGACGCTCCTGATGGCCGCGTTACACGCGATTGTCGACACACCTGTTCTGTTCAATGCGCGACCGATTGTCGATGCGCAAGAAATCTTCGCACTGTACCGAGAGGTTTATTAGGACCGCTGTACAATGGGCAATACTGAGGCCAGCGTATCATAGTGAGACAAGACAAATTTTATCCGATAATTCGGAACTCAAGGCGTGAGGAAAATATGGCTCGAAAACATACCGCAGCAAGCAAGCATCCTGTCACAAAGAAACAGATCGGGCGAAGGTCGTTCATAAAAAAGATCACAGCACTCCTTGGAGGTATAACTTTCATGAACTGCAGGTTGTTTCCCACGAGAAGCCTTGGGAATGCGGCCAACGATCAGGAGAAACTCATCTTCATAGCCATTGATGCCCTTAACCCAAAATACTTTGAGCTGGATGCCAAGGGTTTTCCGGGAGGCGGGGAAGGGAACTGGCTCATGCCTAATATCCATGCATTCCTGAAAAGATCAATGTGGTACAGGAATGCAAAATGTTACCTGCCCGCTGCCACGGATATGAACCACCTCAATGCCCTGGCAGGAACATCCTCAGGCCAGACGGGGATCATCAGCGTATGGGCCCAGCCCTCTCATTGGGACGAGGGTGGTGAGGCTCTCATAGAACCTACCAGCATGTCATTTGCGAGGGACGATAAAGGCAGGCCTGTGGACACCCTCTTTCATGCCTGGAAGCGTCGCCGGCCTACCTCCAAGACATTTCTCATTACAGGCAAGGGATGGGTGGGGGAGATGTTCCGCAAAAACCCGGCAGGTTCCGGCATCGATATCCTGGTGACCGGTACGAACCACCCCGACTATCTTAAGGAACCCCATAGGGAAAGTTTCGCACACCCTGCTACAGACAAGAATGCAGCCTGTGATCCTGCCTCAACGAGGCTTGGGTTTTGGGGTGGGCCTATGAGGTTGAGCGATGTCATGACCAGGCTCTACACAGGCCAAGGGAGCTTCCTGACATGGCAGATGGAGCATTTCTCCAACGATTTTCCGCACGACAGCTGGATCGTGGATTCGACCCTCGAGATATTCAGGCGCGAAAACCCCGACATGGCGTACATCCTTATGGCACAGTGCGACGATGCGGGGCACTGCATTGGAAGCGCTTGCGATCCTTCGGAATTCATAGATGCCGTTCCGCCGTATGAACCGCCTGCGGGGTGTGAGAAAAAGCCAGAATATCAGCTTGTCAGCAGCAGGAACAAGCTCCTTTTCAAAGAGGCGGCGCTCAATGTCATCCGCGATGTGGACATCCAGTTCGGCCGTCTCATTGACGGCCTGGAAAAACAGGGAGTGCTCGGTCGCTCCCGGGTTATTCTATTAAGCGATCACTCGTCAGTGAATCACCTCTATTCCGAAGATTTCTTGTCGACCGATTGCAAGGGCCTCCTTGAGAACGCAGGGATTGTGGAGAATGGGACTCTTGAGAAGAAGACGATGTATGCATTCAGCGTGAGCAGCTACGGGGCGCTTTATTGGCGTGCCCACAAGGACCGGGTCCCAAAGGCAAAAGCTGTGCTGTTGGCCCATAGGGCATTGAACCCGCAGACCGGGGCGATGGATTGTCCGTGGTGGGTTCTTGACCGAGCCGATATGAAGAACGGCATCGAGGGGGTGTGTCTGCCGGGAGAGCTTTACCACACCTACTATGTGGATATTGACAAGGAAAAAACGCTGATCTGGCCTGACCTCATTGTCCTTGCAAAAAACGGCTGGCAGATCCCGGTTTACAACGGGCAGATTGCCAATGTCGGCATGAAAGTGCCGACGTGGTTGCCGCCGTGGAGGGTGTATAATGGTGGTCACGGTTCGGTGGACACACTTCCCATCGTAGCAGCGGTAATGATGCCCGGCGGGAAGACAGGCATACACGACAGGCCCATCCGCATTGCAGACCTTGGAGTCACGGCCGCATCTCTGTTCGGATTGGAGCTGAAGAGCACCACCATCGGCAAGGATTTGAGCAAGGACCTCGTCTGAACAGTGCGCTTGTCCGACAGGGTAAACCGGTACTATTCGTCTCGATACTTTTCTTTCGGTACCTGTCTCAAGAAGATTCGCCGAAAGATCCTTTAATTACTGAACCCAATGTCCGGCTGAGTTCTTCGGCGCTGTATGGCTTGGCGACAACCCCGCTAAAACCATGTCGTTTATGGTCGCTCATGATGGGGTCATCTGAATAGCCACTTGACACGATTGCCCGGACAGCAGGGTCTATTTCCATTAGTCGGCCAATGGTTTCTCTGCCCCCCATCGCTCCGGGAACGGTCAGGTCCAAAATAACGGCAGCGTATGGATTATCCGAATCTTTCGCCAAGCGGTAGAGTTCAACCGCTTCCTCACCGTCTCTTGCGACATCAACCTCATAACCCAACAGGGACATCATTTCCCCCGCCATGTGCCTTATCATCTCTTCATCGTCCATGAGCAATATCTTGCCCTCACCGGCAACAACGCTTCGGTCCGTATCTTTGTCGCCAATCATCGCCCTCTCAGAGGCGGGAAGATAGATATGAAAGATTGTGCCGACTTCAGGCTCGGACTCTGCAGTAATCAAGCCCTCATGATTCTTCACTATAGAATAGGCGGTTGCAAGCCCCAATCCGCTCCCTTTCTGCTTCGTTGTGAAATAGGGATCGAATATTTTAGGCAAGATTTTGGCGGGTATGCCGACACCCTGGTCTTTTATGGACAATTTCAGGTATTTCCCATCCTTCAAGGAGAGCCCATCTCTCTCGCGTACCGAAACGTTCTCAAGCCGGACACGGATCACACCTCCCTCCGGCATGGCGTGTTCCGCGTTTATAATCAGGTTGCTGATTACTTGGCTGATTTGCCCCACATCAACATCTACTGGGAAGGTGTCGTCAGGAATAGAGAATTCACAGCGGACGTTAGATCCTCTCGCGGCAAACTCGCATGTATCTCTTACCAATTCCAAAATGGAAGCGGTCTTCTTAACCGGCGATCCACCTCTGGAAAAGGTGAGCAACTGCTGAGTCAAATTCTTCGCATTTCCAACAGCTTTCTCAGCCTCTTCCAATCTGCGAACAATCTTCTCGGGAGACTGTAGAGACATCTTTGCAAGGGTTATGTTTCCCAGAATCGAGGTGAGAATATTATTAAAATCGTGGGCAATGCCCCCGGCAAGTGTCCCGATAGACTCAAGCTTCTCCATCCTGACGAGATCGTCGGCTGCTCGCTTGCTCTCTGTAATGTCACGACAAATCCCTCTAAACCCTGAGGGCTGACCGGAAGCATCTCCGATTAAGGATATGGAAATGGCGAGGTTCCTCTTTGTTCCATCTTTTCTAGTTATCTCATAAGCGAATACTTTGCTGGGCTTGCCGGTGCGAAGGACTTTCTGGAACTCCTCCAATGTCCTGTTAGCGTTCTCCTCATCCATGAATTGCCGATAGCTCACGTTTTTCAACTCTTGCCGGGTATAGCCCGTCATCTCGCACAAATTGTCATTCAAGAAGGTGATGTTGCCACTCATATCAATCTCGTAATAGCCGTCTTGGATGTTCTCAATAATGTTTCGGTATTTTTCTTCTGATCTGCGAAGATATTCCTCTGTCCTCTGACGCTCTATGATTTCTTTCTTGAGTTCGTCCTGATGCCTTTGAGTTAGGAGAAGTTGCTTCTTCTCCATAGTCAGGTCCTCGACGAGAACCAGGATGGAGCGGTAATCCTTCATTCTAATGGGGCGAAAGTTCATACGACCCCAGATTCGGCTGCTACATATTTGAAGCAATGCGGCATGTACCTGAGGTTTTCTGGAAGCAAACACTTTTTCCAAGACGGATTGAACTTCCTTGCGGACAAAAGGATGAACGAAGAGTGATGCAAAAGAGTTGCCCTGTATCTCTTTATATTTTCTATCAATCTTCGAACAGGCTTGATTGGCAAAGACTATGTTGAGCCGTCGATCAATCAAAAAGGCAGGAATTGGAAGAGATTGGAGTAACTTGCCGAATGAACTCGTCTGAACTCCCGTGAGATCAAAACTGCCTGAAAGCCTCAGAGCGTCTTCAGATAGGACATCAAGATCAATGGTTTCCGTCGCGGTGTTCGCCCCTGGCCGGATGCTTCGGGATTCGTCGTCGGCTTCAGAAGATCCGAAATCTGGTAGATCCTTCTCAGTCATCATGCGCCCCCGAAATTAATGGGCGCATGATAGCCAATCTGGGGCAAAAGTCTATGAAAGTCCGAGATGTTTTCTTCTCGTTTATTCAACGTCCGCGACTGTTCGGCATAGAGGAAGTGAACTTCGTATCTACGACAACCCCGCCGACTAGCGGAGGCGTTACTTTCACGACTCTTTGGAGGTTCAGGCTTCGTGAGAGACGCCTTCTTTTTCCAGAGTTGTCGAGGATACCTAGAAGCGATGCACCGTTTAAGGTGTCCCAGCTCAGTCTGGTTACTGAGTCACGTTTTCACTCACCGTTGCAGGTTGTCTGAACTTGAAGGTTCCGTGATCGATGTCCTGGGCATGCTCGCCTCCCTTTTCTGAAATGGTTGCCAAGCCGATCATTAATTTTCGAGTACGAAGTGTAACGTCCCTGCTGGAGTCGATCTCGCCCCAAATCAAAGAAGCCCCTATAATATCAGATCTCACACGACGACTTGACTTCGAATCTTTCAGTCTCCATTTTCCTTGTACGAGAACAGCATTCCGGCATTTTAATATTGGGATGCCCGGAAAAGGTGGACTGATTCTTACATGGAAGGGATGTCTATCGCCATGGCTAAAATGGAAAAGAGGAATTTGTCGCAACCTGACGAGACCCGGTCTTTCGACAAGGGAAAACTCGAATTGGTTACAGTTGGCGGCGTCGCATTCGGACGTGCCACCTTGCAACCTGGTGGCAAATGGTCAACTTCGGAAAAGCCTTTGGTGAAGACCAAGAGCTGCGAGGCTCCTCATGTCCAGTACCACGTTACCTGTCGGCTGCACGTCTTGATGGACGACGGTACTGAGGATGAGTTCGGACCCGGCGATGTGTCACGCCTACCTCCCGGTCATGATGCTTGGGTGGTAGGGGGCGAGCCTGTAATCGTGATCGACATTACCGGCATGGGAGAATATGTTGTACCGAAATGAATTCATGATTAGTTGTCGCCATATAGCGTCTGAAAAACCATTACTTTTCAGATGCTCCGATAAAATCACAAGTTACACGAGCCTCATGTCTCCAGATTTGCTAGGATTTGGGGGGAACGGGGCGTGCACACCAAGGAGGAGTCAATGGCATCGAAGCAGCCCACGCCGACCACACGGGAGCTTATTGGCGATGTCGCGCCGAAGCTCACCGAACTCACTGAGGATGTTCTCTTCGGTGATATTTGGGAACGGCCCGGCCTTTCCAAGCGTGACCGTAGTCTCATCACCGTCGCGACCCTTGTTGCCCTCAATCGCACTGAACAGTTACCCTTCCATCTCAGGCGCGCCCTTGAACATGGCATCAGGAAGGACGAAATCATCGAACTTATAACGCATCTCGCTTTTTACGCAGGGTGGCCCCCGGCAATGTCGGCGGTCCTCCTTGCGAAGGATGTCTTCCAGCAAGACGATTAGCAGGTGGCGTGTCGAACCTTTTTGAGGCTCGAACCGCTCATTATTCATACTGATCCACTACCGAAATTCGGCATGCCGGGTTTATGCCTGAGATCTCGGAACTCTTATGACCTTTTTGGAGGGACTGAACATGCAATGCTTGATGGACCACATCGTTTTGAATATGGAAGATGACGAGAAAATGCTCACTTTCTATTCCAAAGTACTTACGCTGCCCACTGAGAGGCTAATCGAATATCGTGCCGGGAAAGTACCATTCCCGTCGGTGCGATTGAATGCCGACACGATTATTGACCTGTTTCCGAAGAAACTGTGGCAGAAAACTAGTCGGCAAGGAGAGGGACGTGAGAATTTAAATCACTTCTGCATCGCACTGCCCAAAGGGACTTGGCAGGAACTCTTGGAGCGACTTCAAGCCAACGCCGTCCCTATAGAAGAAGGACCTGTTCCGCGTTGGGGTGCGCACGGGACTGGAACGTCGGTCTATTTTCGGGATCCGGAAGCCAATCTCATAGAAGCGAGATATTACGAGGGGTCTAACGATTCAGTAGCGAAGGCAAGTTGATTGGCATTTACAGCAACCGCGCGGATTTTCATCGGAGGCGTTACTTTCGCGACTCTTTCGAGGCACAAGCTTCGTGAGAGACGCCTTCTTTTTCAAGAGTTGTCGAGGAGGATACCATTTAGGAGGCGATGCAATGTTTAAGGTGTCCCAGCTCAGGACGGTTACTGAGCCACGTTTTCACGCACCGGGTGCCGGTGGCCGAACTTGAGGGTTCCGTGATTGGTGTCCTGGGCAGAACCGCCTCCTCTTTATTGTATTACATTGGCTGCTGCTCAAAAGTTCCCTCGCCCGGTACTCCGCCTACCATTCCATGATTTTTCGAACCGTTTTCATGTCCGGCATGAAAGGATTTCGAGGAGGCTCTGGTACTGTTAATTGATGGGTTTGAAGAAACGGCGTTTCCTTGAGCTTCATGTTATAGGCTGTGAACATTAGGGTTTCCAGGTTCACGGTATCAGTTACGTTATAAGCCAGCAGAGTTTCCAGTGCTTTTTCATTCTTTTTAGCCTTGAAATCCTTCCATAATAAGACAGCGAAATAACCATCCATGCCATCCAATTCCTCGCGGGCAATTCCCAGCTTCTTTTCGCATCCTTTCAAGCCCCCGGTGTAGCCCAGACTCTTCAGCACGTACCTCAGGTCAACGTGGGCGTGATTCATCTTGATTCCCAGATCATTCTCAATAAACGGCACGTCAAAGCACTTGCCGTTGTAGGTCACTATGACCTTGTACCTTGCTATATCCGTTCGGAAGTCACCAAGGTTTCGTCCTTTCACGTAGGAGAATATGGATGTGCCATCGTAGAGGGCAATGGTGGTTATGTAGTCTCCCGGCCCGCCCAAGCCCGTGGTTTCAATGTCCAGATAGGCAGTCGAGTGACCAAAATCCGGCAGCAGCCGCCAGTAATCACGTGCTGGCAACGAATCGGTAAAGTGGTTAGGATTGTCATCTTTAAGATGTGCGATGGATTCTTGTATCCGGCTTTTCAATAATTGGTGTCTTTTTTTGGAAAGTGAGATTGAATCTGTGTTTAGCACATCATCCCAGCATAAAATGCCATTAGACCAGAGACTGCGTTCAGATCTGTCTCCTATTCCCGGTATGTGGCAGAAAGTATTTCTTAACAAAGCATTCCTCGTCGCCAGCAGGGATTCAGGGCTTGCCGTGAGGATCTCTTTTGCCCTTTGGTTGAGGACTTATCATGATTCCGGGGCTGAGTGCAAAAAAATTGTCGGATTGAGGAATCTCCCACTCACCAAAAAGACGAGTTTCTTCTTCAAGAGCGGTAGCAACCGATTCCTCCCCATCAGGCGGAATCATGACGAGTAGGTCCCTTTGCTCAGGTGGGAGAGCCGCCGGGACTCGTCCGTCCCCAAATTCAAGGCTGAGATCTATAAGGGATTGAATTGCTGTTCCGAGTCGGAAGAAGGCAGGTAGATTGTCTTGGGTATCGGGAGACACCGGCGGCGCCAGCAACAGTTGCAGAAGGGACTACACACCTATCTTCGCGTCAAGACCAGCAGCAGAGATTTTAATTGCCCTCTCGTGCGCTGTGGGATATGATCAAGGCCGCCAAATAAAGGGCTCTTTCAGCATAGTGACGACGGTTTTGCCTCTGTCGGGTCATGTGGGGGACCATAAAGTGACATTTTCGGTCAAGGGAACCTACCCGGTAGCGTTAGCGTCCCTCAGAACCCCCTACATACAAAGACGGTCGCCTAATTCCGGGTTATATCTCGCAAACATGAAGGGGTACATGATGAGTGAATATCTCTTACAGGTTGGGAAGAAGGGATTTGACAGGCTTAAATTCATAAATGATGTATTTGGTGAGCATAGTAAGAATTTCCTAATCCGAGCCGGAATTACAGAAGGAAAAAGAGTCCTGGAGGTTGGATGTGGTACTGGATCGATGACAACTTGGCTTGCGAAACAAGTTGGCATGAACGGTCAAGTCATAGCGGTTGATGCTAGCGAAGAGCAACTGGAAATAGCTAGAAAGGCTGCTGAAAAGTCGGGGTTTACGAATATTGAATTTATTTGGTCAACAATAGAAGCATTAGATTTGCGAAGTGACTTCATTGACTTGGCATATTCTAGATTGTTGTTGATGCATCTAAGGGATCCAGAGCGTGTTTTGGTCAGCATAAATAAATATTTGAAACCCGGCGGAGTAATTGCTTGCGAAGAGCCTCATGCTGGCTCATTAACGACTACGCCTCGCAATGAACATATTGAGAGGTTCAATGAGTTATTTATTCAACTCGGAAAACTTCAGGGTTTCGATTTCAACATCGGAGACAAACTATATTCGATCCTAAAATCGGCTGGATATTCACAATTGCATGCAGTCTTTGTTCAACCAGTCATCTCAATGGCCGAGGCGATAGATTTTGTACTGATGGCTGCTGCAGAACTTTCGCCTGTTGCCGTTAAGTCGGGAATGGTGAGCGAAAAAGATGTTAAGAAGATGTTGCTTGATTTACAAAACTCAAGATCCGAGGAAGATTCGTATTATACGTTCCCAAGACAAGCTCAGATTTTTGGGTATAAACGATAGGTAAGATAGGCAGAAGGTATTACAAGCCTCGCAGTTCGCAATTTTTCGTTGGCCGCAGGGAAGTTTTTTGCCGTCACGAAAAAGGTTCTGGTACAGGATCGAGAGTTGTTATAGAGATTGGACACGACGGTTTTGCTATTATCCGGCGTGGGGAGGGGAATCACACTCGGTTTTTCCGGGCCTGAGGAACCCACCGAGGGCAGTTCAGTGAGCCCCCAAACCTCCGAACTGGAAGCTGCCGCACGATTCCAGTTGAGATTCTTGCAGATATCCCCTTCGACGCTGAGGATCAATCCAGTGAAGAGTGCAATATGGAAAGCGTGAACGTCAAGACTGCGATTACCCTCGTTTGTTTCGGGATCATACTCATTGCGATCTGTATCCCGCTTTACCTGGGCAAGATTAAGATGAATTGCGTTTACGGCTTTCGCATACGGAAGGCATTTGAATCGGAAGAGAATTGGTACAAAATTAACAGATATGGGGCCAAGACCCTAATGTGCTGGTCAGTGGTGATTATGGGGCTAGGGGTCGCTTGCCTCTTTATTGATCCGCCATCGGTGCTCACAGTTGCAAAGTTGGGCTTCGTGTCTTTATTGGTCCCAATTGTTCAAACCTTGTATTACGCGAGGCGGCTATAGGCGACGAACAGCGCAAGATTGGGCGGATGTCTGCAACGGTTGCAGACGGAAGAATTGAACTGATGGGTAGGTGATGGATCGAGGAATTTGGTATCTTCGACAACCTCGCCGATTTTCATCGGAGCCGTTTCTCTAGCGGTTCCCTTTCGGAAGGTTCAAGCTTCGTGAGAGCCGTCTTATCGTCAGTCATCTATGCTGCCTACTGTTTATACGGTTTCCAGATAAACTCGTTCCCTGGTCAGACTTCAGACAATATTCCGCTTAGCTCCGGAAAGCATGTGACAAGTCGCCTCGATCTCTATTTCGCCCGTTCGAACGTAAGAAGGCTCCGCATCATCCCCTTTTCGGGCCAGTTAGGTCTAACTCCCCACGGAGCGACGACACGAAGACGCTCACCATCCACCGTGAAAGAACGTATCTGTTCGGTGCCGATCCATTCCGGATTCCAGGCAACATCGACCTTGGTAATCCACTTGCCGCCTTCTACGCGATACATACCCGTATAAGCTACCAGGCTGTTCAGCAACTCGGCACGATCCTGAACGGTTTTCGCTGCCTTACGTCCTTCTCCCGTTAGGACAAACATCACTCGTCCCTCGGGGGTGAAGATTGCGTATCCCGTCGGATTTTGTCCCATGAGAGGCTCTTTGGCACCTGTCGCTTGAATCTCAGCCTCGAAAGAAACCAGTTTCCATATGCCGACGATTTCCGAGTGATCATCCGCGAAACAGAGCTGCACGGCAATAACAAACCAAACTAAAAGCGCTAACCACCTAGTCTTAGACATGATACCCCCTTTTCGTATCTTGCTTTTAGGTAATCTAACATCTGTTCAGATGATTTCCAAATAAACCCTTTACTAAAGGGATATTAACCTCGCTTCTGAAATACATAATGCCGGATTTCAACTCTCCTCAGGCTGCGGTGGTTCTCGCCTGTTCCTCCACCACGAAACCAGAAACATCACTCCAGTAAACACGGAACCAATACATCCGAAAATCTTGGTCAGCAGATCGAAGAACTTGTGACCGGTGTCTACCACCGGCACTGGTGCGGCCGCGGGTTTAGCTTTTAGCACCTCCAGCAAGGTCCGTACCAGAGCCATTTGGTCTTGCAAGTTTTTATTCTCCACTTCTTTGGCCACGACTTGCCGCTTTAGCTCTTCCACTTCCTTGCTCAACTTTTCTTGAGCTTCATCGTCACCAGCGCCCATCAGCATCTTGGACCGGACCACGTCCAGCCTCGTCTCCAGGCCCGCGACCTCCTGCTGGGACCGATCTACACTCGTCTCAAGCTCTCTTGGACTCAGAGCCGCCTTGACAGCCTTCATCAAAGGAATAGTGAAAAAAACCATTAGGGCAATGGTCATCGCCAAGAGTATCGTTTGCCTGACAAAGAACCTGCCGGTGCCGCTGTTCAACTGTCTTGAGCTCATGGACTTCCCCACCTTTCCAGTGACACATCCTCTACTTTGTTGGAGTCCTCAACCTGACTGTTATAAGACCAAATTGCCACTTGAGCGTCAATTTCCTTCCCCCACCAAAATAAACCCAGCCCAAAAAAATGGATGGTCGAAGCCTTTCTTTCGAATCTCTCCTCTAGCTGAAGCAAGTGCCTCTGATTTGTTCTTGCCATCCTTCATGTTACGGAAGAAACTCTTTACCAGATTCACCGATTGCACCTCCGAGACAGACCACAAACTCATCAAAACCGATCTTGCACCAGCGTACTGGAAGGCTCTTCCCATTCCCATGGTGCCTTCACCGGCTGTTCGCTTGCCCAGTCCTGTCTGGCAAGCAGTCAGGGCTACTATGTCAGCATTTATGTTCAAGCCCATAACTTCCGTCATCCGTAGGTAGCCATCTGTCCCCGGAGGAATGAGGGTCAAAACGAGTACAGGCTCCATAATACCCGGCAAATCCTTACCGAAATAACCATGAGTCGCGAAGACGATCTTATCGTAATGGTTAAGAACCGGGCTGATTTTATTCAAGAAGTTGCTTTTGCTGGCATCGAACCCCGTGTAAACCTCCGCACCCTTTTTGTACATCTCCGACAGGGCTTTTGCCAGATTTCCGGTGAGTCGAAGTCTCGGGAATTTCAGCCCTCCCATTTGATCAGTCTCTTCGGCTGCCATGAGACGCCTTAAAACGGACGCCAAAACACCGGTCGGTCCCTTCTTTTGCGCAGTTGAATCCCTGTCATCCCTCTCCCGGAATACAGGGTCAGCTATGGCAAGTAAACCAGCTTCCGACGCTTTGCTTTTCGCATGAATCCTTGACAGAGTGAGTGCTGTCACGGACTGTGAATAGGAGATGAGGTTCCTGTCTCCGAAGAAGTCCGCCCCTGAAATGTAAGGGAGGTCCTCGTCCGTTTTGACAGCACCTTTGTCATTCAGCACAAGCATTTCAAATGGCAGCATACCCAAGGAATCATCCGGAACGATGAGGAGCGGGACCTGTTTTGGCAGATTCTCAAGAACATCTGAGAGAAGCAGGTCAGAGAGTTTTTTTCCAGCAGCGAGATCGAAAGATTTCAGCTTCTGGACGAAGTCGTCCTTGCCTGGAACGATTTCCAGCGGCTTCCTGGAGGTGAGTATGAGTTTGTCCAGATTGTCCCTGGGTATGGGTTTGTAAAGGGCCTTTACGATTTCCTTTCCTTTGGCAAGGTAAATGATGATCCCAGGGTCTGTTACATGGTAAGCCAACACCCATTCGTTTGGTTTGAGGGTGCTTTGTCTCATATCCATTGGTTCAGGATACTTAGTTGCTGCGAAGAGCGGATACTTCTCTCGGAGCATCTTGACATGCGCCTGGAATGTGTTTTCCATCTCCTGAACCTGCGGTTCAAGCACCGTGATGATTTCCTGATCTGCTTTCTCATACCCCTCCTGTCTTTTCTTCTTGAGGGTTGCAAGCTGATCGTTGAGTTCCCGGTCCTTCGTCAAGATATCATGGGGAATGTCGTAACTGGTGGACTCCGATCGCTTTGACATGGATTCGGCAAATATTCGAGATTTGGTGTGTTCGGAAATTTCGAAAGCTTCGAGCTGCTTGTTCATCTTTACCCTGATTCTTGCCAGTCCATCGTACGGCGCTGTCCTGAGGAAACCATTTATCCTGACACCGAAGAACTTTTCTCGCTGGGATCGAGGAAGGCTAGATCTGAGGTCTTCCGTCAGGTTGACAGCCTTCAGAAAATACTCCTCCGCCTTTTTGTTATCGCCGATTCCCTCATAAGCACTTCCCAGTCCGGTGCACGCTGTGAACAGGTTCGCTACATCTCTGTTTCTCTCAGCGAATTGGAGTAGTCTCTCGTAGTACCCATTTGCTCCCTGATAATCTTGTTTGAGAAGTTGGAGCCTTCCAAGTGAAGATGAATACCCCGCTTCATTGAGCAGCGGCTCAGCCTTCCCTAGCTCCCCCGCATCCAGGTACAGATTTCCGATGACATTTTTAGTCCCGCGAACCGGTACTCCGATTTCCTGGTATATGATCATAGCTTTGGTGAAATTTTCCAAAGCGCTTCGGAATTCCCGCCTCTGGACGTAAATATTGCCCAGGTTGTTTATTGTAAAGCCTTCACCGATGCGATCTTTGAGTTCTCTCCTTATGGCCAGAGAATTCTCGTAATACTCCATCGCCTTGTCATACTGACCCCAACCCGAAAAAACCACGCCCAGATTGTTCAGAGTTTGTCCTTCTCCCCTGCGATCTTTGAGTTCCCGGCATATGGCGAGCGACTTCCCGTAATACTCGACTGCCTTGTCATACTGACCCCAATCCTTATAGACGTTTCCCAGGTTGGTCAGGGTAGACCCTTCTCCCTTGCGATCTTGGAGTTCTCTCTTTACGGCGAGCGACTTCTCGTAATACTCCATCGCCTTGTCATTCTGACCCAAATACTGATAGACATTGCCCAGGTTGTTCAGGGCAGAGCCTTCTCCCTTGGGATCTTTGAGTTCTCTCATTATGGCCAGAGACTTCTCGAAATAGTCCCCCGCTTTGTCATACTGACCCAAATCCAAAAAGACAGTACCCAGGTTGATTAGGGCCCATGCCTTTTCCAACAGGTTCTCGGTCTCTGTTGATAAGTCCAAAGACTTTTCATAGCATTCCACAGCCCTGGCATACTGTCCCCAAGCGGCGTAAATTCTGCCCAGTCCGTTGTAGACCACTCCTGTTTTTTGTCGATCTCCCAGTCGTTCGAAGGCGGATAGGGCCTGCAGGTATTTCCCTTCCGCCTGCATCATCTCGGCATTTGACTGGGCATTCTGCAACAGCTCGTACGCTTCACGATGCAGCCGAATGGCGTCTTCCCTGGGCTGAGCGCAAACCAACGGGATAGCCGGCACCAACGCCAAGCCTACAACTACAAGAAATATAGCGATTCCCCTCATTGGCCCATCCTATTGTTCGTTATTCGAGACTACTCCAAGTTTTCCACGGCCTTGTCAAACTGAGCCCAATTTGAAAAGACATCCCGCAAATTGTTGGCCACCATTCCAATCCCTTTACAGGAGTTGACCTCTTCGAAGATTCGCAGTGCCTGTTCATATTTTTCAACAGCCTGCTGCAGGTGTTCCTTCGGTCGGGCCTCATTGTACAGCGCTCCTCCTTCGTCGTAGAGCCGCATCCCTTCTATTCAGGTCTGCCCTAAGCCTCCAGATTGTTCTTCACGGTTGTTCATTGTTCGGCGCTCCCGGACCAAAGCGAAATCCGTCGCTAGATATTTTTATTATGGCTATTGTCTTGAGAATGGACAATTCACGGTCTGGTGTCTTTGAAGAATTTGTTCCAAGGACGTGCTATTAGAATCCTCCGGGAATCAGTCGCCTTGGATGTTTCAATTGCTGAAAGATTAAAGCAAAGGCAGAATCCAAGGTATCGGTTTTTCCCGTTGCCCATATTCTGTTACGCTTAGGAGTGGCATCTTGTGGTGGACAAAAACCTGCGATGGAAGCGGTGGCGACAGATTCGATGGCCTAAGGTGCATCTCTTCAGTCTCTTGCCCCTCCGTATTGTGCTAATTGCCTGTCTGTTCTAAAAGTTATGAATACTTCTTGACCGCTGCCTCGATCTCCGTGCCGGCCTTCATTACATCTTGGGAGGCCATGACCGGATGTATCTCAATACTCGCATTGAAGGCAAGCATCCAGGGTTCAGCCACCTTCGGCATTTCAGAACTTTCCTGCATATGGAAGAAGACGAAAGCGGTTCTCTGTCCGTTTTCATCGAGAAAATATGCCGCCTCCGGCTTTAAGTCCGCGAGGATTGACTCGATGGTCTTACCCAACCGACCTTCCTTTGCTGCCTTGTTGCCTGCCTCAACCGGAATTGAAGCCTTCAGTAAAAACCTCATGAGGATACCTCCCTTTGATAAACACTTCCTCCCGCTTGATAAGTAAACGGTAGTAATCCTGGAGGAACCTTACAAGAGTCAGGCATCAAGAATAATGCCTGATTGTTGGCAGATAGACCAAACCCACGACAACCCCGATCCCGTTCGATACGATAAGGATGCGATCTTTCTTCTCGCCTGGTGAAGCCCGGTTTCAGGATTGAAGCATTCCTGAAGGGAGGCATCATTCACTAAGGTAAGTTGTTTCGGTAAAAGGGGTCCCGCCTGTGTCTGCATTCTTTCAGATGGACTTCTTCTTCCCTACTATCAACCTATCTTCAGGCCACGATCAGCCGCAGAGATCATGAGATTCTGATTGACCTGTGGTGTGTGGTGCGTTACGGTCAACACCAAGAAAAAGAGGGCTTTCTTCGCCAACGTCACGACGGTGTCTCCGTTGGGCCTGTGGGGGACCATACGGAGGACTTTTCGGAGTCGAGGGGACTATCCCGAGACCCAGGCACCGGACCAAAGACCACAGGGCTGGCAAGACCGCCGCATAATTCCAGATAAAGGTCTTAGCGCGTGTTTGGCAATCACTCGAATCGTGTGTTATGCGGACAGAAAACCAAGGCTCCGCGTCTTATACGGATCAATCTAATAATTGTTGGGCATCTTATTGGAGCCTGAGTTGAATCGATCGCGATATGTGAAAATCATCCAAGGAGTCTTGGCGCTCGCTGCAGCTCTATTCGGCTTCGCAACGATTATCACGGGTTCTCGTGTCCTTAATGGCTCCGATCCGGGATACATCGTGTTTCGACCGCTACTGATCTACAACACAGCGATGGGAATAGCGTACGTGGCAGCAGGCGTCATCGCGTGGCGCAACCTCGACCGAGGCAAGTATGCGGCGGCTACAATCTTCGT
Source organism: Desulfomonilaceae bacterium (assembly GCA_052144015.1). GTDB lineage: Bacteria > Desulfobacterota > Desulfomonilia > Desulfomonilales > Desulfomonilaceae > DATJPW01. The sequence goes on from JBKQRG010000492.1 coordinate 28,779, forward strand.
TCTCAATCTCCTCGTGCTAGGAGCAACCGGCTCCCTGTACGCGGCGGGTAGTGCGGTTGCGATTGACAGTCTTCGCGCAATGATTTTCCGAACTGTCGCATGGCTCGTGCTGTTTCTAGGGATGGTGTGGATGAGTCACAGAAACCACCTCTCGGAATTCAAGCGTGATGCTCAACCCTTCAGTCCACCGGACAGCCCGTAAGCGGCCTGCCGATGACTTTGAACGTTACACATATCTAAACACGCGAAATTAGTACGTCAGAAGGGACAAAAGCTATGGCGACAAATCCTGATTTCATTTCTCCCTGCGGTCTCTATTGCGGTGTCTGTGCCATCTACATCGCACATCGCGACAATAACATCAAACTAAAGGAGCGGCTGGTAAATCTCTACAAGGGAGGAACTCCGGGCAAAGGCGCACTACCTAATAGCGGAGCCCTATCAGTAGAAGACATTCGGTGCAGTGGCTGCTTATCGGATCAACAATTTATGCATTGTCGCCAGTGCGAGATCAGGAATTGCACGAAAGAGAAAGGATACACCGGGTGTCATCAATGCAATGAATTTCCCTGTCAACACATTGACAATTTTTCCATGGCCGTGGGCAAGAAGGTTATTCTTCGGGCTGTCCCGTATCGACGAGAGTTCGGTACTGAAAAATGGATTAGAGACGAAGAGGCCCGCTATATATGTCCCGAATGCGGCAATAAAGTTTTTCGCGGCGCGATGAAATGTAATCAATGCAAAGTGCATTTAGATTTGGACTAATCCATTTTCAGACAGGCGGGGACACCCCTCTGCATCATCGCTCCCGAATTCTTGTTTCTTGTGAGGTCTGACGTTGAGCCCTCCGCATATACCAAATAAATATATATAAGACCCTTGTGAAACAAGGCTAAAAAATATTTTTCAGGGTAGATTTTAGGAAGGATCGAGGGGATGAAAAGGAGTGTTTTTACCGAAAATGTCCCCTTGCCCATTCCCGGTAAAAGCACGATGCTTCTCTACTCCGCTCCTGAAGAGCGGCTATCACTGCCAGCCAACCATGTGCGATTTGCGAGTTCTGTTTTCTCCCCCTTACCGAACAATTCGCTCGCTCGGAGATCGTCTCTATCGTCGCCTGACTGCTTTCGTTTGATGGTAAGAGACATCCGGATGAATATCCCTGGTTAGTGCGTTCCTCGATAGATCTGTCATCTACCTAGTTCCTCTACCAAATCACTGTATTTCTGGTGAATCATATTCCTGTCAAATTCCCAAAATTCCCGGAGCATTTTTCCTGCGCTTCCACAGAGAAATATCGCATCATTTGGATTTTTTCATCAACGTGACGACGGTTTTGCATTTGCCGGTTGTTTGGGGAGGAGATACTTGGCCTTTTAGGGCTCCAGGAAACCATCTGTCGCCAAGTCATGGACCCAAGAAGCAGCTGCGGGAGTCCCGCAACTGCTTGGGATGTTTCGCGATGTCACTCTGTTGTGTGTGCATCGCCCTTTAGGGAAACCGGTGGTGAATGCATGCTTCCGACCGGCTTGCCAGTATCCTTGCCCGCATCGCCTTCGGGTTGTAGGGCCTAGTGCGATGCGCTCTGAACTCTTGCCGGTGCTAAGCTCTCGGCGACGATAATGCGTATCAGGTCAGCCGGTACCCAGTTCGCGAATAATGAAACCCCTTTAGGGTTCTTCATTAACTCATATTGAGTCGTTCGACCCATAACTTACCGCCACTTACCCTCACGCTTCGCGTCTTTCTCAAAGATCATCCATGTGCTGAGGCGAGGGCATCCCCCACATCAGTAGTCCTCTGCACCACAGGAAAACTAATCCCTAAGAGAGCAATCCAAACCAAGTCTCACTTCATTCTACACATGGACGCCCCCTCACAAGAGGGCCCATGGAAATCGACAGACGGCAGACCTAGCCCCAAAACCCAAAGGAGCGAAAACTGAAACCACGACCCATCATAAGTCGAAGAGTTCAAGCCTTATCTGAGACACAACTTGATCCAAGTTCACTGACGGATCTGTCCACATGATCAGGCCGACCACAAAAAGGATCCAAAACCCCAGCGCTGTGAGGCACAATGCTCGAATCCTCCAGCCTTCGCTCCAGAGCGCGAGCAGAGGAGTGAACCGGGGCAGCTTCCATCCCGGCAATCCCAATACAGCGCCATTTGAATTATCCATTTGACTCCCTCCTTGGTCCTGACCGGGAACAGGTTCCGGTCGGAGAATGGCACAATAGAGATCGTTTAACTCTATTGGCTTGGTGCAGCTAGAAGGCTGTTCGTCCGCCCTCTACGTATTTTGGGATGAACCTTTCATCCCAAATTCTATGATGCCAAGCATAAAAAAGCGGTATTTATCGACACCTTATCGCGCTAGTACGAAGGAATGGCTTTGTGACTTCACTGCCGGTACACACTTGTCGGCAGACAAATCGCGTCCGGGTTCAGCAATGGCCTGTCACGCCAGTGCGTCGGTCAAGTCCTTTTGTTTCAGCATCCTCCGCTTCCATCCGGAGATCTTAGGGACAAAGTAAGGCAAAAGTCTCAGGGAATAGTATGGTGGGAAAACAGGTGCACCGAGCATGTCTCCCACGGTTATCAGGATGAGGAGATGCTCCATGCTCGACCGTGTTTTCGAGACGAACCGGGCCTGATCATGGGCCGCGTACCCGCGGATGAATGCTGCAATCGCCCTAACGATCCCCAGTTTCTTTCTTTCGGCTTCAGACATCTCGCTACCCCAATTATCAGTCTCTTTTGAATGAGGTTCTCGATCTTGCGCCACGGCTCACCTATGTGGGTTATTAGTCCCTTGCTTACCGGACGACCCTCCGGTGAGAACACATCTAAGTGAAATGTGCTACACAAATACTTACTTGATTCGCGATGCAGCGACATCAAATCTGACTAGAGTTTCTACAACCGGTTCTGATCTTTCACCAAACGCAAACGTTTCAAGAATTGCGCACACTTCGTTCATATCCGCAAAGCATCCGACTGCTTGCGCGGGTCTGCCCTCATGATCCCGCTGGACGACCTCGGTCCCAACTCGCACCCATCTCCAGTCACCCGATTTACCACGAACCCTGAAATCTACTTCAAGGCCATCCACAGCTTTGCTTTCCAGATAAGCGATCAAAGCTTCTTTTACAGACTGCAAATCCTCCGGATGGATCATGCCCTCGATCTGCCTAAGACTTAATTTTACTAACCCCGTCTTATGAACATCTGGTCCCAGATCATCCCATCGCTTCACGATCAATGTGGCCTCGTCTGATCCAAACGCCCATTTCCACATGCCGCTGTCCATGGGCTTCAAATGGTCGGATATCGTCCCCTTAATCCTTTCAAGAGTGCGAGTTGCGAGTTTGCCCTCGCTTTGCGCGTCTTCCAGAGCAGAAACTCTCGACCAAGCTTCATAGAGTTTTTCCATCAATTGGCCCTCCCATCTGTTCATCTTTCATCTCTGTCCTCCTAAGGTGCAAAATCGTAGACATAAGGTCTTAGTGTTCGAGCTGCAGTCAAAGTGTACCTGGATGAGTTCCTGGAAACCTTTCAACCACTGCGGATTCCTTCTGTCTCATTCCAAGCTGCCTTATCAAAGTGTTATTTCAACAACGGGAAAAGCTCTTCAGTTCCCGGTACTATTTGGTGCTCTGCCGCCGTAAACTCGGGTGATCTCTCCATCTCACCGAGAGTCTTTGTGAACCCCGTTTCTACCATCTGATCGGGTCGCTCGCTAACCTCGACTGCGATATGCCTCGCTTCTCTGATTTCCTCGTCGGTCTGGCCCATGACCCGCACCTCCAGCGCACCAGCAGACAAACCCTGGCCACAGTGGGCAGCGACAACCGCCCCAATGCCTAGCAAGAATCCAGTGTTTATGTCCATCGCATCGCCCCAATCTTCGATGTCGCGAGATTTGATCCGAGCGCTCGCCGGCACTGCGAATGAAAGAAGATCTTGCCCTGATCGTATGACCCGCACGTTGTTCATCGGCACTAGGATCGCCCCCGTTGACGGCAGAGTCCGCTCAGTTCGGTGGGCACAACACTCTCGTCCGTGAAGCCTGGAATTCTAATAGTGCGCCTCTAGGCATTCCTTTCCGGACACCACTTTGTGGGCCTGCCCGGCACAGCAGTGATAACAGTCACTTGCCGCCGGATTCCGGCCCTCTCGCAAACGGCGACCAGGCCCATGCCATGCCATCGTTGCAAACCTTGATGATTCTAGTACTCAGGCACCGCGGCCATTTTCTCCCTTTGGGAGACGCTAGGACCAGGCAGCCGTCTTTCAAAAAGCCGCCAGGGAATGTACAGAGCGGGGAGCAAGTACATCCACGTACACAGAATGCCTAATTCGGCACTTGGAATAGAGCGCTCTACGCCAAAAAGCACCAAAATTCCACCCGCTGTTATGGGCAACATCCAGCAAATTGGTTCTATCCAAAAAATTGGTTCCTTCCACATGTTGTCTCTCCTTTTTTCTTCGATTACAGGATGGTCTTAAGCCGCGCTCACAGCTACTCACGCCGGATTGGGCTCGAATTTGTGTTAATGCCCCTTACGGCAACCAGTCTTCCGGGCTTTGGTGAGCTGAGATCGCTTTGGAAAGCGGTTTCGCCCCTTTCTCATTCAAATCTTGGTGATAGAGGGACTACGTGACGGCAAAATCGACGAGCAATGTTTTGGTGGCCGAACAACCCGCCAATACATTCCCATTTGCTCAAACCTGGTCTCCCTCCGTACGCCCTGCGTGCAGCAAGGTCCACTTGATGCTTTCCGACGCGGGGCGCCTCACCTTTGCGGTCCGGCCAAGCACAATATGTGCCAAATCCAACGCATGCTAAGGAAGAAGGATAAGTCCCTGTAAAGTGGCACGGTTATGGCTTCGGTTAGAGATAAAGGGTGGAGTGAATCCAGGAACGCGAATTTGTGTAAAAATCCCACATTTCTGATGCAAAAGATAAAACAACTGAATTATTAATATGTTGGGCAGGGGAAATACACACGTTGGGCAGGGGGAATACACACCGTCAAATCAAGGGGCCGTTATTGCGCGCGTATTCCCAACGTTTTTATGAGATGGTTAAGCGAGTCACGCGATAGCCGAAGTATCGTTGCAGCTTTCGTTATGCTGCCCTGGGAGTGACTAAGCGCATGAACGATAAGGCTCCGTTTCGTTTCCCGCACCGCGTCATGGAATGATTCGGCCGTAGGAAAATTAGTTGAAATCGCCTTAGCCATACTTAGGTCCTGCAATGCCAGATGGTGGGCTCTGATGGTCCGCCCCTTTGAGAGAATCAGTGCTCTTTCCAGGACGTTGCGAAGCTCCCTAACGTTTCCAGGCCAAGCATAGTTGATCAGTTTGTTAAGAGCGGGCGCATTAACCGACCCGTTGCGATGAAACGGCATCTGAGATCCTAGATCACCAATGATTTCCTTCACCAATATTGGAATATCTTCTTTCCTGTCCCTGAGCGGCGGAACCTGAAGCGGAAATACTTGCAGACGATAGAACAAATCTTTACGAAACCTGCTTTCTGCCACCTCTTTCATAAGATCTTTGTTCGTAGCCACTATGAGCCTGGCGTCGACTGTTATATTCTTTTCGCCTCCAACCCGCGTGAATGACCAAGTATCCAGGAACATCAGTAGCTTGACCTGAAGCGCCGGGAGCAATTCTCCTATCTCGTTCAGCAAGATTGTCCCGCCTTCAGCCAGTTCCAAGAGCCCACGTTTTCGCCCTGCTGCCCCTGTAAAGGCGCCTGCCTCGTGTCCGAAAAGCTCCGATTCCGCCAGCTCCGAAGGAATTGCTCCACAATTGACCGAGTAGAATGGTCCGGATGAACGCTTGGAATTGTCATGGATGTATCGGGCCAAGTAGTCCTTGCCGGCCCCACTTTCACCGGTGAGCAAGACAATGCTATCAGCCGCCGCTGCCAGCCGGGCTGTAACCAGCGTGGAACGCGTAGCCTCTGAGACATATGCTCCGACTTTAGGAGCGTGGCCCTCTCGAACCTCTACTCGCTCCGTAATGTTTCTGGAAATACCGCAAAGCCCAATGATGTTACCTTGATGGTCGTACATGGGCGCTCGGATAGCGAGAAAAGTCATCAGACTCCCATGAACCCTCCGGGTATGTTCTTCCTCCACGGTTTCACCTCTGAGTACACGGGTCTCCAAATCTCTGGTGTGATCTCCCGTCTCAGGTGCGAAGAGTTCCTCATCGGTCTTTCCTAAAATGATCTCCGTCGGGTCCCCCAGGAGGTCGGCAAAAGCTGGATTAACAAATACATACTTTAATGATTGGTCCTTGATAAAGATGTAGTCCGTAGCGGTTTCGACAATGGCTCGCAAGCGTTCTTCGCTGGTGCGAAGGGATTGTTCGGCGCGGATTCGCGCATCTATCTGTTCTCGGAGATGTTCGTTTGCAGCCGAAAGCTCAGCTGTCCGTTCCTCCACCCGTCTCTCAAGATTTTCGCGAGCCTCCTTTAACTCTGACTCCATGCGCTTTCGGTCGGTAATATCTCTGGATATTCCCAAAATCCCGTTTGGGCGATCATTTTGGTCCCTCAGAAAAGTCGTGGTAACCTCTTTCCAGCGTGTCGAGCCATCTTTATGATAGACCTCCATCTCCTCCGTTCGAGATACGAACCTTGCTCTAGGACTGGTCATTTCCTTTCCCATCTCTTCTATGAATGCCTTCGTCACCCGCTCCCTTGAAGCGGGGGTGAGCCGGTCCATCGACTTGGTGCCTATGATTTCTTCCACAGTGTAACCGAGGGCCTCGGTGATCGAAGGGCTTACGTAGGTGTATTTAAGATCCAAATCCACAGTCCAGATGATATCTCGCGCGGTCTCAGCCAGTGTTCGGTAGCGTGTCTCGCTTTCCTCGAGAGCAGCTTCGGCCCGCTTGCGGTCGGTAATATCTTCACAAGTCATTAAGTTTTCGCGTGCACCTAATTTCACAGGCTTAAAACTGATGATTTTTTGACTTCCATCCTTGCAGGTTACCGTAAAAACTATGGATCCCGTTTCGCCGCGGTCAAGCCTTCGAAAGTCCTCCTTCCAGGCTGAAATTGCCTCTTGCCTCTGCGCATGATCAGGGCAGGCGTTTCGGCACCACTCTCCGACGTTGGGCGCTTCTTTCAGGTCATAACCAAAGATTTTCTCGAATTTCGGATTAACATATTTGAAGGTGCCGTCCTCCCCAAACATTGCCATCCCGAAGGGGACATTTTCCGAGAGGATCTGAAATCTTTCCGTTTGTTCTCGAAGCCCCTCCTGGGCCTGTTTGCGTACGCTAATATCCCTAACGATGGCCCACAAGCCGGCAGGTCTGCCCTGGTCATCCCGTATCAAGTAAGTCCTCAATTCTGCCGGAAATACAGTGCCGTCCCGTCTCACATATTCCTTCTCATAGAGGTCCGAGTATCCCTTTGTTAGTAATTGCTCTTTAAGGATGGCTGCCTGCATTGGATGCCATTTTTTCGGGGTTAATTCTTGAACGGTTTTTTCAAGAAGCTCTTCCCTCGTGTACCCGAGCATTGCCTGGTAAGAGGGGTTGAATTCGATAATCTTCCCCTCCATGGACACGGCAGCGATTCCATCACGCATAGTTTCGTAAAGCTCACGGAATTTCTTCTCCGACTTCGCCAACGCGACTTCTGCCCCTAAACGCCGGCCCATTTCACGGCGAAGCAGGTAGTAAATGAGCAGCGCACTCGTAACCACGAAGCTCGCTTCTTTAAAGAGCTCCAGTATTAAAATCGCCTCCCGGCTAATTATCAGTAGCGTGGTTAAGGGTTCGGTGATGACGACATACAGCGCACCAAAAAACAGGTAAATAAATGTGATGCGCAAGGGCACATCGGCGCGAAGCTTTTCCACTGTATCCTCCTCCTGCCAATATAGGGAAGAATCTCTTCTCCCTTTATGCCTCGTGTCCTAGAATCAGCCAGCATCAAGCAGCCGAAGTGGATCAGACGCCTTAGAAACTACTCGGGAACTGTTCTCTTCCTTCCATGTCCGGGACTGTATTTCTCAAGGCAGGATTTAACCCCTCTGTTTCGTAACCTTCCGTCAACGACGGCGCCTTAAGTCTCACTCAAAGTGTATGGAAAAGAATGCTGTGAAAAGTTCGATGCCATTTTCGCGAAAAGTCCGGTTGCTCACTAAAGGGGAGATAGAATCGCCGCACTTTTGGCCTTTGAAGTCAATGCCGAAAACATACAACGCGCCCTGCCTAAGTTGACCCCATTGTGAAACTCACGTATGTGATGGCGACGTCCTTGCCCTTTGTTTGACACATCTCTACGGCTTTATTAACCGTATCCCACACGTCTTCACTGTCGGAACCAGCGTATGCCGGGCAAACCAACGACACGATCAGCAATGCAGTAGCCAATTTCTCCATGTTAATCAGTCCCCTGAACTTTTCGTCCGGATGCTCTCCAACCGTCTCAGCCCAAGCAATGATCATGCCAACGCGACAAGATACTCACCTCAATTATTATTTCTTGGATTGTCGGTACAATAGGCGGCAAAAATGTACGCAATTCACGCGAAATATTCTTCGCAGTCAAAAAATGAGCCGTTTCGACTCATTTATCGCCCCACGTTCCAAATACCGTTCGTAAGATTAAGCTCTTAAAGTGGGAGCCTGAACGACTCATGTCAGATTGGCGGCATTATGCCGGAAAAATTGCTGTAGGTGTTCGATCGGAAACGTCTAACTTATGCGGGTAAAAAGAAACACTAGGCAAGATTCAGACAAGTAATAGTGCATTTTCGGTATGGAGAACATCGCCTCTTCTCATAGGGTTATCCTTGGCAGTGTGAATAGAGCATTCCTCAAGGTTTAGACTCGATGTCTCTCAACTCGCCCCTCAACCACGGCGGCCACCTCCAGCCAACCATGTGCGATTTGCGGGTTCTGCTTTCTCCCCCTACCCAAACCATTCGCTCGCTCTGAGATCGTCTCTATCGTTGGTAGTGCGTTCCTCGATAGATCTCTCATCTCCCCAGCTCCTCAACCAAGTCCCTGTATTTCCGGTGAATCATATTCCTGTCAAATTCCCAGAATTCCCGGAGCATTTTTCCCTGAGCTTCCACAGTGAAATATCGCATCATTGCAGGGAAGAATACCTTGTCTTCTTTTTCAATGTGCCGGGGATAGAACGTAATCAAAAATTCAAGTTTTTCAATCACCACGTCGACGGCTGAATCGTCCCCAGCGAAATGGCGCTTCTTTGAATCCACCAGATCGGCAACTGTTTTGCGTCCCATGACGTGCTCTTGAATGAGTTCGCCCATAATCTTTTGTTCTTCATCGGTCATGTCCTTTTGAGTGAGATCTCGAAAAAGAATGTCTTCTTCTTTGCCGTGGTGAGTCTTGTCGGCATAAACTCGGATGAAATCGACTGCATTGTCGATAAACACAGGGTTGATCACATTCGTTTCTCGAATGCGCATGGCCTCCTTGTTTATGAGTGCGAGCATTCTTTCAATGAGACGATGTTCGATCATCAAAGGCGCTCTCACTTGCATGGATAATGACTCCTTTTCTGTTATGGATTATTGCGTTAGCTCAACTTTCTGAAAGCATCAAGCACTATCTCATGTCCGGTTTTAAGGTCCCTGTCTCTCCAGGGGCGCTTGGACCGGACCTGCCATTTTCCGAAGCGGGAAATCATAACACTTTCTCCGAAGATGAGCTGCTTCTTCATGATATCAAGAAGAAGGAATTATTCACCTGGAAAAGAATTCAACCGTCATTGCGAGGGCGCACGCCCGAAGCAACTTCACAAACGGCAAGAACAGATTGCTTCGTCATTTCAATCCTCGCAATGACACTTGTCTTGCAGGCTGATTCTTTGTCAAAGGTATTATTCCGTTTTCAGATACGTGATTTTTTGTGAGTGTCGTAGGATCCTCCTTAGATTGCCGGAGGCTGGGATAAACAGATGTCTCAAGTTTCCGCTAATGTTTTGCACAGCAGGATTGCGAGCGTATATCCTTGAGCCGGCCGACCTGTTTCGATCCCACAGGATGAACTCGACTCGATGTGCCATTTGGCTAGCTCGCCAGTTGTAGATTCACTGCTCCAACGGGGATTTGTCAATCGTCTGCATCAATTCTTTTTCGACTATCGTACGAAAATGATAATAATGTTCTGCCCTAAAGCAATAAACAAAAAAACTTCTCAGCTTCCAGGGCATATTGATCAAAGTGGAAAGAAGATATTTCCAGAAATATTTTCTTGACTCATACATGAATCCCTGTCGTGCAATCAAATACAGGAGACCAATTACCTCATTCCATTTGAATGCGGCATTTGTTTTCACTGAAGGTTTCGGCATCTTGACAAGATGTCCATATACTCGGGACAGATAGTTTTTTGGTTCATAAAGGTCGTGATAGAGATTTATGAATTCTGCAGTGATTTCCTGAAGAGGTCTTGTTGTGGCAAAATTGACTCGGCCGGTTTGGCTGATTAGGTTGTCCTGACCTGTACAAAACAGACGGCCTTCTTCTTTAACTCTGTTCCAAAGGTCCGTTCCGGGCATGGCTTGCAGCATGGTGGCAAAAACTTCAGGTATCTGATTTCTCACGGCAAAAGCGATCAAGCGTTGATCTGCACCTGGAGCCTCATTGTCGAATCCAATTATGCACCCGGCAATTACTTGCAAACCGGCTCGATTTATTTTCTGACACGCTGCATCCAAATCTATGGCAAGATTCTGGAATTTACCCACATTGTAGAGGCTGTCGGTATCGAGAGTCTCGATTCCGAGAAAGACAAAACAGAATCCAGCCCGCACCATTAAATCCAACAGTTCATCATCCGCAGCCAAATTAACTGATGCTTGAGTGTAAAACTCAAATGGGTATCCGTGATCGGATTGCCAAGCGATGAGCAGCCTTAGGAAAGTCTTGGCACTGACCATACGACCGATGAAATTATCATCCACGAAGAAAATCGCTCCACGCCAGCCCAAATTGTACAGGACATCCAGCTCACCGATGACCTGCGGCGGCGATTTGGTCCGAACGGTTCTCCCAAACATCAGCGTGATATCACAAAATTCGCACTTGAAGGGGCATCCCCGGGAGAATTGAACTGCCATATCCATATAGCGCTTGAGATCAAGAAGATCATATCTTGGGATTGGTGATGTATTCAGCTCAGGTATGCCTGAGTTGATGACAATGCCCGACTTGTTTTCGGAGAGCGCAGCAAGCAAATCTTGAATTGATGATTCGAGTTCACCCCTCACAACGATGTCGGCTCCGGATTCCAACGCTCTGTCGTAAAAGTGAAATGCCCAGGGTCCTCCGACTACCACCTTTTTGGCCCTGCGCTTTCCTTCCCTTATTGCCATTAGTATGCCGGACTGTTGGATCTGCATCCCTGAGATCATTACTACGTCATGGTTCTCCCAGTCGTTTTCAGCCAGCTCCTGAACTGCCATATCAACCAAGGTGAAAGACGTGCCTTCCGGAAATAAAGCGGCTACGGTAAGCAGACCGAGAGGTGGAAGAACCGATTTCTTCCCGAGCATTTGGGCAACCCTTTTGAAGGACCAAAATGTGCTCGGATAAGGCGGATTAATCAACAATACCCGCATGACTCTCTAATCCCTGCCGGTTAACATAAGCAAGACACTAAGTATCTTCCCGAACTCTCCGGCTCTTTCTCTCAGAAATTTCATGTCCGTATGAATCGACACTTGAGCTGAATTATGCGGCGTGTCGCACTATCCTGATTCCCTTTGTACTGGAGACCGGTCTTGAGATTGGTTCCTCAGCCCAGTACGTCTCACATTCTATAATTAATTCCGCGAAACGATAAGCACTGCCTCTCTATTTACGAGCATATACCATTCCCCCGTTTAACATACTTCTCCTCCCAGCCCAGTGTCAACTCTCACCGGCAGTGTCCTCAAGAATTTAAGGTAGAGTAGTTGCCGCGGATCACGTTCTTCTATGTCTTCCCTTCCGGAGAACATCCAACAGGGGATGCGACATCGACATAAGGATGGAGACCTTCACTCAAGATCGGGAACTCTTTTCGGAAAGCTCTCTAATTAGCTGCCTTTTTGATTTTCACTGTAATGGCCCCGCGCACGATTCCTGTTGGTATCGTCTCGCTAGGCTTCTTTGCATTTTGCAGATCTAACTTATAGGAGTTTCATGATTCTTTTTTGCTGGCATTGCGCCGTCTCCTCTTGTTAAGTCTTGTCACTGCCATTCACCGCCCTCTTCAACACCGGCGAATAACTCCAGGTCACAACTTTGCGAGCATCAAGCACTATCTCATGTCCGGTTTTAGGGTCCCTGCCTCTCCGGGGGCGCTTGGACCTGACTTGCCATTTTCCAAAGCCGGAAATCATAACACCTTCTCCGGCGATGAGCCTCTTCTTCATGATAGCAAGCAGGTTTTCAAAGATCTCTGTTGCCTCGCCTTTGAGGAAACCGCAGTCGTCAGCAATTTTTTGAGCTACATCTGCTTTTGTGAGTGTCATGATACCTCCTTAGATTGCAAAACTCTTTTATAATACATTGTGTTATGGTTTGGGAATGAAATTCTTTAACCCAGAAGCCTAAAAATAAACCAACCGGTTTGTGTTAATGACGCCGAGAAACCTGGCGAAATAGTTCCATATCATTCCGCCAACAGTCTGCGCTCGGCTAAGAAACGCTCTGCGACACATATTGGAAGCAATGCCGCAAATTTTTCGGGAACATATTACCCATTCGGCAATCTTATTGCCTCAACGGCGCGAAAAAAGGGAAGCATCATGGGGGAAGACACAAAAACGCTGCTACAGAGCAGGATTTGGTTTCTTAGCCCAAATCAAAATTGCTTACAGGGGGAGTTTATCATGAGAGTCTCAAAATCGATTGAAAACCTACATAGAGATAGGCTCGGGACATATGCGGAGCCGGAGTTCTTCGATGGTTATGAGCAAAGATTGATCCGATGGGGATGCGCGGAGTGCAAATCCTTTGAAAAAAGAGTATTCAACAGCGGAGTGAGATCTGAGGAATTGGATGCCTATATTATTTGTCGGTTTGCCGGAGAGCCGATTGATTTGATCCGGGAAGCGTTCGCCTGTCCCAAGGGTTGCGGCGGTCAGTTGGATACAAGCACAAGCAGATCCGGTCCGAGAAGGCTGCATTGCGTACATAAGACTTGATGCCGCCTCATCTATAATCTGGAAGGATTAGCGTCGTCGTTAAAGTGATTACTCCGATCCTTTGGAGTTGGTCCATACCTGGGTCATAGGAACTGAAACGGCATCATGCGCCTTAGTCGTTCAGCGTTCAGAGAGGAGGGAACGTGTGCGGGTCAAGGTTTCCAGCATTATCCGTCTCATTGTGATCGGGTTATTATTGCTACCCGTTACGGGTAGCCGAATTGGTCTCTTTGAGACATCAGCGTGTGCCCAATCACGAATAGAGGCAAAGCCGAGGCTCACCTTACCGCGTCCGGACCATATTGTCATAGTCATAGAGGAGAACAAAGGATTCGATGACGTTTTTTCAAGCGAATGCCCTCCGAATTCCGGCATACCATGCGCTCCATATCTCATCTCGCTGGCTGCTAAAGGTGTGTCGCTGGATCAATTCTTCGGTCTTCATCATCCAAGCCAGCCCAATTACATAGAGTTCTTTTCCGGCAGCAACCACGGAATTATCGGCGATTACTGTCCGCTGGAGAAATGCCAGCCACAGGAGACCTGTCGAACCGATTGCGATCCATCACCTTCGAAACCTGTATTGGTGGGGCCGAGCCTGGCTGGGGTACTTCTTGATAAAGCCGCATCGTTGCTACCGAACAAGCCATTAACCTTCGTGGGTTACGCAGGGGATTTGCCGCAAGACAAGATAGCTTGTTGTTCCGTCCAACCGGGATCGTATTACGCCAGGAAGCATTGTCCCTGGCTAGATTTCCTCGATGTCGCGGAAACCAATCTCGATGGAACCCCAACCACTTTGAAATTTGACCCCGATTTCTGGACACACAAAGAGGACATCCAGTGGTTTGGGACCTTGCCCACGATTTCGTTCTTGATTCCAAATCTCATTAACGACATGCATTCACTCCGGGATCATGCTCCTCTTAAGACTTGGCTGGAAGATTATGGCCCCGCGGAGCGTCAAGAGATTCTCGGAAAGATGGTGAATCGGGGTGATGTTTGGTTGAGGGCATATCTGGCCGATTACGTGGATTACGTGATGAAAGAGGAAAATAATAGCCTGTTGATTATTACCTGGGATGAAGATAGTGGGGGAAAAGGTTGTAAATATCCTTGTCCGACGTCTGCCCCGGCAAATCACATCCCGACGATCTTTGTAGGAGCGAAGGTGAAATCCGGCTACCGAAGCAGCATACAGTACACGCACTACAATCTTTTGCGCACCATTTTGTACATGTACGATCTTCCGCTGATCGGCGGAAGCCAGCAGGCCGAGCCGATAACCGATATTTGGAAGTAGGTCGAGCCCAATATCTTGCCGGCAAATGCGTGATTATTACTTGGGGACCCATGACCTTGGGGCCGTCGAAACGAGCGAAAATCAATGACGATGAAAAATTCCCAATTGAGCTGAGACAGTGGTATGTTGTAGAACCATCTGGTGGCCGGGACTGCGGGGAGACTGAAGAAAAGGATTAGAGATCAAACGACGGACATTTGTGTCCGTCAGGACCGGACCCCGGCACGCGGCCGCCAGGGTCGCACAACAAACAACAAGGAGAAGATTCCGATGTCAAAAGAATTGATGGAATATGTCAACAAGCAGCCGCGCCTCGGGATTTTGAGCACCGCGGATAAGAATGGCAAGGTCGATTCCGGTTATTTCGGGTCACCCCGGATGATCGATGAAAAGACTATATCTATGGGGCTGGGCAAAAATCGCACTTTTGCCAATCTTCAGGAAAACCCACGAGCCTGTTTCTTAATTATGGAACCTGGCAAAAAGCTTCCTGAATGGAAAGGGGTCCGGGTATATCTGAAGATGATTGACTGCCAGACTTCAGGAGAAAAACTGGACACTATAAAGGGACGTATTGCAGAGACAGGCGGAGAAAACGCCGCCAAAATGATTCACTCTGCAATAACCTTTGAGATCGAAGAAATCAGGCCGCTGGCCGACTTCGGCCAAGGCTGGGAAAAGTCCATCTGATGCCTCGGCTTCTGGTTGGGCGGCGTTACCATATCAGAGGTGGATCGTAATCTACCGCTTGTCTGTTTTGCGCTGCTTCGGAAGATCTCCCGTAAGATCTTGTTTTTCCGACTTCGGTGATAGGATTATTCTAAAAAAAGGTCACAAATCTGAATGGTTGTGATATATCCATTTTTGAGATTTTCTGCACACACACAGCAATTACTCCGCATCCCATATGACGAAACGCCGGAAGGGGAATGATGGGTAAAACGGCAGAGGATTTTATCAAGGATGTGGCGTCCGGAATGACGGATGAAGACTTACAGAAAAAGTACAGAGTGTCCGGTCGCAAATTTACCCTCTACAAGGCGACTGCTTTAGATATTATCGCGAAAAATAAGCGTAAAAATCCGGGTAAGAGGAAGCTCAAGGCGCAAGATTTCCTGAAGGACGTGAAAAGGGGCATGAGTGACAACGAGTTGATGGGGAAGTATCTCCTGAGTCGCCGAGCTCTCCAATCAGCCCTGCGACAGCTCATCGAGCTACGTCTTGCCACGCCCCTGGAGCTGTCCAACCGGCTGAGCATAACTAAGAGCCACGTAAGGGAAGCATTCGTGGAAATGGGAAAGGCTATCAAAGAGTTGGATTAGTGCCCATCATGCGACTCGGTACACACCGCTTGATTCCGTTACAAGCCCCTCTTTAACAAGTAAGGTAAGATAATTCGACGCCATGCGCTTCTCGAAGAGGCTCTGGATGATCTTTTCGGACAGGCTGTCCTTAAAAAAGGGGGACCTTGCGGCAATTGCGTCAAGGGTGATCGGTGCGTGGCAAAGCTCGAGAATCATCCTTTTCTGGCGTTCGAACCCGGCCAGGTAGGTCTCAAATACATTTGTCGCGTCACCCTCTATCGGCTCCTTATGAGAAGAGCAGGCCCGCCGGTACGGTACAGCCATCACTTTCTTGATGCTCTCTCGAAAGGTTTTTAGATCCGCTTCAGGGTTGCCGCACCAGGGGCCGAAGAAGGTGAGGTCTATGTCGGTCGTAATAAGTGTCCCAGTCTTCCTTTCAAGGAAGCAGTAGTGGTCATCGAGGTGTCCGGGGGCATGGATCGCTTCCAGCTCCGCTCCTCCAATTGTGAGCACGTCGCCATCCCCGAAACGGCCGTCGGGCAATCGCAAGGCCCTGACACCAAACTGATCGTGGACGAATCGTGCCCACAGTATGCCATGATCCAAGTTTCCCATGAAACGCTCCCCGAGCAGCCGCAAATCCGCTACCGAATCCGCAGTTTCCACGGGCATGAGAATGTGCCTGTCCTGGAGCAGGTACCCGTGCCGGATGTGGTCAGGATGCGGGTGGGTTATCAGGAGGATGTCAATGCGTTTCTCCCGGTCTACCTCTCTTATCGTGGCTTCAGCCATGCCAGCGTCGATGAGCACCGTCTCGTTGCCCATCAACAGAAAGCCATGGCATGACGGGAAGCCCCCTTTTCCCTCGCCTGGGACAAAATAAACGTCTCCTTCAAGTCGTCTTAGCAGGTCAGGGGCCACTACGGCATCCTTTCAGCTTCAGCTCCTTATTCCGGAATTATGAGGCGCTTTTGCTACTTCTGAAGCGTCGTCCCAAAATCCGGTCGCTGGACCCACGCCCTGACCCTCGAAAAGGCCGGGGGATGGTCCGCACGAGGCTCAAGGGGAGCAAAATCATCGTCAAGTTGCTGAAAAAACCTATTTATCCTATTTCTGAACGTACCTCAGCCCAAGAGACGCCGTCAACCATTTTCACATCCTTGCTCGGCACTCGAGCACAGCACAATAATGGTCAGCAATGCACCATATCAAATGGTTGACCGGAAGAACATGCATTTCCAACTTTTCTCGAGGAATAATCCGGGTAGACACTGAAGCATCGAAGCAGCGTCCTTAAAGAAAGGCAATTGATTCGCCACGCGGCTGGTTCCTGAGCAGTCCTACAGTGAAGATTCTGGTTCTATCTCCACACGCGAATGACCTGACCTCGGACACATTTTCCCGACAGTGAGCCGAATTGGCTCTTTTGGGGAGCTTTGAGGTTGTGAAAATACTATATCCCAGGTTTGCCGATCGTTTTAGGCTCAACCGGAGGGTTTGGGCAAACCTAAGTTAAGCAGATGATTTTGACCAGGAGCCGAATAAGAGATTGAAAACAAAACGTTTGTTTTCGTGTGGCCGGGACGCTATCATGTTGGCATAGAAATTGCCCTAATGTCTGAGTGAACTAAACCAGTCTTGCGTGCAACTTGATGGTTGGTCCCATTTTTTGGGGCCTCTTTGGGACCAATGTGGCAGCCACGTGTGGGCCAAGAGGATGTCCGAGGACCGTCCCGGGCGGAGAGGTCCATGCAATGCCAGCAAGGGTCGTGATTCCCGTTTGGACGAGGGGAAAAGTTATAATGTCCAGCTCCTTGATTCATCCGCAATCGCCAGAAAAGTTGTTGAACGTTGGAAATTATGCAGCCATCCTGCGCTATGAGCGACCTGCGGACAGGTGCTCCCGGCAGCGGACTGAAAAAAGTTCATTGAATTGAATTGAACTGGAGAGGGGCTGACGTAAGAGGGAATAATAAGAAGAAGTTGTTCGACGCTTATTATTGTAAACGACTAATTTCACCAGTTGTTCTCGAATTAACAACATCAGGAAAGGACGGGTAAATGAAGCGAAGACAACGAACTGTTGTAATGGCCTTTGCCTTGCTCTTTACCGCGCTGGCATTGGTGGCCGGCCCGACGTTTGCGCAAGACAAGAAACCCAACATTCTGTTCATCATGGGTGATGACGTAGGTTGGTTCAACGTTGGGGCCTACCACCAGGGCATTATGGCGGGCAAGACGCCAAGCCTCGATAAGCTGGCGTCCCAAGGCATGATGTTTACCGACTACTATGCTGAGGCAAGCTGCACCGCGGGCCGAGCGAATTTCATTACCGGTGAGTTGTCCCTCCGCACGGGTTTGACGACTGTGGGACAGGCAGGGGCCGACGTGGGCGTCCCAGCTCAGACTTGCACACTCGCCACCGCCCTCAAGTCGCTGGGCTATACCACCGCGCAGTTCGGCAAGAACCACTTAGGCGACCTGAACAAATACTTGCCGACAGTGCATGGCTTCGACGAGTTCTTCGGGTACCTGTACCACCTGGACGCAATGTCGGACCCGTACTGGTTTGACTACCCCCAGGATTGGATAGATAAGTACGGGCCGCGCGATCTGGTCCACTGCTGGGCCACAGACAAGGACGATCCGACCGAGCAGCCCCGCTGGGGGAAGATCGGAAAGCAGAAGATCGTGGATGAGTGACCCTTGGCACCTTTCCCCGACATGGCTGGCCGCCAAAACTGGCAGGAGGGTCGCAAGGCCAAGTACGACATGGAGACTTTCGACAGCGTACTTGTCGAGCATTCCAAGGGCTTCATGGACAAGGCCAAGAAGGAAGGAAAGCCCTTCTTCATCTGGCACAACACGACTCGCATGCATGTCTTTACCTACCTCTCCCCGAAGTACCAGGCGCTCATGAATCCCAAGAGCAACTACAACGTGGAAGAGGCGGGCATGGCCCAGATGGACGACGATATCGGTGCCCTCCTGAAGCATTTGGAAGACATCGGCGAGGCCGAGAATACCATCGTTGTCTTCACCACCGACAACGGAGCAGAGGTGTTCACCTGGCCGGATGGCGGCATGACACCGTTCGCAGCGACCAAGGGCACCGTCTTTGAGGGCGGCTTCCGTGTGCCTGCAATCATCCGCTGGACGGGCAAGGTCAAACCCGGTACGGTCGAGAACGGCATCTTCTCAGGACTCGACTGGTTCCCCACGCTCGTGGCAGCAGCCGGTAACCCCAACATCACCGACCAACTCCTCAAGGGAGTGAAACTCGGCGACCGTACGTACAAGAACCACCTCGACGGGTACAACCAGATGGACCTCCTGCTCGGTGAAGGGCCATCCGCTCGTCACGAGATCTTTTACTTTGGCGGTCCCCACCTGGGAGCGCTTCGTATCGACGACTTCAAGTTCCAGTTCTTCCAGCAGCCGTACGGCTGGCCCGGGGAAAAGCTCACAACCGACATGCCCACCATCGTTAACCTCCGCCAGGATCCGTTCGAGCGTACGCCGTCAATCCGCGGCCAAAGCCTGAATAATCAGGGCGGGGGGTACATGAACGACTTCATGGCGCGCGAGTTCTGGCGCTTCGTGGTGGTTCAGCAAACTGTGGCGGAACTCGCGAAGACTGCCGTCGAGTATCCTCCGATGCAAGCTCCAGCGACCTTCAACCTCGACGCCATAAAAGCCAAAATCGATGAGGTAATCAAGAATCGCGAGGGCCAATAGTCGAACTGTCATCACGACGGGCGGTCCGCAAGGGCCGCCCGCTTCTTTGTTACAGTTCCACTGTTGGTATGAGGAGGCTCCAAAACAGGGCGTTCGTGGGCGCCTCCAGCAGCAGATTTCAGTGTTTTGGATGAGAGGAGTAAAGAGATGAAAGCCTTGCCGGGAAGCCGCAGGTTTCCCATAGCTAAAGCGATGTTGCTCGTGGCCGGACTTGTTGCTGCAGTGTTTCTTTCTGTTCTCAACTGGAACCTGGCAGAGGCCGAATCGCCTGGACAGCCAGCCTCGGTCAAAGCTGAAAACGAGGGTTCTGACAAGGATGGGGCCAAACCAGGATTTGAAGAATTGAAAGGTCGTTGGCGTCGTCCGGACGGGGGCTACATCATCGAGGTCAGGAATGTCGATGCCACCGGCAAAATGGATGTGGCATATTTTAACCCCAGGCCAATCAATGTGTCCAAAGCCGAGGCCACACGGGAAGGGTCGGCAACCAAGGTGTTAATCGAATTACGCGACACCGGCTACCCCGGATCCACGTACACGCTGACCTATGATCCCCAGAGCGGCCAACTCAGGGGCGTCTATTTTCAGGCTACACTGCAACAAAATTTTGAGGTGGTTTTCTTCAGGATCAGATGAGTCATGGAGAAACTATTGCATTGTTAGGGGCTTTTTGTAGGAGGGTACTAGAAAAACACTCTTCACATACCAAATTAATAGATATGCCAGATATCCTCACAGCTGATAGCCTACGCTCCGTGATGCCCCTGGTCTCTCCCGCCTTTGTTGCCCTGGAGATAATTCTCTCTCCGAAAGACTATCTCCTGGTCTACCAATTATGAGGATTTCAAGGAATGCACCGTGTAATATCAAATGGTGACGGCTATTGTTTCACACCCCAAGTCTGTTTTTGATGTACTGGCTTGCAAGAACTCTCCAACTCTACCCATATATTATGGCACCGCCCACCTGCCTGCCTGCCGCGCCCACCGAAGCCTTCTCAGAGGAAAGGCGAAGGCGATGCGGAGCCCTCGGGCTGCGGAAGAATCCCGGGTCGTTGGCGATGCCTCGATCGGGCGTAGCGGAGTTCCCCGAGCATTTTTCATGCCATTGCAGCCGCAGGATTGCGAGCTGTTTGTTAGAATTGTGTTAGGAACTGAACTTATTTTGCGAACCCCGGTCTGACCTTTTCAAATACATCTCTCAGAAGGAGACACTTACATGTCGAACCCCTATTACCGCACACTGGCTTTACCGGTCATGGTCCTGCTGGTGGTTACCCTTACGTTCGAGTATGTCCCGCAAATAGCTCGAGCCTCAGCTCCGCCTGCTCTCAAACAAATGGATGAAGCTTTCACCCAAGTTGCTGAGAAAGCCACCCCGGCGGTTGTCAATATAAGCGTTTCCAAGAAGATGGCACAAAGAGGGGCCGTCGAAGAAATCCAACCATTCGGTCAGGACAACCCGTTCAAAGAGTTTTTCGGAGATGAGTTCCTGAAAAGATTTCGCAAGGGACCAGATCAGGACAAAGACTCGCGCATGCACGGGATGGGCTCGGGGGTGATCGTCACTCCTGATGGGTACATCCTGACAAACGCCCATGTGGTAAAGGATGCGGATGAGATCACAGTCAATCTTTCCGACAAGCGGTCCCTGGCAGCTAAAGTGGTCGGTATCGATCCCAACAGTGACATCGCAGTGATCAAAATCGATGCAAAAAACCTTCCTGCGGCCACATTCGGCGATTCGGACAAGATGCGTGTCGGCTCTCTTGTGATGGCTGTCGGAAGCCCTTTCGGACTAAACCGTACGGTCACCTCGGGGATAGTGAGCGCGAAAGGCCGTACGAACGTCGGAATAGTGGACTATGAGGATTTCATTCAAACTGACGCGGCCATCAATCCTGGCAATTCAGGGGGCCCGTTGGTCAATATCGATGGGGAAGTAGTAGGCATCAATACAGCCATCGCTTCCCGGAGTGGCGGTTATCAAGGAATAGGTTTTGCCATACCGTCGAATTCCGCCAGGCTCATCATGGATGAACTCATCAAGAACGGGACGGTTCGCAGAGGTCTCCTCGGAGTGCATATCCAGAATGTGACCGAGGCTCTGGCAAAATCCTACGGACTGGAGGAGGTCACGGGAGCGGTCGTTTCGATGGTTGAGCCCGGAAGTCAGGCCGAGAAAGCAGGCGTAAAGAAAGACGATGTCATCATAAAATTCAACGGACAGCCGGTTGGCGGCGCGGCAGAGCTCAAGAATCTCGTAGGAAGAGTGCGGCCCGATTCCACAGCGAAGCTCACAATATTCAGAAATAAGAATAGACTCGATGTGTCCGTCAAGATAGGAGAACGTCCACAGCAGGTGGCTTCTGCGGGAAATCTTCACCCTGAGGCGGGAACAACGGGCGAATTGGGAATCCAATTGGGCAGGGTGTCCGCCCTTGATGCCGGTAAACTGGGCCTTAAAGATGGTGAAGCTCTCGTAGTCAAGGCTGTGCAGCCTGACGGCACCGGCCGCAAGCTCGGGTTGCAGCCAGGCGACGCGATCCTCGAGGTCGACGGCGCACCGATTTCGGATGTGCCAACATTCAACACTAAGGTTTCAGAGGCCAAGAAGAACAAGGTGATCCGGCTCACGGTTCAACGCGGCAAAGACGTGTTGATTCTGGCCACGAGTCTGGCGTAAAACCACGGTGCCTGCGCGAGTCTTTATTTAGTCTGACAACGGGACTCGCCCGGGACCCGACCCGCTGATGAGATACGAGATTAGGCCCATTCCACAAGACCGATAGTGAGAGAAACTAGTCTGCGGAATGGGCCTTCGTATCGTCTGGCTACCGAATACGGGAATGTTCACAAGAAAGAGTGTTCAGGCAATGCAAGAGAATGCTAGCCCACAAGTGATCTTGAACAGCTCGGCATAGCGTTTGGATGGATCATCTTGCCTGTGATGCCCCTGTTCAATGCCATTCCAGGCCCCATTGATGATGGGGCAGCGGCAGCCGTTACGTTAGAAGCAATCCCCAAGCTCTACCCTGTTGCCTGAACCAAGGTGTTTTGGTTCATCAGTTATTTGCTATGCCTTCGACGGCTCCTTCTTCGCGTTTTCCCAGTAGCATGAAATGCCCAAGCCCTTCATCCCCGGCTCGTAACATCGGTTGCATGAGATGCAAGTGGCTTTGGAGGTATCGCCGGTCTTCCATCTTCTTATCAGGTGGGGCTCACGAATAAACGGCCTGGCCATAGCAATGTAATCAGCCTTACGCTCGCTGAGAATCTCGTCTATTGTGGGGATGGATCTTACACCGCCAACGGCTATAATGGGAACCTTAACGCCTTCCTTTATGTACTGGGCAAGGTCCATCAGGTAGGCTTCATCTTCTTGTTCATGAATTTCCCGCTTAATGCAATGGCTATCTTTCGTAGAAATCGAGCAGCAAGCGCTGACCTGGATGGCGGCAATTCGGTCATTAGCCAGGCGTCGAGCAATTTCCAGTGCCTCGGGAGGCTCAATACCACCCGTGACGAAGTCGTGTGCGCTGAGCTTGAACATAATCGGGAAATCCTTCCCGACGGCTTCTCTCGTTGCTTCGAGAATCTCTCCCACGACCCGATAGCGATTTTGGGGACTGCCGCCATACGAGTCACCGCGGCGGTTCCACGCGGGAGATAGGAACTGGTTGACACCATACCCATGAGCCCCATGAATCTGAATCCCATCGAACCCGCACTTGAGGGAACGGGCGGCAGCGGCAGCGTGTGCCCCTACGAATCGGGCAATATCCTCTTTGGTCATTTCCTTTGGCGTAGCGTCTCCCGGAGAATAAGGAACCGCCGAAGGACCCCACAATTCATCGCCTTCCTTGAAGAACATCTTAGGATTGGCCCGTGCCAGAGAGTGGACCAGTTGGACGACGACCTTGCCGCCATGCTTGTGGACAGCGTTCACGAGTTTAGTCAGCCCCTCGACCTGTGTGTCGTCGTAGTTGCCCACCATATAAGGGAGACCCTGTCCGTTGGTCATAACATACTGATAACCTGTTAATATCAGACCTATATCTCCCTGGGCGAGTTCACCGTAAAACTCCAGTATGCGGTCGGTGACATATCCTTTTTGGTCCGCCATGC
Source organism: Desulfomonilaceae bacterium (assembly GCA_052144015.1). Taxonomy (GTDB): domain Bacteria; phylum Desulfobacterota; class Desulfomonilia; order Desulfomonilales; family Desulfomonilaceae; genus DATJPW01. The sequence continues at coordinate 52,461 of JBKQRG010000492.1, forward strand.
CGCTCCAGGTAGAGGATTTAATGGCCCTATTTGAAAGCTCCAACGATCCGATCCGGGTTTTGTCGAAAAGTTGGGGCTGGTTATCAGCACGAGAGAATTTAGCTCCCACAACCACCGCAGCGGTTGCTGCGAGTCCTGTTTTCAAGAAATCTCTGCGAGACCGGGTCTCAGTCATAAGTGTCCCCTTGCTTGTCTTTGGTTTGATACTGAACTGTTTTTTGATCCATCTTCAATCCAGCGTTCCAGTCTAAACAATTGTAACCTCTTTTCCCACGAACACAAGGAAAGCCAAAAAAGTGACAAGGGGTCTCAAGGATTTGCAATTCGGGTACGATGCAGAAGAAGGAGTAGGGGAGGGTAGCCTGTTACGATACAGAAACTTAATGAAAAAAAACTAATGGTCTCTCAATTTGTAGCATCCTGTACACTTAAAAGGATGCTACTAGGCTCGTTCCTGCGCCAAAAAAGTCTTGACGCATGTTTATCGACTGATTGGCCTGTTGAGAATATATAGCGTTATAAGCGGGGAAGGTTGGCCACTCTAAATCAACAGATTGATATTCCAGATCCGACAAATTCATGCTGACATAGGAGTATTTCACGAAGATATCACAATTAAAGCTGGCAATCAGGGGCAATCCAGAGCCAGCCCGAATTTCAACAAGCGAGTTCAGCCTTTGGTTCACGCTTGTGACTTGTGATGCTTGTTCAAGAGTTGCCAGACATACCCTGTGATCACGCGGTCAGCGACACTGGCGTGGAGTTTCAACATGAGGATGAAGTGATCCCTCTGATGGTCCGACAGAAGGCCTGACAGCCACAAAACCCCCGTCATGTTGATTAAAAAGCCTCTCTCGTTGCATTTTCGAGCACACATCACCCCTGGGCACGCCATCAACCGAATTTCTTGACCCTCACCCGAAAACAGTTTGGTAGTGCGGGGACAAAGAAAAGGCTGAAGCCAGGTGACCATACCACCTCCGACCGTGATACCGGAACAGGACACTATAAGCCGCACCGTAATCTTGTGTGGTAAATCTGACGACTTCCGCAAGTTTGAATCCTTTGAGGGCTTCAATGGGCGCGACATAGCCGTCCGCCACACCTTTGTTCACCGCATCGTATGTCTCAGTCATCGGCGTTGCTATCGGGGCAGCCCCAAGCGCGGCTACGACCTTCGCTACCTTGACCCATACTCCTTTTTTCAGTTTGGAAGTGTCCGGCCACTTCACGATTACGTCAGCAGGATAAAAAACGAGGTGCTCGTAATAGAGAACCTCGAGATCCGAAAAAAGTGGAGAAAAAAGCTTTCACACATGTAACCTCACGCACCCCTCGAACACTATCTTACCAAAGAGACGCTATGATCGATCGGCGGCCTGTGTCGGAATTCAAAAACTCTATTGGAGGTCGAAACGATGAACAAGAAAGCAATGTGTATGGTTCTGGTATCGGTACTAATAACGGGCCTCGCCGCTGTTCCTTCGAGAGCAGCCGACCCTGCGAAAGAAGACGGAAGACCAACTTTGGCAGGAAGTCCCCTGGGAAAACTGATCATGGGCCACATCGGCAGGTTGCTCGTCCTGAAATCGGAACTCAACGTCACAGACGACCAGAGAAAAAGGATTGCAGCGGAAATAAAAAACCATAAAGATGAAATCAGACCTATCGCAAAGTTAATATTCGAAAAACGGCAGGCAGTGCGGGACTCAGTGATCAACAACCTCGGCGACGAAAAAACCATCCTACAAGCTTCGGAGGATCTGGGAAAAGCCATCGGAAAAGCTGCACTACTGGCCTCAAAGGTGGTTGCCAAAGTACAACCAATCTTCACTCCTGAACAGCAGGAGCGAATCAAAAACTTCAGAATGGGCATGGATAAGGCCACTTCGGAATGGATCAACCAAATCGGACAACAGCCATGACATGATCAAGAACTTCGATTACACGGATCAACTAAGAGCATGAGCGTAGTTATTTCATTCAATCAATTCTCGCAGTTCCGTCACCCCGGCGAAAGCAGTGCCCATAACTTTGTGAAAAGACTGGATTCCGGATTCCGCCGGAATGACTGATCAAGTTGGAAACGGTTTCGGGGGGCCTTCTTACAAAGAAGCTCCCCAATTCTTGAGTTGAAATGGCAGGCGATGATCGATCCGACCGCACTTTTGTTCCGATCGTTTGAGGCATAATGATTACCACTAACGGGCTGCCAGCGGTGCCAGTGAAAGAGGAATACCCCGTAAGCGAGCCGCTTCCTGAAGATATGGAAGACATACGCCTGAGCCTGGCGGGTGAAAATGACGCGTATGCAAGGCTTGTAGAAAGATATGAACTAATGATAGCGGCGCGGATGTGGCGATTCACCAGAGATAGGACAGTCCATCGGGAACTGGTCCAGGACGTTTTCGTCGAAGCTTTTTTCAGTCTAAGGACGTTCCGTGGTGCAGCCCCTTTTGAACGCTGGCTAAATCGAATAGCGACCCGGGTCGGATATCATTACTGGCGGCAAAAGAGACGGTACAAATCTAATCAAAACGTTTCCCTCGAGGATTGGGACCAGTCTATGTTGCAGGAGCACGAACCGACGGAACCTGAAAAGGCGGCAGAGATTCTTCACGCTCTCCTGGCAAAACTGCCCCCTAGAGACAGATTGGTTGTGATGCTCAGGTATGTTGAGAATCGCAGTGTTGAGGAAACAGCGGCACTCATAGGGTGGACACAAACCATGGTGAAAGTTCAGGCATGGCGAGCGCGCAATAAGCTCAAGAAGCTATTCGAGGCCGCCGGCCTGGAGGTGGACAGATGAACGAGCTTGACATCATTAGAAAACTAGCGGTAGCGGCCAGAGATGAGACGATTCCCCAGGCGGCTGTCACCAGAGGAGTTATTGCGGCGATAAATGGTTATGCCGAACAGAACGATCGACCTCTGATGTGGATAGCGGGGCTGTCCTCCCTGGTTGCACTTGCTGTGTGTGTGCTGGCTGTGCAGGCATTTGAAACATGGCCGGATCCCTCGGCAATTCCTCTATTTGCTATTGCGGGGTTGGTGGCACTATGAACGAATCAGTCTTGCAGGAGTCTTCTCAGCCTGTTCGGCCGATCGCCCCCAGAAGAAAGCGGTGGCGGTCTGTCTTACTCGGCATCATAATTCTTCTGTGCGGAGTTGCAATCGGAGCCGGCGGAGCTGTCATCGTGATCAGGCATGTAGTTCTTCACGCAATTCAACACCCGGAGGAAGCTCCTCAGAGGATAACCAACCGTGTGCGAGGCATGCTGAATTTGTCGGAACATCAGGCAGCGGAGGTGAAAAAGATCCTGACGGAACGTCAGGAGGTGATCCTGGGATTGCGCAGGCAGATACAGCCTCAAGTCGAAAAAGAACTAGAAAAAGCTAAAGAAGATGTGGCCGCGATTCTCAAACCGGAGCAAGCAAAGAAGTGGCGGAAGAGGTTCGATCGATTAAGGATCTGGTTTCCCGCCCTGCCTCCGTTTCACAGTATTCCTAGGGGATAATCCACTCTTTTCGGTCATCCTCGGGACAAAGATCGTCTTTGAAAACCTGCATGGTTATAGGGGCGTATTGACCGAATAGGCTGCCAGCAAATGACTCCGTATGATAGCGAAACCTGGGGAGAAACCACACGGAAAGGAAGATTTCGCGTCGCAGTTTTCTGAAGAAAAGTGCCATCACGCAGGGTACTGTTGCCGTATGCGATTTAGAAAGTAACACGGATCATCTCAAACAAGCCTCAAACGCTTTTCGGTCAAGGAGCAATGCCATGACAACTGAAGAGAAGACCAATCATCCTGGGTTGAAATCCAAATGTGCAAGCTGCAAATTCCGGAACTATGCGGAGAGAAAACCCAATTCACTGATTGCCCGAATCTGGAGGTGGCATACAGGATGGTGTCCCGGATGGAAAGCTTACCAAAGAGAATTGGCTGAGCAGATCAAAAGCTAGGAAATTAGCAATATTTGCCATAGCTAACAAGAAAATGCGGTGGACGCGACAAAAGCGCCGCGCCGGTTAGCTAAAACGTCAGGTTCCACACAGGAGATAAGAGATGAGGCCCTGGATAGGTCGCTGGTTGATTGGCACCTCAATCATTCATACGATGTATGACGTCGCCGTGCATGGCAATGTTCTTCTGTCCGTCGTGCAACGCGGCGTGTTCAACACTGTAGGAACCGACCCAATGGTCAGAGCAGAGGTGTGGTCCGTGCTGTTTGGTCTAGTGGTCTTCATTACTGGGCTGGCCGTGTCCGCGCTTGAAAGGTCGTCCTCGGGTGTGCTGCCAAAGTCGCTCGGATGGAGCATGTTAGCTCTGGCGACGTTCGGCGTAGTCTTGATGCCTGCCTCAGGTTTCTGGTTGGCGTTCCCACCGGCCATCGCAGTGTTGGCAAGGAGATCCGATGTCCGATTTGCGGCGACAGGAACCTAATGCCGTACGACAAAACCTTCATAGCCCCTGACGGTCCTTTCCACTACGTCAACTGGGGTGGCGCCGGGCCGCTGGCGCACATATCTCACGCCACCGGATTCTGTGCCGGGATGTACGGTCCTTTGGCGGAAAGGCTCGGTTCGCGGCTCCGTGTCTTGGGTATGGACGATCGCGGGCACGGAACAACCACGGCTCCTGCGGATCCCGGAAAATTGAAGAATTGGGATGTCTTTGTGAACGACCTGGAACGGTTTTTCGAGCATCTGGACGAGCCTGTAATCGCTATGGGTCATTCGCGAGGGGCTGTCAGCGGCATGATGGTCGCCATCAAACGCCCTGACCTGGTTCGGGCCGTGATCCTCATTGACCCCACTATTCTCGCCCCCTCCTTGAACCTGCTTCTCTTGATGACCCAGAAGGCGGGGCTGACCGGCTTCATCCCGATTGTGTCCGGTGCGGCCCACAGAAAAAGAGTCTGGTCCGACCGTCAGACCATTCTCGATGCTTACCGAGCCAAGCCATCTTTCTCCTCCTGGAAAGATGGGTTCCTTGAAGGATACGTCAGGCACTGTACGAAAAATACGGAAGGCGGCGAGATCTCACTGTGCTGCGAACCGGCCTGGGAAGCCCGATGCTTTGCGGTGTGCCCTACCGATGCTTGGAGCGCTCTGCCGAGGCTACGAATGCCCACTCTGGTTCTCTATGGCTCGCAATCGGACGTATTCCTACCTTCAGCGGCAAGAAAATTCAGGCGCAAATTGCCCCATGCGGTCCTTCAGCGTTTTGAGCAAACGAGTCATTTCGTCCCTATGGAGCGTCCTGATGAAACGGCAGGGGCCATCCTCCGGTTCCTTGAGAAAAATCGCCTAATGTGAACAACTCTAAAGTAGTAAAATGTCGTCCCGTTGATGAAAAAGCCTGATGTTTCTTGTGCTTAACCGTACCTCACCGCCCTTCCTACCGTCAACGAAAATTCTGTCGGCTCTCACCCGAACATAGCGCGGTAATGTCCAGCCAAAGGAAATGCCGACACCACATGAACTTGCCGTCTCCGACCGTGATACGCGACTTTCGCTCCAACTTTTACAGGCGCTTGATCAGCCATTCCATTGACCGGTTGACCTCTTCATCCGCGAGATAGAATTACCGGAGTATGTGCAGCAGATTGTAGGCCAAGGCCCCCATGAGAAAGCGGGCCTGATTGGCTGCGAATCGATGGCAACTCGTCTTGTCCCTACGGAGCGTGTTCTTCCCATCTTTGATCTGATTCTCAACCTCGCAGCGACCGTTGTACACCTTGACTCCCTTCCCGGCAGGGAGCTTGGAATTGGTCACAACGAATCCGATCCTTAGGAACAGAAGCCGATCATTTCAAATTGCCGACAATTCAATGTGGCGAGAGAAAGGGCCGCACAGGTTTTTCAACTTTACGAAGGTGAAAAAGGGCAAGGCGACGGCTAGGTTAACCGCAAGGAAATATTCTTAGATGGCCATATTTTGCAAGATAAAGGATTGCCGTCAGTGGAATCATGAGGGCGAGCCATAATTTCGGCAATAGCTTGCCTGCAAATAAAGTGTTCCAATTGAGAATGACAAACAGGATTGCCACCGGAGAAAATCCGATGCACAGGAGGCCATAAAGCCGACTCTGCTGCGCCGCATAGTAGACGACAACCACATAATAGAGCAAGACAAAGAGAGCGCAGCCGAGAGTATAAACCAGCACAATCTGCCTGCCGTAACCCAAGAGAGCAAAGGGGATGGGTATTAGACTTAAAGCCACTGCGGTACGAATGGCCCACAGCTTCTTTTTCCTTTTTTTCTCTTGGACTTCGGCAGCCTCTTCATAGAAAATTCCGGCAATGAGATCGTGATACGTTCCAGTCTGCATTGCCGGATCAATGCTACCGGCCGCGATACGATTCGGCTCCGCTGAGGGACAAATCTGTTCCACTTTAGAAAAAATAATCCCGCAATGACTACATTCGGTTTCACCTCTGGTTCGAGGCATCTCGCAATGTGGACATTTGCCTGCGAATTCTTTCGCATCAGTCTTGTCATGGACCTGCGGGACTGCCGGTATAGGGTGGGGCCTCTCTGCCCCAATAGTTCCGTGGTTAAGGTTGCCGGACAAGTTGGATTCCGTGATCAAATGGGCCTGCAACAATTTTCCTACAACAATTTGCAATTGTGAAGCGGAAAGGCCGTACTTATCCATGAGAGCAGAATCGTCCAGCCCACCACGAATGTCCGCCGCAAGCGCCTTCGCATTGAGTTTCCGGATAGTCATGGCCTTTCATCGTCGTTGGGATGGAAAGGTGTTTTAATCCGGCTGTTAGCCTACTTGAGCTTCACTCCCGGAGTCAACCGTTATTCTTGCTTCCGGAAATGTTAGTACAAGACGATCTTAATAAAAGGAAGGCCCCAGCATGGCTTTTTCGCCGAATAGGGCAGTTGAGTCGTGAGGGGGCATGTAGGGAAGGTAACTACAAGCCCTCCTCGTCCTCTGTCCGTGGTCCGGTTATTCTGTGTGCGCAGCATAGCCCCCCACAGGCCTCTTTATAAAGGCTGTTGCACAACTCCACCTGACGGTGTATGACGTTGTTAGGGGAGACCAGGCAATGAAAAATAGCAAACCCAACGGTCCGATATTCTCAACGGAGTTTAAAGAAGTCGTAAAGCGGCTCGAGAAGAAAGACTCATTGATCGACGAGGTGGTGAGCAGGGATGAGGACCGGCCGGAAGAATGCATGAAGAAGGGAGCCCAGACGAATGGACAAACCGAGAAACCGAAAATCTGATGAACTAGCTCACGAAACACAACAACAGAGATTTGTTGGATGGGAATTGTATCAAGAAAATCTCCGGTCAGGCATGGATGAGCAAACGGCTGTAAGAGAAGCTCTCCTCAAAGTGTTGCCCCGAGGGACCAAAGGGTCGGATAATCGGGCTAGGGAACTGGAGCAATGGAAAAAATGTAGATTATGGCCACCCCCAGAAATCAGGGATCCGGACCGAACCGAAAGCCCCGCTAACAAAACCAATGACGCAGTCATACAGAGCGCAGCTAATACCAATCAGGAATTATCCGAAAATGAAATCATCAGGCGTGCAAAGGAAATTCTCATGCGGGACATAGATGTTGCTGAACGCCCCACAACTGCCAAGGGCAGGCCGTCCACCTTGCCCACTATAATGATAGCTGCTCGTTTTCCGTCTGACCTCGTGGCTCAATTAGAGGCTCTTGGGGGACGTAAGAGTCACCACCTCGAAAAGGCTCTCAAGTTGTATCTGAAGATCGTTAAATAGGAGCAGAAGTAGTTAGAAACATCGAATTAAGCATTGAAGGGGACACACTCACTGTATACCAACCAATCATGCAGGAGGAACTCTGATGGAATTCTGGATTGGCCTTTCGGTCGGAATGCACCTGGGGAGCGTGGTAGCGAAGCACTTAGAGCGCTTCATTGAAGAGTGGGGGCTCTCATCCCCTGAGACTTGTGAAATAATAAAGGGCATTGAACAAATCGAAGATGAGGCTTGTGAGACTTTGGATGAAGTGGTGAAATGAATCCTCCAGACAGTCGGGTTTGCTAGGTTCACGTTTTGATTGGCGGTTTCATTGTGGTGGCACGTCTATTATCAGTTGAGCCACAAAAAACATCTCCAATAATTATAAGCTATTAAAACACCGGCTGCTTGTTGAACTATGCATCATGACCATCTAATCTCTTTATGATTTACTTCCGAAATATGGCTATATGCCCCCACGACCCCTATCGCTTCTTCCCGTTTTCGGCCATCGAACTTCCGGAAGCGAGTATCCTACTCGTATTTGCAGATAATGCAACATAAGAAGTGTCTTTGTTAACATGAAGCACTCCATATGATAATCATGATTTTTTCGTTGAGTATGATTTTTGGCTGAACAAGGCTTGACAACGTAGACCGAAATTTATTACGGTGCAAAATATTGCTTCCGGTTAAAGTTCTAATCTGCTGCAACCACAGCAAGAGAACGCAAATATGATACAGAAAAGGATCGCTGACAAAATTCGCCATATAAGAAAGGCAAAAAATCTGAGACTCGCTCAATTGAGTGCGAAGACGGGCCTTTCCAAGGCACTGCTATCAAGAATTGAAAACAACCGGAGCTCGCCCCCCATTGCCACCCTGTCCAAAATCGCCCAGGGGTTAGAGGTAACCATAAGCGTCTTCTTCGAGGAAGAGGAGAACCATGAGAAATCATATTCCGTCACGCGGAATAACGAGCGCAGACAAGTCGTGCGCCGGGGACAGGGCATTGGACATAATTACTATTCGCTGACGGATTTCAAACTTAGGCATGTCATTCAACCGTTTCTTCTCGTTTATCCCGTCACAAGAAAAGAGCCCAAATTCCTTTTCGACCACAAGGGGGAAGAATTCTTGCTCTGCCTGAAGGGCAAAATCGAACTGGTTTATGGGGATGAGAAGATACCCTTGGAGGCTGGGGATGCAATACATTTCGATCCTTCAGTGCCTCACAGGGCTCAAAACGCGGGCTCGGAGGAAAGCGAGTGTTTGGTCATCGTCGTTGACATGGATTCCTCAAAAGGCCGGTGAACATGGCATAGAAAGAGGGGATGCATTAAGGCGCCGGTAAGTCGGCATCCTCAAGGCAGGGTTTAAGAAAAGAAAGTGAACAAAGCGAAGAAAGCAGATCTGTCTCGAAGTAGCAGCGGGGGGGCCGCTGTGAGAGAGGGACGTCGGTTCTGTTTCGGCTATTCCATAACGCCCCGGAACGAACGCTCCGAGCATCATACTTGTCACCTCCCGAAGGGGAGGGAATCTCATTAAGGTGTTGGGCGATATAGGCCCTGGGCCGGGCTTGAAGATCAAGGGGTTTTACACTGCCTTTCCAAACAACAAACCAACGAGGAGGAGTGAAGCTGTGAGAAGTGAAATTGTCAAGAAGGGATCTACCAGGGCCGCACACAGGTCTTTGTTTTACGCGATGGGATACACACCCGAGGACCTGGAGAAGCCGCTAATTGGTGTGGTCAATTCGTTCAACGAGATTATTCCGGGACATATCCACTTGCGGGACATAGCCGATGCCGTAAAACTCGGTGTAGCTTCGGCTGGTGGTACACCCGTTGAGTTCCCATCCATAGGTATTTGCGATGGCATAGCGATGGGCCATGAAGGTATGAAATACCCGCTGGCCAGCCGTGAGCTTATTGCCGATTCTATTGAGGCCATGTCAATGGCTCACGGGTTTGACGGTCTGGTTCTAATTCCTAATTGCGACAAAATTATTCCCGGCATGTTGATGGCCGCGGCTCGTCTGAATATCCCTTCTATCGTGGTGAGCGGCGGTCCAATGCTCGCTGGGCGGTACAAAGGGCGGGACATCAGTGTAAGCAATATTTTTGAGGCTGCTGGGCAATATGAGGCCAAAAAAATCACCGCTGAAGAACTAGACTGTATGGAAAAGGCTGCTTGCCCGGGATGCGGTTCCTGCGCGGGCTTATTCACAGCCAACACCATGAACTGCTTGACGGAGGCGCTGGGAATGGGCTTGCCAGGCAACGGGACCATCCCGGCTGCACACGTGGGTGCACGGAGAATGTTGGCTAAGAAAGCCGGCGCCCTCGCGGTCGAATTGGTGGCCAAGGATATCAAACCGCGCGACATAATGACCATGAAAGCGTTTGAAAATGCCATTGCCGTTGACATGGGTATCGGCGGTTCCACTAACACGGTGCTGCATTTGCCTGCCATCGCATATGAGGCCGGCATGGAACTGCCATTGTCCCTGTTCGATGCCATAAGCACAAAAACTGCATACATTACCAAGCTAAGCCCTGCGGGCACCCATCACCTACAGGATCTCCATGAAGCCGGCGGTATTCCGGCTGTCATGAAGGAACTTTCAAAACTGGGGATCATTCACGTCGATGCCACGACTGTAAACGGCACTGTCGGGGAAAGAATCGAAAACGCCGCCATTTCTAGACCGGATGTCATAAGGAGCGTAGAGGATCCATATCGGAATAAAGGTGGAATTGCCATTCTCACAGGCAACCTCGCCCCTGATGGAGCTGTTGTAAAAGAGAGCGCTGTCGCTGAAGACATGTTGCGCTTTGAAGGCAAGGCCCGGGTGTTTGACTCGGAAGATGAAGCCATCGAGGCGATAACCGGTAAGAAAATCAATAACGGAGACGTAGTGGTGATCCGCTACGAAGGGCCAAAAGGTGGTCCGGGAATGCGCGAAATGCTTAATCCGACTGCTGTGCTTGCCGGAATGGATTTACGCGTCGCACTTCTTACGGATGGCCGCTTTAGCGGAGCTACCCGTGGGGCGTGCGTGGGCCATATTTCTCCGGAAGCTATGGAAGGTGGTCCGATTGCACTGGTGAGAGAAGGGGACATTGTCGCAATTGACATACCTGGACGGAAACTCAGCGTAAGTGTGAATGAAGAGGAGCTAAGCAAGAGAAAAGCAGAGTGGGTAAAACCTGCGCTGAAAGTGACGGGCGGTTATTTGGTCCGATATGCGAGACTCGTGACGTCAGCCAACACTGGCGCAGTTTTGAAATAGGAGGAAAAACAGACGGAACATCTGAAAAGAAGGTCGCGAAGTCTGCTGGAAATCCGTGAGCCGGCTTCCGTCCAAGCAACTCTTTAGGAGGTCGGAATAACAGCAAGTTTTGTAACCTGTAAGCACTCTGGAAAGGCTACGCATTCCGTGATGTCATGAGAGTTCAAGAATAGGGAGCGAGACATGGAAGATGGAGGATGACTCAGCTTGAGACCGGAGATGGAACCGAGAGGAGGTCAGAGATGGACAGTGGCGTGGAAAAGCGTACCGTAAGTAAGGTTTTTTGGCGTCTAATGCCGTTCTTGGGTTTGCTGTATATAGTGGCTTTCTTGGACCGGGTTAACGTGGGCTATGCAGCATTATCCATGAACAAGGACCTTGGGTTCAGTAGTGCAGTTTACGGATTGGGGGCCGGCATCTTTTTTATCGGCTATTTCATTATGGAAGTGCCGGGCAACCTGATCATGACGAAGGTTGGGGCCAGAGTGTGGATCGCCAGGATCCTTATCACGTGGGGGATTATTTCCGGCCTCACGGCCTGGGTTTCCACCCCGATGCAGTTTTACACCGTTCGATTTTTCTTAGGCGTTGCGGAGGCCAGTTTCTTTCCAGGTATTATTTATTACCTAAGCACCTGGTGCCGCTCCCAGGACCAAGCAAAAGCAGTGGCTTTTTTCATGATGTCTCTGCCGATTTGCAATATAGTGGGCGCGCCGGTATCCACTTACATCTTGGGACTCACGTGGATGGGATGGGCCGGTTGGAAATGGCTATTCATCATGGAGGCCTTGCCGGCCATTATTCTGGGCATCATCACCCCTTATTACTTGACCAACAAGCCTGAGGACGCTGCGTGGTTGGACAATGAGGAACGGGATTGGTTGGTCAATGCGCTGGCCGTTGAAAGGGCTGCCAAGCAGAATCGCAAGACTTATACAGTGATGCAGGCTTTCGCGGACGGGGATGTTCTCACGCTTTCAGGAATCTATTTCACATGGGTTTGTGGGTTCTATGGCGTGACCATGTTCTTGCCGACTTTGGTGAAAGGCTTGTCCACCACGTTGACTAACCAGATGGTCGGTTTTCTGGTAATGGTGCCGTATATCTTCGCCTTCTTCACAATGTACCTGATTGGGCGGCACTCAGACAAGACAGGTGAACGTCGCTATCATACTATCGCCGGTATGCTGATTGGCGCAGTGGGGCTTACCGGCAGCGTGTTTTTAGCTGACATCAGCATCACTGTGTCCATGGTTTTCTTTACACTGTCTGTCATGGGTATTTACAGCTCGTTCGGTCCTTTCTGGTCCATCCCCTCGTCTTTTTTGACTACCACCGCGGCTGCCGGAGCCATTGCAATGATCAACAGCATAGGCAATCTCGGCGGATTCGTAGGTCCTTACGCTATGGGTTTCATTCGTGATGCCACAGGCTCTTTTGCCGGAGGGACTATCTTCTTGGTGGTTTGTATGTTAGCGGCAACCGTATTGCTTATGATGTTACGGAAAGCACGTGAGAGTGCGCCGGAGGTGGCCAACCTGTCGCCTTCCGAACAGGCATCATGACCTGTCCCCAAAAACCGGACCAACCTCCAAGTTCGGATGGAGTAGGATCTGGGCTAAACAGGGAGGTCAGGATGAAGCGGAACCGTTCTACACAGGAAGGTGACGCTTCTTCCGGGCTTTTGCACGGGGATTAATGCGAAGAGGATGCGCTCGTGGGAACGCTTCTGTCCAACCGTTTGCTCGCGCTCGATTCATGACTAGGTGCTGTAACGATAGCGAAACCTCTTGGGCTGGCGAGCTTGTTCAGAAAATGTTCAGATTTTTGTGGACTGAAACGGATCTTAACGTACTGACCTGTATTGACTGCGCTCGGAATTATAGGGGATTCTCGCCAAAGCACCGGTTTATCGGGGACGTTTTCGCCTTCACACGGCGGGGGTACGGAACAGGCATCGCGCGACCCTGAATCTCACGGGCTGTTTGAATTCAATGATTGTCCGGGACGCGAGCAGTGTCTAACGCAGTAAAGGCTGGAGCGTCGAGGCATGTCGTTACACAGATGCCATTGGTTCGCCACCCGGTCGTTTGCTGAGCAGTCCTACGGTGAAGATTGTGATTGACCGAAAAGAGGTTGGGAGCTAGGCTTGAGAAAAGATCAACGGGGACGTTTTCGGCAACGTGACGAGGGTTTTGCCTTTACCGGCCTTTCGGGAGGAGGAACTTAGACTTTAAAGGCTCCAGGGAACCATTCGTCACCTGGACCCACAAACCTCCGGATGGCGAGACTGCCGCAAAATTCTGGACGATGGTTTGATAAAAACACGAAATGGAGATCACAGATATGGACGAACTCATTAATCTGCTTGTGCAGAAAACAGGTATGTCGGAAGAACAAGCTCGTGAAGTGGCCGATGTTGTGATCGAGTTTTTGAAGTCCAAGCTGCCGGAGCCCTTCCGTAGTCAAGTTGAAAACCTGATCAGCGGCGCTGAAACGGAAGGACTAGGCGGCGTGGTTCAAGGGATAACCGGGATGCTGGGAGGCCTGTTTGGTAAAAAGGAGTGATCCCGCCTTAGAATATAATTCCGGGGACACCAATGATCCTCGGTCATTGGTGAAGGACCTCAAACAACGAGCGCTGAGTCTCAAACGAGAGACATTTGCCCTCTATCTTGCTGCTCGCCATCCCGAAACACCATGGTATGCCAAGCTTCTCGTTGGCGGCATTGTCGCCTACGCATTGAGCCCCATTGATCTAATTCCGGACTTCGTGCCGATCTTGGGTTACCTGGACGATGTAATCCTACTTCCACTTGGTATTGCTCTGGCCATCAAGATGATACTGCCTCCAGTCTCAAACGAGTGCCGGGCGCGAGCGGAAGAAGCCATGTTAAATGGCAAACCTCGAAGTCGAGTCGCCGCCGCAGTTATCATAATCGTTTGGATAGCTTTGGCGGCATTTTGTATTGCATGGGCCTATCAGACATTCGTATCTTAGCACGCTGTCTTCCGGTGACCACCGCGGATCTGAAAAATTGTTGACGAATTCGCTGGAGTGGACTACGCTAAAAAGCTTGACGTAATCCGCGCTTCCAGGAGCCTCATGACGGTTTCGCCTCCCTCGTGCCCCGTTGGAAGCATACGGGGACCTTTCCAGGACTAAAGGAACGATCCTTCGACCCGTTATGAACCCGTAGATTCGCGGAATGTTAGGACCGCGCATAATTCCGGGCAAGTTCTCAGAGCTTGAACCGATCTCAAGTCAGGTGACTAGATTGAATCATCTTCTTCTAACAGTTGCATTTGCCGTGTTGCTTTTTCAAATTTATTTTTGGACAGTCGGGTTGCGAGACTTGCTGCAGAGCTGGATATACGTTCCGGGTATCCGGCCCGAGGCTAACAGAGATTCATCGGAAGATTTTCCACTTATTTCAGTTATAGTGCCTGCACATAATGAACAGGCAACGATAGAAGAATGTATGCGGTCCGTCTTGGAACAGGATTATCCGCACTATGAACTTATTCTGGTCGACGACAGGTCCAAAGACCTCACCGGGTCGATAGCATCTGACTTGGCCCGTGACAGATCCAATTTCACATTGATCACATTACGCGAACTGGCTCAGGGATGGACCGGTAAGTGCCACGCCCTGGATGTAGGAGTCAGGCATGCTTCAGGCGAATGGCTGGCTTTTCTCGACGCGGACTGTAGGCTCGACAGGACTGCGCTTCGGCAATGTTATCAGGCGGCGTTGAAGCATAAGGTGAGCATGGTAACCCTTAGCCCCAAATTCATACTGAAGACCTTTTGGGAGAAAGCCCTCCAGCCGGCATTTGCGGTTGCGTCCTCTATCTTGTTTCCGTTACCTAAAGTAAACGATCCCGCCAGCCCTGTAGCCTCAGCCAACGGGATGTTTTACCTGATAAGCAGGTACGCTTACGACAAAATCGGTGGTCATCATGATGTGAAGGGCTTGGCCGTGGAAGACATCGGAATCGGAAAGAGGGTCAAGGCGTCAGGTCTGGGACTCCTTTTTGCCAACGGTCGACATCTATTGCGAACGCACATGTTCACGGGATTCCGAGCGACCCTGGATGGGTGGACGAGAATACTCAGCGGGTCGATGAATTACGAAGTAGCCACAGTTGTCCGGCATCTGGTTATACACGTGCTCATGAGTCCTCTTGCCGGGTTTCTTGCTCTGTATATGTTTGTGCCCGCTGCGCAAGAACTCTTTCCCAATACCTGGTTCGTATTGCCTCTAATTTTTGTTGTGGAACTACTGGTAGTCCCTCCTTGGTTTTGCTCCCAGTTGGGTATCGCCAAGAAATATTGCGTGCTGATGTGTCTGGGAAACTTCTTTTTGATATGGACCTTTGCGGTCATGATCAAAAAGATCTTGATGAAGGACGCTCTCCAATGGCGAGGGACAACCTACGACAATCACCTTTACGAGCCCACAGGTTTGGATCCGGTAGTCACCTCAGGCAGATGGCACGATTCTCATGAAAAATCGGCGTGAACCTCTGTTTGAATTCGTCAAACACATTTTCGAGCGCCTGGAGTAGATACGCCGCTGCACTAGGGGGGATGGCATCGGGCACCGGGATCGTGACTTGACCTCGACGCTTCCGGCAGACCGTTCCGTCCTGCACGTCCATAGGCTACGGCTGAAATCCAATCAGTGGCAAGAGGTACGGATAATTGCGTGTTTTACTAATTAATAGCAACAGAAAAGGGGATCTTTTGGCGGCTCCTCCTCTGGGTATCTGTTACGTGGCAGGAGCAGCCGAGGCCGCCGGGCATGTAGTAAGCGTACTGGATTTATGTTTTGTCCGGAGGAATTACGGCAAGGCAATAAGGCAGGCTGTCGAGTCTTTTCGGCCTCAACTTATAGGGATTTCCGTCCGAAATATAGACAATGTCAATATGATCCACCCGGTCTCTTATCTTCCTGAACTTACCAAAATAGTTAAGCAAATTCGCCTATGTGCGGATGTTCCTCTGGTTGTGGGGGGGTCTGGGGCAACTCTCATGCCGGCTGAGGTCTTCAAGTTGCTGGGAGCTGATTACATAGTGGTTGCCGATGGTGAGGTCAGCTTTGTTCGGCTCATGGAGGCATTGGAAAGCGGGCGGTCGCCGCAAGACATTCCCGGCGTAGGCATGACGGTGGATGGCAGATTTCACCTGACCAAACCTGAGCTCAACGATTTCACGGCTGCCGCGCCCGATCTGGGGAGATGGATCGATCTAAAGCCGTACCAGAGAATAGGGAGCAGTTACAACGTGCAAACTAAAAGGGGGTGCAGGCAGCGCTGCATCTACTGCACCTATAACCAGTCTCTGGAAGGAAATAGGTTGCGGCTTCGCTCCCCGGTTGATGTCGTCGATGAGATTGAAGAGGCCCTGTTGAAGTATCGGCCGAAATCTTTCGAATTTGTGGATTCAGTCTTCAATGATCCGTTCGAACATTCCGTAGCGATTCTCGAGGAGATTATACGCAGACCCTGGAACGCGGAATTCACTTCAATGGGCGTGAGCCCGAATAAGCTGGACAAACAGTTCTTGAATCTTATGTGGCGGGCAGGGTTCAGGTCGTTCATGATCACACCGGAATCCGCTTCGCCCACCATGATCAGAAATTACCGAAAGGGGTTCTCTCCGGACGAAATTTTCCATGCTGCAGAAGCCATCAATCAGACCGCCTTTGCAGTCTGGTGGTTTTTCATGATTGGAGGGCCGGGAGAAACCAACCGGACGCTTCAGGAATCACTCGATTTTGCTTTGAAATACCTGCGGAAGAACGGTCGGCCGGTTATTCACGTTGCTCATTTCTTCACTGGTGTTCGAGTCTATCCGGGGACTGCGCTATGGGATATCGCATCTAGAGAAGGGTTCGTGAAGGCAGATGCCGATCTCGGGGAGACGTTGTGGTATCTTTCCGAGGACCTCGATCTGGAAGAAGCGGTTGAACAGATGTCCAGAGCGGCTGCGGCTTGTCCTGAAGTCTATCTGGGATTTGATGAGAGAATACTGGTGTTTTCCAAGGCTGCTGCCCTGTTCTTCAAACTATTCAGGATGCCGATGCCGTACTGGCGATATTTTCGGGCAGCGAACAGCTTTGGATTGAGCACGGGACTCCGGTTCATGTTCAGACCTCATGATCTGGCCGGGCTGCTGAAGGATTCCCTGCGACGCCAGGGATATGCGGGTCGACTGATCTCTTGATATTCGGTGCAAAATTGTCGAGCTTTCCGGGAAACCCTTTTTGGCACAAAAAGCGGGTTCCCGTTGCTTCCATTCTCCCCGTCGACCGGCCTGCGGCTGAAATGCGGGGATCTTTGACAGAAGCTTCTGAAATCTATTACCATAAGGGGAATGCTGGCTATACGGAGCTGAAGGGAATTCTGAATCTTATGGAGCAGGAACGGCTGGATATCATATCAGATGTTATGGCATTGACCAGCTACGGGAATGTGAAGAACATTATCCTGTTAGCGGCCGAGGCCGTGGGCACCTTCGATGAGCAGGCTTTTGCAGTAGCGGTCAGGCAAGCATCGGTAAAATTTCCTGTGCTCACGAGCCGCCTGAAGGAGGTCCGAAAAAGGGGCCGGTTCTTTCTCGTAAGGGAGCACTGTCCGGAAATGGATGTTCCCATTGTCATGAGCGAACTCTCGAAATCATATCCTGAGGAACCAGTCTTCGATTCCGTTATGTTCCACATGATCCCTCGCCTGGATAGCGATTGGAATCTGTTCCTGAAGCCTCCGGTTGAAATACATGTACTGGCCGCGGGAAACGATCACTTTGTATTTGTCCTGCTGATGCACCATTCTGCCGGTGACGCGGAAGCAGTCTTAACCCTTTTGAAAGCTGTCATGGGAGAGTATGAAGCTGTGGTAAGCGGCAAGCCGCCACTATGGCTGGAGAATCCATACGTATCCTCCACATCAAAGAAAAAAGAGTCGGTTGAACGACGGTTCGGATGGAAGGATTTCTTGAGGCAGTTGAAGCGGGATCTGCGGTACCGGAAGGTCAGGCCTGTGCTTCCCTGGGGAAGTGGGAACAGGAAGGATACCAGGGAATGGCACGTGAAAAGGTTTTTTTCGGTTGAGGATTCAGCTAGAATTCTCAATTCTTTTTCGGGCAATTCGCTGCATGTTATAGACCATCTGGTTGCTTGCACAAACCTCGCCCTGGACGACTGGAACGGAAAACACAATCTTAAACCTGGAAGGATCACGTCTGCCGTTACGGTAAATATGAGGGGGAGATTTGGCGGCAAAAGCGAAAAGAACTATTCTTCCGTCATATTCTTCCGGTCAGATCCCGACCAGAGACGAGATTATTTGAAATTCGTCCATGAATTAGCCTCGTTACGCAGGAAGCAGTTTGAAAAGGGGGCCGATCTGACTACCCGCCAGTCATTCTTGCTCGGGTCCAAACTGTTTTACTACTTTCCGTTGGGACTCAGGCGTAGGGTTCCGGGTTTTTTTATGAAGCATCAGCAGTACTCTGCGGCGGTGACATTTATGGGATCTCTGTTTCCTCGATTCGATGGCAAAGGAATGGGCAGGGATTCCAGCCTGACGGCTTTCGGGAACCTGGAAATCATCGATATGCACGGCGCAGCTTACAAACATGTGGGGGGCGACGCCATACATTTGCTTGCATACATCTACAATAGTCGCCTGTCCCTACTGCTGATAATTCCGGCGAAATCTCTGACTAAGACGGAATGTGACAGCTTTATGGATGTGCTGGTTGATGTATTCAACCGGACTACCGAGTTGCTGACAAGCACTGCACCAGCAATCAAGAATCATACAACCCACTAATGCGGCACAGATTGCCGAAAAGGTAGTCCGCCTCGTGTCGCAGCCCGTCATCTTAAGTGATGGCCAACAGGCGGCTGTTGGCGCGAGTATCGGAATCGCGCTTTATCCCAACCACGGCGAAGACATTGCCCAACTCATCAAGTACGCTGATGAAGCCATGTGTCGAGTCAAGAACACCGGCAAGGATGGATTCGGCTTCGTAGTTCTGCAATAAGAGTTTGTTTGGCGTTGGCCACTGAAAAGAAGATCAATAGTACGGCCAGCTGAAAGGCCACTGCTTTATGATTTTCACTCCCCCGGGGAGTGGATACACTTGGCCGATTGCTATGGTCAGCCAACACGGCACTCTATGCTCCTGATCGGATTCCGCATAGCATTGAGAAATAGCATAACCGTAGGCCCACTGGAATCACTTGCATCTCAAAACGAGCCCACAACGTTACTTGACTGTGTCTATCTGCTAGAAACCATCATTTTGGGGTGAGCGCCCTGACCCAACGTGAACGCATCAACTTGCGAAACCCAAAGCGGGCATAGAGGGATGCCGCCCGTTCATGTTCGACGTCCACTTCTAAATCGAGGGCAACAAGACCAAGCTCCTGTGCCTGCTCCAATACACCATTCAGCAGGGTTCTGCCAACTCCTTGCCCCCGATACGCGGGCGAAACGTAAAGTTCTTCCACCCATCCTACAAGACCCCCGTGTTCCACGCTGAGGATCGTGGCCACGTAGGCGACCCCAACAATATCTCTATCCACACGTGCCACAAGGAGAAATCCATACTGCTCATCGGACAAGACGCGGGCCACTACCTGAGACAGCGACTCGCTCTCCACCTGAATTCGGTGCTCTCTCGTCTGGGCGACGAGCAAGCCGACTACGGTATCTTGGTCGGCAGGTTCAAGCCTGGTGACTGACAATTGCTGCATGGTTTGACAGTGATCCCGCTCAACTACTTATTGTATGGTTCCTTATCTGGCCTGCCCCTGTATTATGTGCCACTTGCTAAGTTGGAGGTATAGTCCCTCGACCTACTTGGAGAAATCTTGTCGCCATGAAAAAAAGTGGCTTGCACAAATAAGCACACTTGCACGGCCACGCCGAAGAGCAATGCCTTATGATAAACGGCCCGCCGGGGAGGGGGGCACCCCTGGCCGATTGCCATGACCAGTCCGAACAGTACGATCGCCTTGTTTGGCACACGTCCTAACTTGGAACCTGGACCAGTTTTTGGCAAAAGGTCACTGAGCGAGGGTCTGTGTCCACCTCACTTCTTCTTGTAATGCTCTACCACATAGTCGGGCAGCTTGTAGGGTACAGCGCCCTCATACGT
The DNA here is from genome assembly GCA_052144015.1 of Desulfomonilaceae bacterium. Lineage (GTDB taxonomy): Bacteria > Desulfobacterota > Desulfomonilia > Desulfomonilales > Desulfomonilaceae > DATJPW01. The sequence goes on from JBKQRG010000492.1 coordinate 72,670, forward strand.
GACGCCTTCCCAGTTGTAGGGCCACACACACATGTTGTGCCCGTCCTGCCACTCGGTCCCCACTTCCGTTACAAAACCCGGTCCCCATGTGACATCATGATCTTTTGTGAATACCAATCTTCCTTGGGGCAACTTAAGGTCGGTTTTCTCTAGCACTGGAACCAGCTTGTCCGAGTCCAGGGTCCCGGCTGTCTCTATAGCGTGTTTAAGAATCACAATAGCGTCGTGAGTTCCGGCAGTGTAATTGGGGCTTTCCTTGAATCTTTCTCTGTACTCGTCAAAAAAGGGAATTGTCGTGTCGTTGATCTTCACTCTTGCATAGGTGCCCACAGTGACACTGTAGTTCCCTTTTTTGCCCGTGGCTTCCCAGAAGCCGTCCTTTTGGGCCTCAACATTAATTCCCACCAAAGGGGCGGGGATCTTGAGTTCCCCTGCTTGCTTGGCAAAAGGTATCCCCACCGAGGACGAGAAGGTGGTGAAAATGATATGGGCCCCTGCACGCTGAATTGCAGATAGCTCGGAGGTCGTGTCTGTAGCCGTAGGCGACGGCCTCCAAACCCCGACTATTTCCATGCCCATTTTGGGCAGGTTCTCTTGCGCTACACCCACTATCGGGTCTGCCCAAGCCGCCTTTTCAGCGACGATGGCAACTTTGATCTTGGGGATATCCAATTCTTTGGACATGGCTTCGGCTGCCATCTGAAGAAGGATAAAGTCCACTTTCACAAGGAACTTGGAATTAACGGGCGTTACGCGGAACCAGTACTTGTACCGGTCATAGTCCTTTGTGACCCGCTCGCAAAGCTCAGGATGAGCAGCGCCACAGCCCATGAAAATCTTCTTGTTGTCCATGGCGATATCCTGCATCACCAGGACGGCCTCGGTGCGAAAGCCACCGAGCAGGAAGTCTACCCGATACCTGCTGATAGCCAACTCCATTGCATTGGTAGCGTCAGGAATACTCAGGAATTCATTGGAATCGACCTTTACAAGCTCAATGGGCCGCTTGGTTCCTTGCACCGAGATTCCGCCCGCCTTGTTAATTTGTTCGGCAGCGAGTGTGGCCCCATTCCAGTGTCCCTCTCCCTGAGTGAATTGCATCGGCCCAATTACGCCGATTTTTATCGGGTCGGCTCCCCAGGCGCAAAGACTCGTGGCAGCACACATGGTGAGCGCCAAGAAAAGAGCCCTTAGAAGACTTGATTTATTCATCATCATCATCTCCTCTCGGTGTTTCGGTAAAGATTTCATTGAGCCGTTGACAATGGCCCTACCCTGAATATGTACCACTTGTTAAGTTAGAGGTATAGTAAGTTTTCTATTATTTTGCCTCGGCGTTTCCCTTGACTGGGCACTACAAAAGGTGTTCGAGTAAGGGCGGCGTGGAAAACTGTGCTTGACAGGGGGCATATGGTGAAGTATCCTTAAAAGGGGAAAAATACAGGCTTTTTCAGCAACGTGGCGACGGTTTTGTATCTGGTGTGTCTTGTAGGAGGAAGATACGGGGTCGTATTCGAGGTCCAGGGACCCATCCCACGACCAGTCACCGGCCTGACGCCTGACATGGTTGGAGCACCGAATCATTCCGGTTCGCAACAGCACACTTTCTTCGCACAAGGAGTTATTCATTGACAGCCGCAAGTCAATATGACGACCCGAAAATTCTGCGCGCCGCTTGCCGGCAAGGCCAGTGGCGAAACTCGACATCCGGACAGTGTTCCGGCTTTGTCCAGGCGAACCTGGCTATCCTGCCACGCGATTTGGCTTTCGATTTCCTGCTTTTTTGTTACCGGAACCCGAGGCCCTGTCCGGTGCTTGAAGTGACCGAGCCCGGCAATCCGGTATTGCGGGACATAGCTCCCGGCGCGGACCTGCGGACCGATCTTCCCGCCTATCGTGTATTCCGGGACGGAGAAATCGTAGAGGAACGGGCCGATTTGCTTGACCTCTGGCGCGAGGATCTCGTGGGGTTTCTTTTGGGGTGTTCCTACACGTTCGACGCAGTGCTCGACAGTTCGGGGTTTCCCCAGGCTCACCATGCCGAAGGACGGGAGCCCGGAATCTATGTGAGCAATATCCCATGTAAGCCTGCGGGACGTTTCGCCGGCCCCTTGGTCGTGACGGCCCGCGCTTTCGCAGGAGACAAAGTCACGGATGTCGTGGTGCTTACCTCCAGGTTCAGGCAAACTCATGGAGGGCCGGTGTACGTCGGAGATCCCAGCGTGCTGGAGATCGACCTGGGTAGGCCCGATCCCGAATACGGGGGGGTCCCGTTGCAACTGGAGGCTGGACAAGTCCCGCTGTTTTGGGCCTGCGGTATCACTCCTCAGGCCGTGGCAAGGGCCTCGCGGGTTCCGTTCATGATCACTCACAAACCTGGCCACATGTTTATGAGCGACCTTACGGTGGATGAGGTCATCAGGGATTAAGCCATTGAGAGTCATCCCGGTGCCACAAATTTCTTTTGTGCCAGTAACATTTCAATATGAAATAGATTCTTCAAACCTACCGTAGAAGATCGGCTTGACACCTTACGGTTTGGTCGCCCACAGTGTTTGAAAACGTCTGGTTAGGATCTGTCAAAGCTGCTTTTGAAGTCAACGAAAAGGAGGAACAATCATGCCGCGCAAGCTATTCATCGTTGTGCTGCTTCTCATCTTGGCTTTGGCCGTCCCTGCCCTGGCGGCAGAGGAGATCAAGATAGGAGTGCTCTATCCATTGACCGGCGGCGCAGCCGGAGAAGGTCGAGAGTTGCGGGATGGGGCGGAACTTGCCGCCGAGATCGCAAACAACGTGAAGCCGGATATCGACATGGCAATGGCCAAGAATGGAGGCATCAAGTCTCTAGGAGGGGCCAAGATCAAGCTTGTCATCCAGGACCATCAAGGCAATCCGCAGCTAGGTGCAGACCTCGCGAAGAAGCTTATTCAGGACGATAAAGTAGTCGGCCTGATGGGAGCTTATCACTCCGCGGTGACCAAGACCGTGGCGGCAGTGGCAGAGCGCTACGGAGTCCCGCTGATCAACGATTCCTCAACGAGCCCGGCGCTCACTAAAGAGGGTCTCAAATGGTTTTGGCGCACGACTCCTCATGATACCACTTTCACCAACGATCTGTTCGTGTTTTTGGACGGGTTGACGCAGGGCAAGGTAAAAGGCGTTAGGGCCGTGGACAAGCAACAACTCCTACCCATTGTTTCAGCTTGCGAGAAGACCGAGTGGGGTTCCAACGTGGACGAGGCGATCAGGGAGGTGGGGAAGGCTCACGGCTTTGCCACTCAGGTCAGCCTGCTTTACGCGGCCAAGGCCCCTGACCTGTCGTCGGAAGTTCAGAGCCTTCTGGCCCCCAAGCCCGGCACCATGCTCGTTGCCGGGTACGGAGCGGACGCTATCTTGATGATCAAGACGCTCAAGTCCATGAAAGCAAAGCCCAAGGTTATCTGGGGTCAGGACGCGGGCTTTGAAAGTCCCGAGTTCCTGTCAACCCTTGGCGACGATGTGGAGGGAATACTTACCCGTACTGTGTTCAGCCCCAGGATCGGCGATGTTAAGAAGGTAGCCAAACAGGTGAACGATCTGTACAAAGCCAAAATGGGGAGAGACTTCAGCGGCGCCTCAGCCCGTTCCTTCACCGGTACACAAGCATGGGTATACGTACTGGAAAAAGCCGGTTCTACCAAGCCGGAAGCAATCCAGAAGGCGGCCAACGAAATCAAGATCGATGCCGCGGAGCTAATTGTCCCATGGAAAGGAATCAAGTTCGCCACCAGCGGCCCGGATATAGGTCAGAATGAACTGGGGACGGGCATGATCGGGCAGTACCAAAAGGGGAAAGACGGGAAGTTGACCCTGGAAATCCTCTATCCGTTTGACCTGGCCACTGCGAACATGATCTACCCCATCAAAGGCTGGTAAGGCTAAATATCGTAGCGAGAGAGCTACAACCAAGCAGCAGGTCAGATTTGACACGCAGGTGGGGCCGTGGGCCTTCTCTTCCGTTGGTGTGCGGGTGACTCAGTCTCTCGCTAGCCTGTACCTTCTCCGCGACCGCATGGGAGTTTTCGGAAAAGGGGTCCAGGTCCACTGGGCGTGGGGGCAACAATGCATCTCAATGTCCCTTGCCTTCGATTAAGCTGATGCCTGCACAAATGCATTGCTCGCCGGCCGCGGAGCACATTTTGAAACCCCGCGTCCAGCTGGGTTCTCCTTGGCCTCCTGTTTTCCGGAATCCGAGCGCTCCAGAAAGACAAGTATGGTGTCCGAACTTCCCTATCAAGAACTTGTGCTTGACTGGTGGACCAGTAGTTAGGTACAGTCAGGTAAGACAAATCAGGCTTTATTCAACTGAAATCATCCTCACTTCAATATGCATTAACAATACATTTAAGCCTGTGTTGTTCCGGCCCAGGAGTCTGGGCTTCGACGGACCTCAGAGATCTTGATTGAAGCCATGTGCGACTGGCTTAGCGATGGCGTCGCGTGAGCTTTGGTGACGAACTCCGAGTGCTGTATTTCACCTTTCCTAGGCTTCATCGAAGTTAAGGACATCCCGCAGAAACAGGTGGTTAACATGATTGCTCTTGCCAAGTATTCTGAGTCGGGTCTCGTGAACACCAAGGGCATGTTCACGAAGGCCATGGAAGGCCGGTACGCTATCCCGGCGTACAACTTTAATAACATGGAGCAACTTCAGGCGATCGTAATGGCATGCTCTGAATCAAGATCCCCTGTGATCTTACAATGTTCTGGCAGCGCCATAAAGTACATGAATTCGACACTGCTGACGTTGATGGTGAAAGGAGCAGTGGAGATGATGCCGGATCTCGGCGGCCATGTGCCGGTGGCACTCCACCTCGACCACGGAGACACCGTCGAGCTTTGTCGGGCATGCATGGACTCCGGATTTTCATCGGTGATGATCGATGGGTCTCACCATTCATTTGAAGAAAATATCGCGCTCACAAAACGGGTCGTGGACTATGCCCACGAGCGGGACGTCACTGTTGAAGGAGAGCTCGGCGTTTTGTCGGGAGTCGAGGACGCTGTCTCCTCGGAGGTATCTCACTACACGAAACCCTCGGAGGTTGAGGAATTTGTGGAACGGACCTCTGTTGACAGTCTGGCCATTTCTATCGGCACTTCCCACGGCGCCTATAAGTTCAAGCTAAAACCTGGTGAAGAGGCCCCGTCTCTGCGGTTCGATATTCTGGAGGAAGTCGAGCATCGGATTCCGGGTTTTCCGATAGTGCTGCACGGAGCATCGTCGGTCATGCCCGAGTATGTTGCAATGATCAACCAGTTCGGCGGCAAGATGGATGCCGCGGTCGGCATACCGGAGGAACAGCTGAGGCGTGCTGCCGGATCCGCGGTGTGTAAGATCAACATCGACAGCGACGGCAGGCTTGCCATGACCGCAGTAATCAGGAAGGTCTTCGCAGAGAAGCCGGGAGAGTTCGATCCACGCAAGTACCTTGGCCCGGCTCGTGACGAGCTGATCAGGATGGTCAAATACAAGAACGAGCACGTCCTGGGGAGCGCAGGTCGCGCATGAGCACCTGTCTCGTAATGGCCTATGGGGCGATGAAGACATTATCAATCGGGGTGATAATTCATGATGGAGTTAAAGAATTCTGATTTCGAAGTACAAACGCTTGGCGAATCCAGGATTCCCTCGCCCATGCCGGCCGTGAGCTTCGTGGGTGACGACGAACGGGTCCTCTACCATGGGACCCTTGGAGAAATTCAGGGATTCCTCGCTTCGGGCCAACAGCCACCCGCTTTCGAAATGGCAGGTCCCAGGCAGACAATTTGTTTTGATCCATCGAATCTCAAATGCGGAATAGTGACCTGTGGGGGATTGTGCCCGGGTCTTAACGACGTGATACGATCAATAGTCCTCGGCCTGTTCCACCACTACGGAGTTCGAAGCGTATTTGGATTCCCTTACGGCTATGAAGGACTTGCACAAAAATATGGACACGAACCTATCAAACTGACCCCCGATCTGGTTGCAGAAATTCAGGAAAAAGGCGGTACGATCCTAGGATCGTCTCGCGGGCCTCAGGACGTTGGGGAGATGGTCGACACACTCGAACGCATGAATATCGGCGTCCTGTTCGCTATCGGTGGAGACGGAACACTCAAAGGAGCTGGCGCCATTGCACAAGAGATCGGCAGACGCAATTTGACGATATCTGTTATCGGCGTCCCGAAGACCATCGACAATGACATCTCCTGTGTGGACATGTCGTTCGGTTTTGTTACGGCTGTTAGCGAAGCGAGAGGATCCATCTATGCTGCTCATGCGGAAGCTTTGGGCGCTAGAAACGGAGTTGGGCTTGTAAAACTGATGGGGAGAGACTCGGGTTTCATCGCAGCCTACGCGTCTGTTGCCACAAACCATGTCAACTTCTGCCTGGTTCCCGAGGTTAAATTCACTATGGAAGTATTCCTCCGAGCCCTGGAGGAAAGACTGAATGGCCGCGGGCACGCGGTGGTAGTTGTCGCTGAAGGAGCGGGGCAAGATCTCCTTCAAAGTACAGGGGATAAGGATGCGTCCGGAAACATCAGGTTCGGCGATGTGGGCTTGCACTTAAAGGACCACATTGCTCGATATTTCAAGGAGACCGGCACGGAAATGAATTTGAAATACATTGATCCGAGCTACACGATTCGGAGTATGCCCGCAAGTCCTTATGATTCCGCCTTTTGTTTGATGCTGGGGCACAACGCTGTTCATGCTGCAATGGCTGGGAAAACCAACATGGTAGTTGGCGCCTGGCAACGTCAATTCACACATGTGCCGATTACCATGGCAGTTTCGGCTAGGAGAAAGATAGACCCGGACGGAAAGCTCTGGAGCAATGTACTCTCCTGCACAGGCCAGCCGCATCCGATGGCATAGGATGTCCTGAAAGATCACATTTTCTAGATCAGCAAACGGGAGGTCCTCATGAAAATCCTTCACGCCTCCAGAATGGAACGCTGCATCGGGTGCTACTCTTGTTCCCTTGCATGCGCAAGATTGTTACACCATAGCCTGTCATGGCATCGTACCGGGATCCGGATTCGCTCTGCCGGCGGTTTAAGCACCGGATTCGAGGCACAGGTCTGCCTCGCCTGCGACCCTGCTCCTTGCGTGGAAGCCTGTCCCACTGATGCATTCCGCCAGCGAAAAGGGGGCGGAGTGCTGGTGAAAAGGAATTCATGTATTCGCTGCGGCGAATGCTCTCACGCGTGTCCGGTAGATGCGGTGTACATGGATTCGGAAACAGGGCTGCCCATCGTATGCATTCATTGCGGGCGGTGTACGGCTTTTTGTCCACATGAATGCCTAGAGATGCTGCCGTCCGCGGCTGGAGAAGAAGATGATAAATGAAGAAACCTTTCGAGTGCTGTTGGTAAACCTGACCGAGGGTAAGAGCGAACCTGTTTTATTCGGCAGTCCGCAGGAATTGCTGGGCGGAAGCGGCCTGGCTGCCGGCCTGTTCGCTTCGTACGGCATCATGGACGCACCTACGGACCATCCGGACCAACCGTTGATCTTTGCCATCGGCCCTCTGACCGCCTACTTTCCACTCATGAGCAAGGTGGTCCTGGGATTCAAGTCACCTTACACCGAGGAATATGCAGAGACTCATGCGGGCGGACGTCTGGGGTTGGCTTTGCGTTTTTCCGGTTATGACGCTTTGGTGATCAAGGGAGTGGCTCGAACGCCTTCCTGCCTGATCGTGGGCAACCGGAGCATAGGAATCCAAGACGTTCATTACTTATGGGGTCTTGACGTCTTAGCAACGGGAAAACATCTCAGGCGGTTTTCCGGTCGCGATTCCGGCCACAGGAGCATTCTTCGCATCGGGCCGGCCGGAGAACGCGGGGTTGCGTACGCAAGCATCAATGTGGATACGTACCGGCATTTCGGCCGGCTTGGTGGCGGAGCTGTAATGGGAGCCAAAAGGCTCAAGGGAATTGTTGTGCTCGGTGACGGGAATTTGGACCTTCCCGAAGGAAAAGCCTACCCGGATTTGTTCAAGACAGTGTACCAGGAGGCTACTCAGACTCCGGCTATGAAGAAATACCACGATCTCGGGACCCCGGTGAATATGCTGATTCTCAATGAACTCAAAGCGGTCCCGTGGCGAAATCTCCAGTCGACGCATGACGAAAATGCCAAGAATATCAGCGGGGAACGCTTTGCCGAGGAATTGCTCCTGCGGAAGACAGCGTGTTCCGGATGTCCTGTCGGATGCATCCACGTGGGACTATTACGGGAGAAGTTCGCGGAGCAGAACGAGTTCCAGTATCGTCAGGTCTCGTACGATCATGAGCCCATTTTCGCTGCAGGCTCCATGCTTGGCGTGACCAATGCGGGCGGCGTGCTGACCCTCCTGGAGGAGATGGAACGCCAGGGGCTGGACGTCATGAGCGCGGGCGTTGCTCTTGCGTGGGCAACAGAGGCGTTTGAGCGAGGACTTGTGACGGATAAAGAAACGTTAGTGCCCCTGTCCTTCGGAGATGTTGAAAAGTATCGCGAAGCTGTGAAGCATCTGGGACTACGCACGAACGAGTTCTACCGTTTTCTGGGTCAAGGGACCCTGGTGGCTGCGGCCCGGTACGGCGGGAGCGACTTCGCCTGTGTGCTCGGGCAGGAGATGGCGGGATATGCCACGGGTGAGGTGTACTTTGCCTCTCAGGCCTATGGTTTTCGATATTCGCACCTTGACAACGCAGGGTACAGTTTCGACCAAAAGCCGAATGGCAAGAAATCTGCAGACGCTGTGTCATTCCTGATCGAAGAGGAGCGGCGGCGGGTGCAGCTAACCTGCATGGTTTCGTGCCTGTTCGCTCGTAATCTTTATTCCGAGGAACGTCTCCAGGAATGTCTTGCGTCAGTTGGCTACACTCGTCTTGCCGAATCGGTGGTGGCCGGGTCAGCAGAGGTTCAGGCGAAACGCTGGCAGTTGAAGTACTTGACCGGATACAAGCCTGAGAAGATCTCGATTCCTAGGAGATTCGGAGAAATCACTACCTGGAAGGGGCCGATCGACACGGCGTTTATGAACGCTGTCGTATCCGAGTACCAGGGGGCGATCCATAAATTGGCAAATGCCGGGCAGATCAGTCAGAGTTCATGATCGGCTCCGCATTACGCTTGCTTCTTCAAAGAAGCTCAATTTTGGGTTTAACAGATCGAGAGGTTTATGATGGGTAAAGGAACCGGCAACGGTGAAAAGAAACACGATTTGTGGGGAAGCCGCCGGGGGTTGAGTATTGACGCTCTCAAACGGGGTTTTCTGGACCATTTTGCATATACGCAGGGAAGAATCCCCGAGGTGGCCACACTGAACGACTATTACATGGCTATCGCTTACACGGTCAAGGACCGGTTGCTTCATCGCTGGATCCGAAGCGCCGAGGAATACAAGAAAGGCGACATTCGCGTCGTCAGCTATCTTTCCGCGGAATTTCTTATGGGGCCGCAACTTGCCAATAATCTGATTAACCTGGGGATATATAATGACGTGCGTGAAGCGGTTGAAGCATCCGGGGGGGATTGGAAAGCTCTGCTGGAGCACGAACCCGAACCCGGTTTAGGCAACGGCGGTCTGGGTCGCCTTGCGGCATGCTATATGGATTCCCTTGCCACGCTCGAGATTCCCTCCATAGGATACGGCATACGCTACGAATTCGGCATCTTCCGCCAGAAAATTCGGGACGGCGCCCAGATCGAGACGACGGATAAGTGGCTATATTTGGGGAATCCCTGGGAAAGCCATAGGCCGGAGATTGCTTATGAGGTAAAGCTTGGCGGTTATACGGAGTACATCCGGGACCCGGAGGGGCGTTTCCAGGTTCGATGGGTTCCGAATCGGGTGGTAACAGGAGTGGCGTACGATACTCCTGTGCCGGGTTATAAAGTGAACACCTGCAACACGTTGCGTCTCTGGAAGGCCGAGGCAGCAGAATCTTTCGACTTCCAGGCATTCAATATAGGAGATTATTACGGCGCCGTTGACAAGAAAGTCTACTCGGAAAACCTTACGAAGGTGCTCTATCCGAACGACGAACCCGTGCAGGGAAAACAACTCCGCCTGGAACAACAGTATTTCTTTGTATCGTGCTCATTGCAGGACATGCTGCGGATATGCTCAATGGGAGGTTTGCCCCCGACAAGATTTCACGAGATTTTCTCAGTCCAGTTGAACGACACGCATCCGGCGCTGGCCGTACCGGAATTGATGCGTCTGCTCATCGATGAGCACGGCATCGATTGGGATGAGGCATGGGAGGTCACGCAGAAAACATTCGGTTATACCAATCACACGCTGCTTCCCGAAGCTCTTGAGAAATGGCCTTTACCATTGTTCCAGTCTCTTTTTCCCAGGCATGTGGAAATCATTTTCGAGATCAATGACCGATTTCTGGAAAAGGTTCGAGAGCGATACCCGGGAGATGACGACCGTTTGGCCCGGATGTCTTTGATCGACGAAAGCAGTGAAAAATACGTGCGCATGGCAAACCTGGCGTGCGTCGGCAGTTTCGCAATAAATGGCGTGGCAAAGCTCCACACTGAGTTGCTCGAGCATCACGTGCTCCGCGACTTTTACGAATTTTTTCCGGAAAAGTTCAGCAACAAAACCAACGGGGTGACTCCTCGACGGTTCATTGCCTTAAGTAACCCGGGACTGGCAGACCTGATCACCCGCAGGATCGGGGATGGCTGGATCAAGGACCTGGACCAGGTGCGGAAATTGGAGACCTTTAAAGACGACAAAGATGTCAAGGCTGAGTGGAGTCGGATGAAGAGGCTTAACAAGATAGATCTGTCACAGGAGATCCGAAATCGCACGGGAATTCCCGTGGACCCGGATTCGCTTTTCGATATCCAGGTGAAGCGTTTTCACGAATATAAGCGACAACACCTCAATGTGCTGCACATCCTAACGCTGTACAACCGTATTAAACAAAATCCGAACATCGAGATTACACCTCGAACCTTCATTTTCGGAGGGAAAGCTGCCCCTGGGTACTTCATGGCAAAGTTGATAATTCAGCTTATTAATTCCGTAGCAGAGGTGGTGAATCAGGACTCGGACGTAAAGGACCGACTTAAGGTGGTGTTTTGGCCGAACTTCAACGTAAAGAATTCGCACTGGATCTACCCCGCTGCGGATCTTTCGGAACAGATCTCCACTGCGGGTAAAGAGGCTTCAGGAACCGGCAACATGAAGTTCTCGATGAATGGAGCACTCACAATTGGCACTTTGGACGGCGCCAACGTGGAAATCAGGGAAGAAGTCGGACCTGAGAATTTCTTCCTCTTCGGGCTCACGGCCGAGCAAGTATACGAATTGAAATCCGGGGGATATCAGGCACATGCTCTCTATGAAGAGAACGATCAATTGAAAACCGTTATTGACCTCATAGCGAGCGGATATTTCTCTTCAGGCGATCGTGAACTGTTCAAACCTCTCGTCGATTCCCTGCTTTATCACGACGAGTACCTGCTGTTCGCGGATTATCAATCGTACGTGGACTGTCAGGACCTTGTCAGCCGGACCTACCAAGATCGAGACGCATGGACACGAATGTCGATTCTCAACGCAGTGCGAATGGGTAAGTTCTCATCCGACCGGGCAATCCGTGAATACTGCAAGGACATCTGGAAAGTCAAAGCGGTTCCTGTCACGTTGGAGTGATGCAGGATCTGAAAGGCGTACCGCCGGGTGGAGCAGCTATCCAGCGTTTCAACACCGGCTAACAGGAGGAGATCGATGACCCTGCCGCTCAACAAGACCAAGATTGTATGCACCATAGGGCCTGCATCACACTCCCGCGAGGTGATGGAGAAACTATTGCTGGCCGGCATGAACGTGGCCCGACTCAACTTCTCCCACGGGGATTTCTCGGGCCATAAAGATGTGATCGAGAATCTCCGTGCTGCAGCTCGAGCCACCAATCGCCGTCTTGCCATAATGGCGGATCTTCCTGGTCCGAAGATGCGCATCGGGACGTTTGACTCTGAACCGATAGATCTGAAATCGGGCGACCTTTTCACCCTCACGACTGACGACGTGGACGGCGATGCGCACAGGGTATCGGTCACCTTTACCCGCCTTCCCCAGGTGGTGTCGCCCGGCAACACGCTCTATTTGAACGACGGTTTGATTCAGGTTGATGTTGAGCAGGTCCAGGGCAGTGATGTCCGCTGCCGTGTCATTGTGGGCGGTGAACTTCGCTCGCGCAAGGGGCTCAACCTCCCGGGTATCGACCTTGGCATCCGCGCCTTCACCGAACACGATTACAACTGCATGAAGTTCGCTCTCGAAAACGGTGTGGACGCCGTGAGCCAATCGTTTGTCGAAAATGCCGCGGACATTCAGGCCGTGCGCGATGCAGCATCAGCCCTCGGTTATCATCCATTCATCATCGCCAAGATCGAACGCACGAGGGCGCTCGATTACCTGGATGACATCATCACCGCAGCGGACGCTGTCATGATCGCTCGCGGCGACCTGGGTGTGGAACTGCCCATCGAGCAGATTCCCGTGGTGCAGAAGCAGATCATGCGCAAGGCGAACATGCAGGCCAAGCCGGTAATCACGGCAACGCAAATGCTGGAATCCATGACCGGCAACCGGCGCCCCACCCGTGCCGAGGCAACCGATGTGGCCAATGCGATCCTTGATGGGACCGACTGCGTCATGCTCTCCGGTGAGTCGGCCATGGGCAACTACCCGGTCGAATCGGCCGCGATGCTTGCCCAGATCGCAGCTGCCATCGAGCCATACCGCACCATGATCAGTACCAGCGACTTGTTCAAGGGCATCGATCTCAAGGGCAAGCTGCCTCCGGCAAGGCTGATCGATCTAAGTGTGGAGACAGTCCTCGGGTACTCGGACCCTGCAGCCGTATTCGTTCCCACGCACGGCGGCAACACCCCCAGGAGTATCGCGCGATTCCGGCTTCCCATCTGGATCATCGCAGTGAGTTCCCAGGAAACCACGTGTCAGCAGCTGCAGTTTTCCTCGGGTGTCATCCCGGTTTGCGAGGCTGAGAACCCGGAAACATGGAACATTTACGTATCGCACTGGCTCAAGAATAACAATGTAGAAGGAAAACTCGCGGTAGTGACCGAAGGCCCGTCGACGAGGTATCCCGATGCGAACAACCGGCTTGAGATTGTGGACCTGACCCGTCAGAGAGGGGTAGACAGCTGAAGGAGCAGGCGTGAAGCGGTGCTGGCGAGATCGAGACCGATTCGGCACGGCGCACCCTTTTAACATTTGAGGGATCGCTGGATAACGGATTAGGACGCAAAGACGCCCAAGATATCAAGAGTCGTTGCACGATCAGAGTTAAGAAGTTATCGTTTAGAAACGTTGAGTGCGAACCAAAGGAGGACAACCGTGGCGAGAAGAGTTGCACTTATTTTGATTGTCAGCTCAATTTTAATGGTTTTCTCGGCGTATGCCGAAAACACCGGCCAGAGTCAGGATGAAATCGCAATCCGCAAAGCCCTTGAGTCCTATGTGGCTGCGTATAACAGCGGCGATGCCTCGGCTGTGGCTTCGCATTGGAGCCGAGACGGCTCGTACCGGACCCAGACCGGAGAATATGCGAAGGGCCCGGATAAAATAAAATCTGCCCTGGAAAAGTTCTTCGCCGAAAATAAAGGCATCCAGGTCAAGGCGGAATTGTTCGATCTTCAACTCGAGTCGGCCAATCGAGCAATAGCCAAAGGGCTTGCAGTGTTCAGTCGCCCTGGGGAAGAAAACGACGAAGTCCTTTTCACTGCGACAAATGTGAAGGAAAACGGGAAATGGAAGCTCCTTAAAGTGGAGGAAGAGGAGTCTAACGTTCCCCTGGCTACAATCGCGCAACTCGGGGAATTGGAGTGGCTTATTGGTGATTGGGTGGATCAGGACCAAGATTCCAGCGTTGAAACTACTTTTCGATGGGCCAAGGATTACGCCTTTATTACAGGTACATTTCGGGTGAGAGTAGGCGATCGGGTCGATCTCGAAGGTACACAAGTGATCGGTTGGGACCCTGTGGCAAAAAAAATCCGCTCCTGGATATTCGATAACAAAGCAGGGTTTGGAGAGGGTGAATGGTCCAAGTCCGGCAATACCTGGACAGTGAACGTAAAAAGCATTCTCGGTACCGGCCAGAAAGCATCGTCCATCAACATCTATACATACCTTGATCCGAATTCATTTGGCTGGCAGTCGATTGGCCGTGAAGTGCAGGGGGAGATGCTCCCGGACATCGATCAGGTCACGGTAGTACGCAAGAACGTCGGAAAAACGGAATCGAAATCAGGAAAAAAGAGGAGGGAGTCATGAAAACGCTAGCTCTTTTGGCTCTACCTATATCGTTTGTATTTTGCCTTTCGCTGGCAGTTGACGACTCTTTCTCACGCGGCGGTGGTGGTGGTAGAGGCGGCGGCTTTGGAGGCGGCGGACGGGGTGGCTACAGCGGAGGCGCAGGGGCTTATCGTGGCGGTGCTGCATCCCGGAGCCCTTCCATGAGTTCATATTCTCAATCTCGGCCCTCGGCATCGCAGTCTAGACCGCAATCTAGACCACAGTCCAGACCGGTTCAATCCACTAGGGTTGCCCCTAGTCAGCAGCGTCCTTCGACTCCCAGCCAGGTGGCATCTCAACGCCCCGTTTCTTCGGGCCAGAAACTTTCTTCGACTGCCGGCTCAAGAGTCGAGAGCAGGCCTGCCGGCGTTGGAGCGCAGAGACCCTCCCAGGCGCAAGTTCAGCAGTTCTTGAATCTTCCCCAACAGGGAGGAAAGGGGATGTCGGATGCGGCCAAAGTAGGGATCGGTGTTGCCGCGGGATCACTCGGATTAGCGGGCGCGAAGCAATTGCTGGATTCTCAAAGACCGGGAGGAACTCGGCCGGAAGCTGGAGAGAGAGGAGGTGTAGGCGAAAGACCAGGCGTGGGAGATCGTCGGCAGGCAAGCACGCTTCCCGCGGAAAGGCCTGGAATAGGCGAACGTCCTGGAATAGGTGAAAGGCCAGGAATAGGCGAACGTCCGGCTCAGCTGCCGGCTCGACCGAATGCAGGCCAAATTCGCGACGATCTTCAGGGCAGGTACGACAATCTTTTTACCCCCCAATGGTGGAGGGATCATCCCAACATGGCCCACGCTCAATGGCAAAACTTCGGAAAATATCAATTGTGGAGGCACGCTACCTGGGCTGCGTTAGGCGGTTGGGTGGCAGGAACCTCCTGGGATTCTCCCGCTTATTATGATTACGGTGACGACATTTATTACCAGGATGAACAGGTCTACATGAGCGGAAAACCTGTGGCAAGCGCAGACGAATATTATCAGCAGGCGACTACCCTCGCCAAAAGCGCTCCGCCGGCTCAAGAATCGGAGAGTGAGTGGCTGCCGCTTGGGGTTTTCGCAATCTCGACAGATCAGGCCACTGATTCAAATATGGTCTTACAGCTTGCGGTTGAAAAGGACGGGGTCATAGCCGGGACATATTACAACACCACGACAGATGCTGCTCGGCCTGTCAGAGGCATGGTCGACAAAAAGACGCAGCGTGCTGCATGGACCTTTGACGACGGCAAGAATAAGGATGTCATCATGGAGACCGGCATTTTCAATCTGACGCAGGATCAAACGGAAGCGCTCGTGCATTTTGGCAAAGAGAAGACACAGCAATGCTTGCTGGTTCGGCTCGATGAGTCGAAAAAACAGTGAAATAACCAAATAGCTGGGAACTTAGGAATCTCCGGGAACCCGCTTTTTGTGCAAAAAGCCGGTTCGCGGCCCCCATTGTCGAGCTTTCCGGGAAACCCTTTTTTTGTGTAAAAAAGTGTTTCCCGGCCCCTTCCCCAAAAACTCCAATTGGCTAGCGATAAATTAAGGGTAGTGTCA
>JBKQRG010000493.1:0-52259 GCA_052144015.1 Desulfomonilaceae bacterium
CCTCGAAACATGATGGGCGCTCGTGTCTATACAATTCTCTCCAAATAAACGCGAGGAAAAAATCGAAACACAACCAAAGATCGTCCCCCGAACTCTTCCTGTCCCCCCGCATAAGTGAATGCTTACATGAGATTTCTTCTTTACCTTCTGAGCAACATTGATATATGAACTTCATGATGATAAAGCTTCATTGTGACTTGCTTTATTGAGCAACGGGGGCGTCCATAATGTCTGAAAACTTTTTGACACGTGTAGAGATAGATGATTTTACGGCTTTCAGGCAACTTCGGATGGATTTCTGCCCTGGAATGAATCTGTTAATAGGAAACAGCGGAACCGGGAAGTCGCATTTACTGAAACTGCTTTACGCCGCCTGTAGAACAACAATAACCGGTCAGAGTCTCATCGACCGGTTATTGAATTCATTTATGCCGTCTTCCCGAGATATAGGCCGATTAGTACATTGGGGAAAGGACTCCTCCGACATTGCAATATATCGCGGAATAGACTTAGTACAGGCGTCGTTGTTCAGGAGCCCCCTCCAGGGTATACAGGTGAGCGGAGAAGACTTATGGTATTCCAAGGCAATGCCCAGTGTTTTTCTTCCCACGAACGATATCCTTTCGAATGCGCCTGGTTTTTTGTCTCTTTGGGATAGACGCGAGGTGTATTTTGAAGAGGAAATTGCCGACGTGGTTCGGCAGGCTTATTTACCGGAACTCAATAAATTGACGGGACGCTTGCCTAGGATTGTTACTGTACTAGAAGAGGCGATCAGGGGAAGGGTACAAATAAGAGGAGAGGAATTCTTCCTGGTAAATCCCAGTTTGGAGCTGGAATTCAGTCTCGCTGCCGAATCAATCCGACAACTAGGTTTACTGTGGGTCCTATTAAGAAACGGCACAATAGGAAAGAATTCAATCATCTTCTGGGATGAACCGACTATTTTTGGCGATGAAAGTGTGAAAGGAATGTTGCCTAGGCTTCTTCTCGAAACAGCCAAGATTCCATGCCAAATTTTTCTGAGTTCACATGATGACAGGCTTGTGGAATACTTTTCGACCGACAAAGACTCCAGCGAAGTCACGGTACATCATTTTGTTCGAAACCCCAGAACTGGCCAGACCATGTTGGAATCAAGTCTTTCTAATTCTGGCCGTGAACGAAGGGCCTCGAGATGAATTTTGCGACGCGGATAACTATTAGTAATTTTACGGCATTCAGAAGATTGAAATTGGACTTTTCACGCGGCTTAAATATCATCATTGGGGAGAACTCTACGGGAAAGACTCATTTGCTTAAACTTTTGTATGCGGCCCTCAATGTCACACAACCACCTCTACAGGGACGCAAAGCGGCATTTCCTTTAAAGGTGCTTCGCGTCTTCATGCCCGAAAGAAGTAAGATAGGCCACTTGGTGCGGTTTGGATCTGCGCGAACTAGGGTTGAAGTATTAAGAGATTGCAGTCG
Organism: Desulfomonilaceae bacterium; assembly: GCA_052144015.1. Lineage (GTDB taxonomy): Bacteria > Desulfobacterota > Desulfomonilia > Desulfomonilales > Desulfomonilaceae > DATJPW01. The sequence goes on from JBKQRG010000493.1 coordinate 1,471, forward strand.
AATTGCCATGACTTTTGGAAAAGCAAATCGTGGTGTTTTTTCGGACAGGAACATGGTGGAAGAAAACTGGTTTTCGCACCCAGTTGAGTCTGTCTTTATTCCTCCTAAGGAAATGCTTGCCCACGCACCCGGATTTGCATCTCTCAGTGAAACAAGAAGACTCCATTTTGAAGAAATTTATCCGGACTTAATTCGTAAGGCTTACTTGCCGGCATTACGGAAAGAACACCTGTCTCATTCGTTCGCGTTCATTTTGAAGAAGATAGCGAGTATCGTAGGCGGTGAAATAATAGAAAAAGAATCTCAGTTTTTTCTGAAGGGGGAGAATGATTTAGAATTTCCACTGCTTGCCGAGGGCTTGCGAAAATTTGGTCTTTTATGGTTGCTGATCAGGAACGGCGTAATATCAGGTAACTCTGTTCTGTTGTGGGATGAACCGGAGGCGAATCTAAATCCTAGTCTTGTGGGACAATTGACCGAGATTTTGTTGGAATTGCAGCGTGCAGGCGTGCAAATTTGTATTTCCACGCATAATTACGTAGTTCTTAAGGAGTTCGAATTGCGGCGAAAATCCGAGGATCAAATGAGATTTTTTTCCCTTTTCAAGAAAGACAACCAAATTGCTGCAGCAGTCTCGGATGACCTAGATTCTCTCGATCCGAATTTGATATTGGAAACAATAGTCAGCCTATATGATAGGGATGTTGAAAAAATCCTGAGAAAGGGTGAAAGAGGTTGATACTCAGGGAGAAGAGGCTACAGTTCGATTTCCGTGGCTGCATCCATGCTGAAAAATTTGACGAAAATCCAGCCGTGCCTAATGTCATGAAAAAAGTGGATTTTCTTGTTGAAGAACAGGATCGAATTCTGTTGGTAGAGCTGAAAGACATATCCGATACTGCTACCACTCGAACTAATAGAGAAAACTTCATCCGCAATTTGAAAAGCAAGAATTTAATACATCAAACCCTCGTGCCAAAATGTCGAGACACCTGGACATTTTTACATCTCATGGATTTAGACGATAAACCTATTCTCTATATTGTCGTGATAACCCTTTATGAAAATGATCCAAGGCCGGCTGTGTTCGGTGGTTTGATGTCGGAACTCAGTAAACGACTCAGAAAAGAGGCAACTAAAGCATGGCAACGGCGCTACGTTTCACGCTGTGTCATTCTAAATCTAAACGGCTGGAACAAATCCTTTCCACGATATAGGGCCCAGCGTATATAAGTAAAATTAGCTCAAATTGTGATCAGAGACCCTGCGGTTCACGAAATAGGACGTAAAACGTTGTTCCGCCGGATTGGGCGCAGCCCTCGGCGTCGGCAACGTACTCGCATGAGGATACTTTTCCCGGACACCTGGTGTCGGGGGCTGTGAGATATGAACATCTTCGACTTTCAAATCGTATATCGAAGCAGCCTTCGTCCGCGAGGATCCTTAGCTGCATCAGCTCAAGTCCTTTTCCGCCCGCGTCAAAATCATAGGGATTTTTTGTGGAATAGCGATCCGTATTCTGGGTGTGGTGGAAACCTTCAAAGACAAAGGCCCGGTCGTGCTCAAAAACACCTATGCCTTGATCGGAGACTTTCAATTGAAGGCCTAAAGGGACTTTCTCCAAAGCGACGATTACGCAGCCTTCATCCGGCGTATTCTCAATCGCGTTCTTCAGTAGCGTCCCAAGGACCTTTTTGTAAATGCTGGGATCAACAAACGCCATATCCAAAACCTCAAGGCGCTCCACAATCTCCACCATGCGGTGTGAGCTTTCCCTGCGGATATCCTCCAAAATTTCCTGAGTGAATGGAATTATGGAAACATTGCTGGGCTTGTACTCGCGGCGATCAATCATCTCCTGGACGATTTCTTGCATGTCAATAAGGCGCTTCAAATTCCGGTCGATCCTGTCAAGTATCTTCTCCTTCATCTCTCGGGATAGATCTCGTTGCGCCAGTTTTGGCACCGAGGCTTTAATAATCGAGAGCGGAGTAGTCAATTCATGTGACAGGTGGCTGACAGCACGTTTACGGGCACGTTCCATGGATTTCCAGGCGGTTATGTCCCTAAGAATAACCAGGATACCTGCCGGCGTACCTTCGTGATCATGATAGCGGGACGAGCTGACGCTGACATCAAGCACTCGACCATCCTTGGTGTTCCTCCTGGTTTGGAATCCGCTGACCGGCTCGCCGTCACGTATGAGCTTGGCAATGCCTTCCAGCGAGGATTCCAGTTCAGATTCGGGCACAAAAGGTATTCGCTTGCCCACAACTTCTTCTTTGGTCCATCCAAACATTTTTGTGAACGCTTCGCTCACATATATGGTCTTGCCGGCCAAATCATAGATGACTATCGCATCGGCCGAAGAGTTTATTAACGATCGGTAAAGGTCCTCACCGCGTTTGGATCGCTCATAAAATTTTCGGTATTGCTCCTCTTTTTTTCGCAACTGAGCTTCGGCCCGTTTGCGATTAGTAATGTCGCGCATTATGACCAGGATTCCAGCAGGATTGCCGTCACGATCGTTATAGCGCGATGAACTTACGCTGACATTTAGGGCCCGACCATCCTTTGTGTTCCTTATGGTTTCGATCCCGCTGACCGGCTTTCCTCCGTCTATAAGTCGACGGATGTGCTTGAGAGATTTCGCCAGTTCAGCTTCAGGTACAAAAGGTATTCTTTTCCCCACTATTTCTTCTTTGGTCCATCCGAACATTCGAGTAAATGATTTCCCGACGTATCTTGCGTTCCCCTCAAGGTCGTAGACGATCATGGCGTCTGCCGAAGAATCTATTGCGTTTACAAGAGCTTCAAGGATTTCCCGATCGTTCCTGGCTCGTGTCTTCGGTGTCGGAGCATCAGGATTTCGGTCGCGCGGCTTTATCGTGTCGCGTTTCTTAGCCATTCGAGTAGTTGTCCGTATCCGATGTTAGGTTTATAGGATGCGGGATTATTACTCAGTTCCCAACAACCTCTGAGCAAATTTGACAGCTTGTCCCTTGATTTCGTCGCCCATCGCCTCGGGAGTTGTCGTGAACGGAATCACCAGAGATTCGGCCGTGTCGATCTTTGCATACTCCATGAGTCTTTGATACATCTGAACTACGAGATCCGCGTTTTCTTCGATGGGACCAGCGCAGGTCACCAGAAGACCGGCCCTTTTTCCTTCAATTAGCGATTTCCATTTCGGAGTTTCATAACCTGTCACGAGACAGAAATGCCGATCGATCAATGGCTTAATTTGCGAAGAGAAACCCCAACAAAAAAGTGGGGAAGCAAATAGGATGATATCAGAAGCAATCAATTGCTCAAAGATCTCTTTAGCGTCATCCTTTTGAGGACAACCGGGCTCGTCGGGGATGCCCTGGCAGGTGTAGCATTCTTTGCAGCCATTCACTTGTTTATCAATAATGTTGATACGGTCCACACTGTGACCTTTTTCCCGCAGCTCTTCTTCGACCCAACCAAGGACCTTCGCGGTGTTGCCCTTTTTCGGGCGCGGGCTTCCCAACACACTGGTAATCCTCATCATAGCCTCCTATTCTAAATAAAACAGTAAATTACGGCGTCTTATAGCCGAGCCCTGAAAGTCATAGCTTACAGAGAAACCGGCTATATTTCAATTGTTGATGTGCCAATCGGAGTTTGTGATAAAATAGCGTGATCCTGTACGACGAAAACGGGAGCACGATAGATGGAAATAGATTTCAATGTGATTGTAGAACGTGACGAGGACGGCTTCTACGTCGCATCCGTGCCGCAGATTCCGGGCTGCCACACGCAGGCCAAATCATTGGACGCACTCATGGAGAGAATCCGGGAAGCGATTGATCTGTGTCTCGAAGAACAGGGACCCCCGGTCTCAACTCCTCAATTCGTGGGAGTTCAGCGAGTGACGGTGGAAATATGAGCCGGCTTCCACGTGTTGACGGGAAGACAATTATTGCTGCATTGGGAAAAATAGGATTTATGGTCTCCAGAGTCAGAGGTAGTCACCACTTTCTCAGGCACGCAGACGGGCGTGTCATGGTAGTGCCCATGCATTCGGGTGAAATCATCGGCCCCGGTCTCTTGAGCAAAATAATCAACGATTGTGACATTACGCGAGAAGAGTTCGAGCAACTTCTGTGATCTAGGCAAGTTGTATCTTCATGTGGAATTACAATCCCGCGTGCACCAGAAGAACCAACAAGCATTCACCCACCTAACAAGCCCTTCTCTTTAAGAATTCATGGAAATCTAACGCTATACTAATCTACCTCCCATTAGAATTGGCTTGAAAGTAATCAAAACGAGTGTTAGTTCGACTCACGCATAGAACAACAAACCGGAGATGATTCTCCGCGAGGAGGAGCAAAGTAAACTGCATGGGTACTAGATACCGACGGAATAATGGCATCACTCCAGGAAATCGATCGGCATCTTGTTCTAATGGGTTTATCGGAGACAGATCGATTTTAATCCCCAATCCCCCCAATTCCAGCAAGCGATTGCCCGAGCGATCGAGTTCGAAGATTTCAACCAACCAGGTAACGGAACTAAAGGAAGGCGGTGAAACTGAGAAAAAGAAGATTATCGTGGTGGACACAAGCGTTCTGGTCCACGATCCGGAGTCGCTTGACATTCTTCGCTGTGACGACACGATTCTTGCCATACCTTGGATGGTCTTGGAAGAATTGGATCAATTGAAAAATAAACCGGATATCGGCTGGGACGCACGAGAAGTCATAAGGAAACTGGAACATCTAGCCAGGAATGAGGACTGTTGTTTCAGAATTGAGGCGAAACCAAGCAGCAAGCATTTCAGGAACGATCTGCAGAAAACTAAAGCCGATCACCAAATCATTGCCACGGCTCGAGCGCTCCAAGCAGCCGCTAATGGGAAACATGACGTGCTGTTGATGTCTCGGGACACCATTGTCCGGGTTCTGGCAAGGGAACTCGGAATAAAAGCGGAAGATTATCCGCACACTCAGGTGAACGCTGTTTTTCATTCATCTCTGAAGCGGATCAATGTGCCTGAGGAGATGATTCCGCTGCCGGGGGAAGAGTTCGAGATCGAGTCTCGAAACTGGGAGCCTCTGCAATGCAATGAGGGAGTCGTGTGTTGGAGCAAAGTCGGATCGCAATGGGAGGAATCGTTTGCAGCACTATATAAGTCAGAGCGATTCAAAATGATTCCTTCTGACATAGCCGCTCTTGGATTGAGACCTTATGCGCTCGAGTCTAATGGAAACGGAGCAAATAAAGAGAATCTTCAAGGCAGAGGTAGTCGGCAGAACTGGTCACAACATGTTGCCCTCGCTCAGGTTCTTGATCCCGGAATCAGCCTCGTGTTCCTCCAAGGCGGGGCTGGAACCGGCAAAACCTTGATAGCACTAGCGGGAGCATTGGAGCAGAGAAGCCGCTATACTAATATCGTGATTGCACGTCCTATGGTCCATTTGGAAGATCGAGATGAAATCGGGTTCTTGCCCGGTGGACTCGAAGAGAAAATGGCGCCTTGGATCGAACCGATTCAACAGGCCTTTTCGTTCTTGGGCGGAATTAAACCGGAAAACCGGGAACTGATCGCCAAACTGAGGGAAAATAAGAAGATTATCATTAAGCCGCTGGATTATATCCGTGGCGAGACGTACCACAAGTCCTTCATGGTGATCGATGAAGCTCAGAATCTGACGCCTCATCAGGTGAAGACAATCATTACTCGAGCCGGGACAAATACCAAGATGGTGTTCACCGGGGATCTTGGACAGATCGATCGTAACCGCAGATTGGATCGCAAATCAAGCGGCCTGGCATATGCGATGAGCAAAATGGCAAATCAACCTATGGTGGGTATTTGCAATTTCAAGGATACCGTTCGGTCTCCTTTGGCAGGCTTAGCGGAGGAATTGCTCTGATGGACGTCACCGGATAAGTCTTTCCGCCTTCTCGTGAACCTCTTCTGCTGCAACAGGTCTCGCTCGTCCCGTTCGGTAAGTCACCAAGCGCCTTTGCGCTTCCTCTGCCCACAGGCGTTCTGCCTCTTCCTCGGGCAATTCTTCCAAACTGGCCAAAAGAGTTTCAGCGAGGCTTGCGCGATCATGAACATCCAGGCTCAAAGCCTGTTTGAGAGCCTCGTCAAGATCTGACATTCTAACCTCCACGCCGATGTAGACTGAAAATACGAAGGCATCGGTCACATTTTAAGACTTCCACGCCGCGCGGCTTCGTCTAATGAAGCCCAAGTTGATGCGTGTCACAGGTGGCGCAAGAGCTTCGTGTATTCCGAGTGGGACCCGATCCAAAACCATACCATCACATCGGCAACCCTTAAGCCCAAAGCTCGCCAACCAATACCCACACGTACGGAGTAAACCGGCATGCGTTTGCCGACGAGCTTGAACTGCACGCCGGGATGACCTGGATTTTCTTTCCATAGCTTGTAGTTTTTGTGGGCGAGGCGTTGAATGCGCTCCGGAAGCGCCCTGAAGCAAGCGATGAAGTCTGCGGCGAGGTGAGATTTCACAGGTCGTCAAATCCCATTTCCTTCGTCTTGCCGGCACGGTATTCCTGCAAGGCTTTCTCGGCCAATCCGTCCAACTTCTCCTGAGAGCTTTCTAATGTGCTGTCCCAGGAGGCTTCCCATTCTATTTCTTCCAACAACTCTCGTGCGAGTTGGTCCTGTAGTTCATCCGGAAGCTCTGATGCCTTTTCAAATACCTCTCTTAACAGTTTGGTCATGGGTGGCGCCTCCTCAGTGAAACTCTACCGCGGTAGTGTCATCACGTCAACCCGCATCCACTGAGCCCCCACAATGGAACGATTTAGCATAATTATCGGGAAAGAATCGGACAAGAATTTTGGCAATTACTTTAGGCTCTGTATTCTCAGATCAAAACCAGAATTCGGGATATCTCCGGTTTCTAGGTATATTGTTGAACAGCAAGGCGACTATAAGCAGAATTGCCGCGCCTGCCGCGGCCGGTATCACAGCATACAAGAAGCCGAGGGCATGCACCTTCTCCCCGCCTATAACCGCAATCAGAGCGGTGGCGCCTCCAGGGGGATGAAGCGTCTTTGTGGCGAGCATCACCGCAATCGCAGTGGCAACCGCAGCTGCAACTGCTAGTACCGGCTGTCCCTGAAAAATCTTGAATGCAGCCACACCAACGAGCGCTGATAGAAAATGGCCGCCCACCAGATTTCTCGGCTGAGCCAGGGGACTCTTTATAGCGCCGTAGACAAGCACGGCCGAGGCCCCGAAAGAGCCGATCATCAGTATCAGGTCTGTTCCATCAAATACATGAGCTTGAACAAGAGCCACCGCGCCGATGCCAAAGAATGCGCCGAACCAGGACCAGACTATCTCGCCAATACTAACTCCAGGCGGGCTCTTGGTCGTGCCTTTCATTTTGGCAAAGTAATTCATACGCCCTCCGGAAAGAAAGACGATTTCAGCACATCGGCCCTAGATACTATTCCGATAAGGCGACCTTCTTCGTCCACCACAGGCGCCCGATTAACTTTCTTTTGCGTCAGAATATCGGCTACCTCCAGGATCGGAGTCTCCGGTTTAACCGTCACAGCAGGCGAGGTCATGATGTCCCCGGCAAATTTTGCACGGTAAGGAGCTGCGAGACACCCTTTGCCGAGAAGGCATTGGGCAATCACCATCATAAAGCTGTCGGCCTTTCCCGCGCCCATTACGTTCAGGAAGTCCTTTTCGGATATTACTCCCAAGACCTGCCCGCTATCCCCTACAACAGGGACTCCTGAAATTTTCCTGGCCGCCATAATTTCCGCCACTTCTTTCAATGGAGTGCTTTCTCGGACGAAAACCACTTCTCGAGTCATGACACTAGCGGTCAGAATCGATCGACTTAACCTCATAACGGCGTGTTGATAGGCTTTGAGATATACCTCCTTGAAATCTCCAGGAGTTATATCCAAATAACCGGGGATTTCTCGCATGGCCTCAAAGATATCATCATCCGAAATGTCCACCGGGACACATGCTTCGATAGTTTCAGCCATTTCTCACCCTCGCTGCTCATTCATACATAGTTGGCGGACTTACGTGGACTTTAACCTCTTTGACTCCAGGAATTTCTTGCACCAGCGCTTTGATTTCATCTGTGATTTGAGATTCTTGCGTCAGTGTAGCTCTCGCATCCACATAGATCGTGCCTTCTCGCGCGCTCACGCCGGCGCCCGGGACCAGGTTCACAAGCTCAGCCTTCACGCGGGCCGCGAGAGCCAGGTCCTCAACTCCTTTCTGAGATTCGGTAGTAGCCTTAAACCGCTGCGATTGCACCACTCGGCAAATTATGTCCACTGCATCGTCCGTCGAAAGCTTCCCGATGTGGATCACCAGGTCATACAGACTTGCATCCCATGTATCTACCCCAAAGACTTTCAAACTCCATTGCCTTCGTTCGTCGTCGTCCTTCCTGATCACCCGGAGAGCGTCTTCGTAAGCAAGATTCTCTCGGTTCATTTCGAGGCGGACACGGTCATCGAGATCGGCGAGAATGCGAACATTCAGCATATGTTTGATTCCCCGGAGGATAAAATGACCGGCGAGGCCGTGGTAGACCATATTGTCTTTTTGTGCGTGATGGAAAAGAGTTGAAGTGATAAACGCCAGGTACCGCTCTTTACCGTAGGTGAACCGCTCCAGGACTGATGGAGAATCATGAAGAGCGCGGACCAGCTTTATCTCCGGAATATTAAAGTGTTCAGAAGTCTCAACGAGAAGATCGCGCGAGATACATGTATAACCCAACCGCTCTGCGACTTTTTCGGCCACCTCTTTGCCTTTGCTGTAAGAGCCCCTGGAAATAGTTATAATAGCCATCAAATCCCCCTTTCAGTCTTATTGAATTTTGCTCAGTGAGTCACACATCGTCTTGCATAGACATTGACGGTAGAATGACGGTTGCATCGCTAAATCTATATTGCCGACCTACACGAGCATACCTCGGGGCCCGACCGCTAGTCAACCATGACGTAGCTGCAGCCATTTTCATTTCCATGTCTCTCGTGCCGTGTAATCTGACTCGCGAAATCGAGAGCGCCTCAGAAATGCCCTCTCTCCTGCCTGTGAAAGGGTCTTGAAGGCGGCTGCCACACGCTCATCTGCCAATTATCCGGATGCGTGGATTCATGCATCCAAGGCGGGATGGAGAAATGAAAATATTCGGCAAGCGAGTAGATGTACGGTTCATACATGCCTCGCAACTCTGCGAGCTTTGTGTCGCTCTCGCCTCCTTCTCGCAGCCTCAGACCGGACTCGCTCAATCTGGAGCGCAACTGGACCAGGTCGGCCGTAGACAGCCGGTCGGGATCGGGCCAAAACGGTGGGGCTTTGAAAATTATTGCAAGGTCCACCACCGCGTGTCGCGCCATAGCAAAAGTTCGCTCTGCTTGTCGCTGACAGGCTCCCCCCACTCCGGTTATTACCAACGCACTAGTATCCAGAATTGTTGTTAAGGCCGCCAGCCAGGACTGGTTGTCATGTTGAGAACGAAAATAAGCAAGTACCGGGTAAGATAAGTGAATCTCGAGGAATTCCGCTGACCAAAGCTCCCACTCGTGCAAAAGCTCTCGCAGCGATTCCATGCCCTGTCCATCCTTGTGCCGAAGCAGCATTTCCGCAGCAGTGGGCGGCGAGCCCGCACGTGCATCCAGCAGAGAGATACTTACCTCGCGACGAGAAAATGCCTGATTGAGTGGCGGCACATACCCGATGATCAGAGCAAGAAAACCGAATCCTATTCCTGCTTCAAAAACTACAAAAAATCTGGCGAGAGTAGAACGAGGCGTCACATCGCCCAACCCAAGTGTAAAGAAGGTTGTACCGCTCAGATACAGGTCTGTAAGAAAATTTTGTTGCCCATCAGGAGTATTGAACTGGGTACCCGTTGCCCAGTGCAGGCACGCGAAGCCGATCATTAAACTTAGACCCCAGAGTCCTACCAGGGTCAGCAGAGAAAGAGGTCCATAAAAGCTAAGGTAACCTTCTCTCCGCCTTGGCGAGATTAATGAAAAACCCAGGGTCGAATATAACCGCCAGCTGTATCGATAGAAGAGGCGCGCGAGCCGAAGTCGGCGAGTCACGCGGCGAGGAAGAATGATAGTTTCGAAAGCGTCCCAAAGGACGAGCATTATAAGGCCCACCCCGAGCACTCCAACCAAGATTTTCACATTCACCTCCGGTCAACCTGTCCCGGCGATTCGATCAATTACCGTGCTCACCCGATGCTCTAATTACTATTCTGCCATGGCAATTTATCCAAATCCAGATTTCCGCCTGAAAGTATTACCCCTATGGACATCGCGGTCAGGTCAAATTTCCGTTCCCACAGTACGGCCACGGCGGCGGCGGCCGATGGTTCGATGATAATTTTCGCGCGCTCCCATATGAACTTCATCGCCGCGATGATGCCCGCCTCACTCACCGTAAATATCCTCTCCACACGCTTTGCAATGATGGGGAAAGTCAGGTCTCCGAGGGAAGCCATAAGCCCGTCCGCGATGGTTTTGGGATTCACAGATGGGATGATCCTTCCTTCCGCGAGCGAGCGGAAGGCATCGTCAGCCCCCTCCGGTTCAGCTCCGATGACCCGAATGCCTGGAGACAGCTCAGTTGCAGCGATCGCTGTACCGCTCAAAAGGCCTCCGCCGCTTATTGGGGCGAGAATCGCGTCCAACACTGGAATCTCCTCTAATAACTCCAGCGCCGCCGTGCCTTGTCCTGCGATAACCTGGTAATTGTTATATGGATGGATGGGGGTTGCGCCGGTTTGAGCAATCACCTGCGCCTGGGTTGATTCGCGTGCTTCAAGTGTGGGTTCACAAAAAGTGATTTGGCCGCCATATCCTGCCACTGCTTGTCTTTTTACCGCGGGCGCGGTGTGGGGCATCACAATGTACGCCGGAATCCCGCGCAGCCGGGCCGCGAGCGCCAGCGCCTGTGCGTGATTACCTGATGAATGCGTCACGACCCCGCGTTGAACATCGGATTCAGGCAGCGAAAGCACGGCATTGCATGCACCACGGAACTTGAACGCTCCCACCTTCTGCAGGTTTTCACATTTTAGAAACACTCGGGCTCCGACTTGCCGATCGAGACTGGTGCAGGTCAACACCGGAGTACGGTGAGCGTAAGGCCGAATGCGTTCTGCCGCATCGCGAATTTCCTTGATAGTCACTCCGTTCATTTGTTCCTCCTTCAAGGACTCACCATACGCCACGAATCACGCTCTTGCACTCTTTGATGATCGCGCTAAGGGATGATGTTGTCTGCGGTCTTGTTCGTTCGAAATCGCGAATGATGACACCTAATTCGCCGAGAAGTTCGCTGCCTGTAGTCCAGGCCGTATGATTCAATAAATCGTCAAGGCGCCCCGCCGCTTCTTCGAACCCTTCATCACGGAGGCCCTGAATCAGTTGCCGGAAGCAGTCATACCCATCATTATACTCATCCGGCGTAGCCTTGGTTGTTTTCGCTCGTCTTAATGCTGCCTCAAAACGCTGAATCGCCTCACCCGAAATCGAATAGGCATTTATACTGGAGCGGCTGATCCGCTCAGCGTATTGAGGAGATAGCAGAACGGTTCCTGACACAATTAAAAGCGGAACAACACTTGGAGGATCACGGAATATAGGCGTGAGGACTTCACGACGTTTTCGACCTAGCGTTTGATCAAGCAAAAGCCGAAACATTTTGGCCAGGATTGCCCTGCGAGTTCCAACGTAGGCGGCCGTACCAAGCAGAATTGCCAGAGAGCTGTGGGTCCGTACGCCTGACTGACAGGCCGGGGCCTCGTCCGGATGTTCCCCCACGGAAAGGGCCAGTTGCAGCCCCGGAAGATCGACTCCGCTTGCCGCAGCATTAGCCGGCTCTACAGTGCGAGGGTTGCATTCTATGTAAACGCGATCGCTTTCCCGAAAAAAATAATCAAGTGTCAGCCCGCCATGCCAGTTCAGATATGCTCCAAGCTTAGCGACATCTTGCCTGGCGAACGGATGATCCACACTGACGCGTCCGGCTGCGCTGGGCCCGATTCCCACTGCTGTTTCGGCGCTCGTGTGAGCAGCTACAAGGCGGCCCTGGTCGAACAAGGCCTGAACTTGGGCATACTCCCCATGGGCAGGAGCTTGCACCATGATGGGCCCGCCACTGTAAGCAGCGCGAAGCGATTCAAAGGCATTTTTAGAATCACTGGCGTTCATCACGCGACGGACACCGGTCCCTGCTGTGCTGAAAGGGGTTTTGAGATAAAAAGGCGGTTCCCAGCCGGCAATCTCATCGGGTGAGTCCACGAGCCTCCATTTGGGCTGTGGGATGGACAACTCATCCAGTAATCGCGCAAACTCAATTTTGCTCTGAACTTTTGAGAATGCGTCGGCTGAGGCGACTGCTATCCGAGCATTGGGATTGAGCTCTCGCCCTGCGACGGCGAACAGCCACGCCTGTTCGTGGGTTGGTAACAGAACATCGAATGACCCATTGGCAAGTAGTGCGTTAACCACATCAAGATAACCCACCGGATCGACCCCCGGTGCAGGGCAACGATGAACCCGCCTTGTCCAGCGGCTAAACCGGCAGATACAGGCCGGGTTCGCATCGACAATTTCGATCCAGTGACCTCGCGGGCCTAGCACCGTAAGAAACTCGCGCGCTGTGAGGCTGGAACCCTCCGAGAATAAGATATTTATGGCCAATTACCTCCGGGTAACGTAAACTCTCGACACTCAACGCTGTAGCAATGAAGCACCGTTTCAAAAGAAAAGTAATTCTCATGGAAGTGCTGTGTGGTAGATTGGAGTTGGTGAGGCTTCGAGGTGGTCATAATATCAATGTTACGTGACATTAAAGAAGGCTTTGGGCCTTAATATACGGACTGCATCGAGCCGCCAGACCCTCTTCAAAATTTTTCATGGCCAGGTGAACGAAGAGGCACCATACGGACCCGATGTTCTTGCACCACTGAGAAATGTCCGGGCCAATCCGAGCGGGTTTTCAATGCTTTGACAGCCAAGTCGGCAACGAATCCTGGTGATCGTGGGGTGGCCCGGAATAGTATAACTCCAGCGGTCGCGGGCAAGTGTGACCGAAAGGCCAACTCACCGAAATCCTTATCCAGAGTTACCACGATTCGACCCTCGTGTTGAGCTTTCTCCAACACGGCCTTGTCGCTAATTCCTGCACATTCCGTGCGGACCCAGGCCACATCGTGTCCATCGTTCCTCAGAGCCTCAACCGCTTCCCGAGGGAAATTCTCGTTGGCCAGGAGTCTCACGGGTGGTTGGAATCCAGCGGATAGACCTTCTCCGAATGAAGGACATCGCTAGCATAGCCAAGGCACGCAAGGATGTCCTCGTGTTTCAATCCAGGGTAATTCTTGAGGATATCATCATGAGACCATCCATTGGCCAGCAATTCGATAATAAACTCCACGGCAAGTCGGGTACCTTTGATTACCGGCTTCCCCACAAGTATCTCGGGATCGACGACTATTCTGTCACCGCATGTCATTATGAAATCTCTCCTGCATAATTCCAGTCGGCTCGTGCCAGCCAAGCTTGAGAAGAACCGGATGGATCTCCATCCCGTGGCATGCACTCCATTAGAATTTCTGGGGACACTATACCTCATTGCGCTCGCGATCTGCAAATTGGATGGGCTGTCAGGTCATGTAGAAGCACAGAAGCCGGATAGTCCAATCCGGGGCCATCAGCAATAGTGGAGGGCAGAATTAATTACTCTGTCTCTGATAATGGAGCTGGTCCAATTTTCAACTGTTGCCGTCAAATTCGGTCGACTTCCACGTCCCGTGAGTTCTATAGTGGCGTCCTTCGGTCGCTGAGAAGAAAGAGGTTGACATGAAGCATTTCTCTGAATGGCGGTACCTGGCCCTAGTATTGGTTTAGGTGAAGATGAACTGCGATTATTATGATTGACGAGTAGGCTGTAGCGAGGTAGCTTCAGGAGTAGGAGAAAACCGGCTTTGAAAACAGCTTGACTGTGATTTGATTCTGTCTAGACTGACGGTAGCCGTGCGGCGATTATAGAAGTCCAAACAATGGATATTGGCGATTCCGCTGCCCAGTGACTCGCATAATGTGTGTCTCACAGTACGGTTTATGGGAGGAACGAATGAAAAAGACACTCCTTTGCCTGCTGTTGATAATCGTGGGAGCTGCGAACTTCAAAATAGCTTCGAATCACCGTCAGAAGGGGCGCTGACGGCACAGGGATGTTTCCAATATAATTCAAATAAATTGAAGATAACCATTACGGAAAGAAAGGGGACAGAGCATGAGGATAGGATTCATAGGTCTGGGGAGCATGGGATCGCCTATAGCAAGTAACCTGATCAAAGCCCAACACGCGTTGACGGTCTACAATCGGACGCGAAGCCGTGCCGAGGAGCTGCAGCCGCTGGGCGCAAAAACTGCCGAAAACCCCAGTGAGGCTGCCTCAGTTGCTGAGGCGCTAATCACAATGCTGTCGGATGATCGAGCCGTCGAAGAAGTAGTCTTCACTCATGGCAAAGCTATTGAGGCCCTTCCTGCAGGCGCAGTTCACATCTCCATGAGCACGATCAGTGTGGCCCTATCTCGCCGGCTGGAAGCAGCTCATCGCGAAAAAGGACATCACTATGTTGCTGCCACAGTCTTCGGCCGGCCCGACGCCGCGGCCGCAGCGAAGCTGTTCGTTGTTGCGGCTGGTCCACCCGCGCAGATCGAACTGTGCCAACCCATTTTCGATGCCATTGGGCAGAAGACATTCATAGTCGGCGAGAATGCTCCTGCAGCCAATGTGGTCAAGCTTGCAGGCAATTTTTTGATCACGACCGTTATCGAAAGCTTAGCTGAAGCCTTTGCTCTGATTCGCAAAAACGGGCTTGACCCGAATGCATTTTTGGAGGTTCTCACGGGGTCACTGTTCACAGCTCCGGTGTACCGTATTTACGGGAGCATACTTGCCTCTGAGAAATTCGAACCAGCCGGTTTCAAATTACCGCTTGGATTTAAAGACAATCGTTTGCTCGTTGCTGCCGCAGAGGAATCCGCTGTTCCAATGCCGATGGCCAGTCTTATTCACGATCGATTCCTGGCCGCTCTAGCGCAGGGACTGGGCGAAGCCGATTGGTCTGCAATCGCCCGCATCTCATATGGAAACGCAGGGCTCTGAAGGAGGTCACCAAATAATTTATCCAATAATGGCAGCACAGGAGCTAAAGTTTCGGCCATCGGTGTCGACGGCGGGCACCTCGGGTTGAAGCACGCTGATTAGCGGTGAGCGATTCGTGTTGTGCGCTCGACCGTCCATGGAAATTGACTTCCCGGTCAATATTGGACGCTGTAGGTTTAGCCAATCTTCAGCAATCGGGCGGCGTTGTCGAATGCTATCTTCCTCTTGTCGCTCTCGTCCAATGCAAGCGCTTCAAACCAGTCGTTTGCTTCACGGCTGTCCTCGTAAGGATAGTCGACGGAGTAGAGGATCCGGTCTGCCCCCATTACCTTCAATACGTGCTCCAACCCGGCGGTATCAAAGGAGCCGCTGGTCGTAAAGTGGAGGTTGGACCGCAAATATTCAGTAACATTATGTTTGCGTTGTCGGTCCTTCGTCTCGGGCCTATTTCGCCATCCTTCCCTTTCAATACGATGATCGATCCGCCAGGTCCAGTAAGGCAGCAGCTCGCCCATATGGCCGATGATTATGCGGAGACCCGGCACCTTATCGAAGAGCCCGCTTAGTATTAGCCTCAATATATGCTCTGCGGTTTCGACGTGAAATCCCCAGGCCGCTCCCCTCAACTCGGGATAACCGCTGTAGGTAGTTGTTCGATCATCCGGAACCGACCGTGGATGAATGTACACCGGAACATCGATTTCTGCTACAGCACGCCAGAAATCGAGGTATTGGGGAGCGTCATAGTATATAGGTTTAGATCCGCCACTGTTGTCATATCCGTTGATCAATGCTCCTACGAACCCGAGATCCCGTACGCAGCGATGCAATTCCTGTGCAGCGAGTTGGGGATCGGCAGTGGGCAGTACCGCGAAAACCTTCAGTCGGTCGGTGTGTCCCGACACCGCTTCTGCGAGATAATTGTTCCATTTCTCCGCAAGCTGAGGAGCCGCAGAGCGATCATTTACACCCTGAAGGCCGGGAGCAGTCACCGAGAGGACGGAAACCTCGATTTCATTCGCATCCATATCCTGCAGCCGCTGCCCGGTAATATCGACCAGCTTGGGATAGTTATCCCGGAATTCCAGGTGGATGGCATGCTCCGGCACAACATCCGTCTGTCCGGGTATGACGACAGCTTCTTCAAGGACGATCTTCCTCATGGGAAACTCCCTTTCGGTTTGTTCTTTGGGGACCGCATGCCAGCTTATCATCCGATTAAACTGCATATCAAGTACCTTCTATTGAGATGCATTTCAAATTGGGCCCTCTCCAATCTCTAATAGTTGCCCGATCATGTTGAGCCTTCAAATCAGTCGCCCAATTCCAGGGTTCGGCCCGGTCCGGCGTTCTGAACAAACTGGGCTACGCCCGCGATAAAATCGTTTTCCATAATGGCCTGGTAGTGCAACGAAATTTGACTGCTGTGAGGCGGGTGTTCTCCCACCGATTTTCTCTGCCGTTGCTTTATACATTTTCTCGGCGTGATTTAACCGTCCTGCGAATCTCATCCCACCGCCAACTTTGAAGTGGATCTCGAAATTGAACAAGAAGATTTGACAAAGCAAAAGTAATCGATTACGGTGCATCGTACCGTATTGTTGACCAGTGTTCCACATAGTGGACCACTCGGATCAAGCCCATGTTGAGATCAGGATGCGCAAATTTTCCTCACTTGAAAAGGCTCTCCGCGCCCTTGATGCAGTGGCTAAAGCCAGAACTATAGGATTGCGCGAACTTGCGGCGGAATTGGGATTCGCGCCCGCTACGGTGCATCGTCTGTTATTCGTTCTCACGGCCTGCCATTATCTGACCCAAGATCCTAAAACCAAGAAATACCGACTGTCTTTGAAATTTCTGGAACTTGGCGCTGCGGTTCGAGAGGACCTTGATCTCATTACTGTGGCTCGGCCCCACATGACCGCGTTAATGGAAGCCTCTTCAGAAACGGTGAATCTGGCTCTTTTCGATGGTGCGGGAATTATTTATGTGGACCAGGTGGCAAACTCGAATTCTTTTCTGCGCATGTTCACTCGTGTAGGAGTCAGGGTGCCTCTCCATTGTACTGGTGTAGGAAAAGCATGTCTGGCCGGCTTGCCTAGTGAAGCTGTAACTGAATATTGGAGTGTCGCCAAAAAGGAAAGTTATACGGAGAAGACTATCACAGATGAACTCCATTTGAGAAAAGATTTGGAGGCCATACATCTGCTCGGTTATGCAGTGGACAATGAAGAAATGGAGATCGGGGTACGCTGCGTGGCGGCCCCAATCCGTCAGGACCGTGGCCTAATTGTTGCTGCAGTGAGCATCTCCGGGCCCAGTTCAAGGCTGACCGCCGAGAGGATAGCATCCGTTGGGGAGTTGGTTCGACAAGCTGCCGGCCGGATTTCTTTTGACCTCGGCTACCCCGGAGAAGAAATCAGCCGTGAGTGAACCGAAATTTAGCCCACCGGCAGATAGTCGCGCCTGAATCTGACGCGTTGAGCTTGTGAGGTGTTTTGGAGTTCATGGCAGCTTATCCAAAATTGGCAAAATCAAGGAGGACTTTACCATGTCCAAAATGACCGCTATGGACGCGGCGGTTTCCATTCTCTATGATGAGGGAGTCCGCCACATTTTCGGGATCCCGGGTGCCGGGATTCTGCCTTTTTATCAATCATTAAAAAATTCCGGGAAGATTAGGCACATGGTATGCCGTCATGAGGAAGGTGCCATTCACATGGCCGACGGATACGCACGCGCAATAGGAACAGTGGGGGTATGTGCAGCCACCTCCGGGCCGGGGGCTTCCAATTTCATTACGGGTCTCTATACTGCTCAGGTTGACTCGATCCCTATACTTGCGTTGACCGGCCAGAATGTGCGTGCACAGTTGGGCCGCGAGGCGTTTCAGGCGGTGGACATTGCAGAGATCGCAAAGCCCGTCACCAAGAAATCATACTGCATCAAGGAACCAGCGATGGTCCCTTGGGTCTTTCGCGAAGCTTTTAAGATCATGCGTGAGGGAAGGCCCGGACCTGTCTTGATTGACCTGCCGTTAGACGTGCAGAAAGGAGAGATAGAATACGACCCCGAATCAGATGCTTCGCTGTCAATATCAAAACTTAAACCCGGTCCCAAACAAGTCAAGAAAGCGGTAGATATGTTGATGGCCGCTCAGCGGCCTGTGATGCTGTTGGGGGGCGGCGTGATTCTTGCCGACGCCTGCGAGGAATTCGTGGCTATCGCAGAATATCTGCAAATTCCTGTGGTGAGTTCTTACATGGGTAAATCAGGAATTTCTTACTGCCACCCTTTGATGGCGGGGCAAGTAGGCATCCAGTGCAACACACCTTCGGGAAACAGCACATTTTTGGAATCGGATGTGGTCTTAGCCGTGGGAGCACGATTCAACGATCGACACACTGGAGACATTAAGGTTTACACGGGGAACCGCAAGTTCATACACGTTGATGTCGACCCTGGGCAAATCGGCAAGAACCTCATGCCCGAATTGGGAATATGCGCGGACGCAAAGGAAGCTCTCGTGGCTATTCTCGAGGAAGTCCGCGGCCGGGGTCCTGCGCAGCCAGCCGGCCCGTGGGCCAAGAAAGTTCCTGATCTGTGCGCAGAAATGGCTCGAAAAGTGGATTATGATGACGTGCCAATTAAAGCTCAAAGAGTTTTTAAGGAACTTAATGAGTTTTTCGACGAGGAGACTGTTTTCGTGACCTGCATCGGTCTCAACCAGATTTGGTCAGGTCAGTTGCAACAGATTTCTAAACCCAGGCACTACCTGGACTGCGGTGGAGCGGGTCCATTGGGTTGGGATCTTCCTGCTGCGATCGGAGCGAAGGTTGCTCGACCCGACAAGCAGATTGTACAGGTCGTGGGCGATTTTGGTTTTCAATTCTGCATGGAGGAACTCCCAGTGGCGGTGATGTATGGCCTGCCCTTCGTAATTGTGGTTCTCAACAACGGCTATCTAGGTCTTATCCGCCAGGCAGAGAAGTACATGTACGACATGAATTACGAGGTGCAGATCTGGTATGACGGCATAAACAACGGCAGGGGTTTTGATTTCATTAAATTTGCGGAAGCCTGTGGGGCAACGGGCGAGAGAGTGGAAAAGCCGGGCCAAATAAAGGAAGCACTGAGACGGGGAGTCGCTGCCAAGACGCCATACATAATCGATATTATACTGGAACGTGAAACGGATTGCTCCATGGGCGCATCCATCGATGCTGTCAGAGAATTTGTTTAAGGCTCGGTCGGCTCTGTCTCTCTGCCAACGAAAGCAAGGCTGTTCCGAGCGACGTCAATGGATCGATATGTTTGGTTCATGAGAATCCTTAACTGATATCTAAGCTTTGTTTTCTTAGAGTAGAACCAAGCACAAACAAGAGGAGGTTAGTATGGCTGACTCAATTTCTCGGGCCAAGAACATATTGAGAAATTTCAAGGGAGATAATTATGCCTTCGGCTTCGATGTATTGGATCAGATCGGGCCTTTTGCCAAAGCCCTAACGAACCGTCCCGGCTCGGGCAAGAAGGCAATGTTTATAGGACCGCTGCAGTTCGATTGGTTTACACCATACAAGGATCGCGCTCTTGGTTACTTGAGCGGAGCAGGTCTGGAGATAGTGGATGTGGTCACAGGTGCCAGCCCGAATGCTCCGTTTGTCGACGTTTACCGAATTCACTCTCACATAATGCATAAGCGGCCGGATGTGTTGGTCGTCATGGATAGCGGCTCCAGCATCGATTCCGTGAAAGCGGCTGCCGTTCTGGCAACACTAGGTGATATTACTCCTGAAATCGACCCGTTGTTCGGAGTCGGCAAAGTCACCGAAATTTGTCAACAGAGCGGCCGTACGATCATGCCGGTCCTGGCCATAATGACAGCGGCCAGTTCCGGGGCCCATTTGACAAAATATTCCAACATTACCGATCCTGTGAAAGGCCAGAAAAAGCTCATTGTAGATGAGGCCATCATACCTCCCAGGGCTATTTTCGATTACACGGTTACCATGACCCAGCCTGCATCACTGACCCAAGATGGGGCCCTTGATGGCTGTGCCCACTGCCTCGAAATTTACTACGGGGCTCAAGGCGATGCCGAGGTGAAAGCGCGCGAGGTGGCGGAGGTTGGGCTGGATCTATTGGTGTCCGGATTGGACGAACTCAAAAAGAACGCTCAAAGCCGCGATGCACGGATGAAACTGGGACTGGGCACCGATCTTGGCGGTTACGCCATCATGATAGGCGGTACCAGCGGCGCTCACCTTAATAGCTTTTCCCTGGTGGATGTTCTCTCCCACGGTCGCGCATGTGCTCTAATGAACCCCTACTACACGGTCTTTTTTGCACCCGCGATTGAAGACAAACTCAGGATTGTGGGGGAAATATATAAGAAACACGGTTATATTGAAGCCGATCTGGGTAAGCTCAAAGGACGTGATCTCGGCGTGGCTGTGGCTCAGGGCATGGTCAACCTGAGTAAGGCCATAGGGTTCCCCACAAAGCTGACAGACGTGGCTGGAATGACTGAAGCTCATGTTGCTCGCTGTCTGGAAGCGGCAAAAGATCCTCAACTGGAAATGAAGCTTCTGAACATGCCTGTGCCTTTGAGGGCAGCTCAAGTTGACGAATATATGGGGACGATCCTCCAAGCAGCCTGGGAAGGTCGCTTCGAGGTGATCAAAAGCCTTGGATAGGAATATGAATGATAGTGCGCTTCCGCCGCTTGTTGGGAGGAAACGGGAGCTTGAACTCCTCGTAGCCTGCTTAGAAGCTGGTAGGAACCTGCTAATAGAAGGACCTGTGGGAGTGGGAAAGACACGCCTCGCACAAGAAGGCGCACGGGCCTTGAACCGGTCCATAATCCGGGTGGACGGAGATGAACGATATTCAGAAGAAAAGCTGGCCGGCTGGTTTGATCCGCCCGACGTGATTTCTCGAGGCTATGTTCAGGAGGCATTTAGACCGGGCCCTCTGTACCTGGCCATGAGGCAAGGAGCATTACTGTTTATCAACGAAATTAATCGTATGCCCGACGGGGTTCAGAACGTTCTCTTGCCGGCTTTGGATGAAAATATTCTGGAAATACCAAGAATTGAAACCACAAAAGCGGCAAAAGGATTTCAAGTATTGGCCACTCAGAACCCCAAGGAATTTGTCGGAACCTCACTTATAAGTGAGGCGCTCAGAGACCGTTTTGAGCTTCTCACCCTCGGTTATCAGAGTTTTGAAGAAGAGGAGGCCATTGTAGCACAATTGACCGGCCTGAAGGATACCGTGCTCATAAAGGAAGCGGTGTTCATCGCTCGGTGTACCCGCACGCATCCGCTGATTAGACGGGGGGCCAGTGTCAGGGCTGCGGCCAGTATAGCACTGATTGCTTCGAAGCTGAGCGGCAATGATGTTTTGAGTAGGGCGACGGAGATGGCTTTGCCGACGCGTGTTGAGTTTAAGGATGATTTGGAAGAGGATCCGCGGCCTCTATTGAGCCAGTTCTTGGAGGATGTCGTCAAAAAAAAAAAGAGTCCTGAAGCTGCAGCCCGGCTGGCGCCAAAGGCTTTGGACAAGAGAATGGATGATGAACGATTCTCGCCAGCCTTTTGCCGGCAGGAAACAGACGGGCTGTTCCCCTCAGGTGCAATGTTCCTTTGCCCGGATTGGAAAGCAAAACGTCTTCGACCCAGAATGGGGCCTGCCGTAGATGCTTTCAGGCGTGTGGCATTGCCCAGGCTGCTCACAGGGCCCGGGGTATTTGAGCGCGCTTCTTCGATCAGGGCCCGCATCCGGGTAGTTCCTTACGGCAGCCGGGGAGTCGGCCAGAATGACTTGGCATTAGAAGCCACACTGGAAAGGATCATGCCCAAGCTTAATTCTTCGGCGACTATGCATTCGGCTAGGCTGCAGCGAGAAGACATCCTGGTCCAGTATAAACCCGAGCCGGCCTTGAGACTGCTGATAATGCTGGATACCAGCCTATCCATGAGCGGGCCGCACAGGGCATTGGCGGCGGTCGTGGGAGCGATCCTGGCCAAACACAGTCCAGGCGGCGGATTGGCGCTGATGGTATTTCACTCGAAACCAGAGCTGCTCATACATTTCGGTGAAAGAGTGAAGCCGCTGGAAGCAGCTTATCGCGTATTCGCGAGCTCTGTGGGAGGCATAACCAATATTTCAGCCGCACTGCAACGCGGATCGTCCGTTCTGGGCGGCTCAGGAAGCCGGTCGGCTCACGCAGTGCTGATAACGGACGGAGAAAGGACGGCTGGAGCGGACCCATGTCATGAGGCCGAGAGGTTCAGGAAATTGCACGTAGTGCTGGTAGGACGGCGCAATGTGGTTGTAACCAAAGAGATCGCTCGTTTGGGAAACGGCCTCTGGCGCCAGGTTGACAGTTTGTCGGCAGTGCCAAGCATGCTGCTGCGGCTGCTGCAACGCCTGCGTAAGGATTAGAAATGTTTGGCGAATACATGGACATGATCAGAGATCGCCTGAAATAACAACCAGCGGTAAACAGGTCTGGACTCAGATGTGGGCTTTGTGCGCTCATGAAGTGACGCTTACTTGGAGATGAGCGAGCGGACGTGATGGTAATTTCTGACAGCGGAGAGCAAATGAAATGCATTGCGCCAGGTTGGTATGCGAAAAGGAGTCATTGCCGCGGCTCGGAATGTGGTAACCTGCAACGGATTTCTAGGAAAGAAGTTGAAGCCCTGAAATAGATGCCGACGACCTCCGGCTGGTGGTATCGGCCATTTTCGAAATAGAGATATTCAGCGGTGAAAGTGCAACGATTTCCAACTAATATTAAGGAGGTATTCGGATGGTTTGGGAGCAGGTTTACAATCCTTTAAACAGCGTGGCGTTATCGACGATTGTGGCGGCCCTGCCGATAGTGGTGCTCTTGGGCACTCTGGCATTCTTGAGGATGAAGGCCCATTGGTCTGCAATCTTGGGCCTGATCGCCTCCCTGGTCATTGCCGTAGGTATCTTTGGCATGCCTGCCAAGATGGCAGGGGCTACAGCAGTGTACGGGGCATGTTTTGGGCTTATGCCCATCGGCTGGATTATTCTCAACGTCATCTTTCTGTATCGGCTGACCAAACACAAGGGGCTGTTTGAAGTCGTTCAAGACAGCCTCACCGGAATCACTGCAGATAGTCGTTTGCAGTTGCTGCTGATCGCTTTCTCATTTGGCGCTTTTTTTGAGGGGGCCTCGGGTTTTGGAACTCCGGTGGCAGTGACCGCTGCGATTTTGATAGGATTAGGTTTTTCTCCGCTAGCGGCTTCAGGCTTGTCCCTCATAGCCAACACCGCGCCGGTGGCCTATGGAGCCCTCGGCACGCCTATTTTGGCTTTAGCAGCCGTCAGTGGGCTGGACCTTTACGACTTGAGCGCTATGGTGGGACGACAGCTCCCATTCTTCTCGATCTTGGTTCCATTCTGGCTGGTGTGGGCTTTTGCAGGATTTCGAGGCATGATACAAGTATGGCCGGCATGTCTGATTGCCGGCGCCTTTTTTGCAATTCCTCAGTTCCTGGTTTCCAATTATCACGGACCGACGATTGTGGACATCGTGGCCGCAGTTGTTAGCATGGCGGCCCTGACCATCTTTCTGATGAAGTGGCATCCATCACATATATGGGATGTAAATAAAGAAAAAGTAGAAGGTGGCCAAGCCCGGGCCGTACACGGTCACTCAAGGGAGGAACTGATTCGTGCGTGGACTCCATGGGTTATCCTCAGTGTCCTCGTGTTCATATGGGGACTTCCCGAAGTGAAAGCCGTTCTCAACAAAATTTCCATGCCCACCTTTGATGTTCCGAACCTGCATCTACTGATCGAGAGAATGCCGCCGGTCGTAGCGAAGCCTACCAAGGAACCGGCGGTTTACATTCTTAACTGGCTGTCGGCAACAGGTTCAGGAATTCTGGTGGCAGCTGTGATATCGGCATTGGCCATGGGGTTCACACTGAAAGAGGCTGCGAAGGTCTATTGGGAAACCTTGAAAATGGTCAGATTTTCGCTATTGACCATAGCTTGCATGTTGGCCATCGGCTTCACTACACGCTATTCCGGGCTCGATGCCACCATGGGATTGACTTTTTCTATGACCGGCGTTTTTTACCCATTTTTTGGGACGTTACTCGGCTGGCTGGGCGTGGCTCTCACCGGATCGGACACATCCTCTAATGTCCTATTTGGCAGTTTACAGCGCATTTCGGCTGAACAACTGGGACTTAGCCCCACACTGATGTGCTCCGCTAACAGCGCCGGAGGGGTCATGGGAAAAATGATCGATGCCCAAAGCATCGTCGTGGCCAGTACAGCCACCCAGTGGTACGGTCATGAGGGAGATATTCTGCGTTACGTGTTCTTCCACAGTCTGGCCCTGGCTTGCCTGGTAGGAATCCTAGTTACATTGCAGGCATTCGTGCCGCCGTTTACCTGGCTGGTGATTCGATAAACGTGCGGGTGTACTTATTGAGGGCTAATATAAAGAGCCTTGGGCGGATTTTCGGGGAAGCCTGTTTGCAATGGCTTCCCGGTCGCAGAATCTCCTGCTTTGTTGTCTAGGATCGAAGAAAGGGTCGGAAATCCGGCCCTCATGGAAGCTAGTGAAATAAGACACGGCGGCCTTTTGAGTCTAGCGAAGGATCGGATCATCCACTGCGAACTGAAAGGCGCTCAAGATACTGAACGCGCCGCATAATTTTGGAAGACGAGATCAATCTATTCGGCGCGAATGTTCAGTTTTACGCAAATGTGAGAAATTTTGAAGCGGAGCCGGCAAATGCACTGGCAGCGGACCGCATTAATTGAGCGTGCCAAATCAAATCTTGATTTTGTTTGCCGATTCAGTCCCATCATGGTGATGGCACGCGAATCGGGCTGTTTCCAATAAGTTGGTAGAAAGTATTAAAGAGAGGAGTTCATATCTATGCAATGGCATCAAAACTATTCTGCGGTAGGTGGGAGCCTTCTCATTACAGCATTGGTCGTTGCAATTCCCATCTTTTTCCTTTTCTGGGCCCTCGCTGTCAAGCGCATGAGAGGTTACCTGGCAGGAATTCTCACCTTACTCATCGCCAACTTTATAGCGGTAATAGTCTATCAAATGCCGGTCAGTGCTGCACTGTCTGCATCGGCATTGGGAGTGGTCACCGGTCTCTTTCCGATCGGCTGGATCATACTAACGGCGGTGTTCCTTTACAACTTGACCGTTGAATCCGGGCAGTTTGAAGTCATCAAGAGTTCCATTTCTTCTCTCTCCGCTGACAGACGGCTCCAGGCACTCCTTATTGCCTTTTCTTTTTCAGCCTTTATGGAGGGAGTATCCGGACAAGGAGCGCCGGTAGCAGTTGCGGCAGCCATGCTTATCGGTCTGGGCTTTCCAGCCTTGCCTGCCGCGGTCATCTGCTTGGTGGCTAATACTCCTCCTGTTCCATTCGGGCCGGTGGGAGTCCCAACCATTATGATGTCGACCGTAACGGGCATAGAGCAAACAACCATGGCAAAAGCTATCGGGCTTGACATGGCCATTATGGCGCTCATAATTCCCCTTTTCACAGTTATAGTCATGGCCGGATTCAGGAAAGCGAAGGATGTGTTGCCTGCGGCCCTGGTATGCGGTATCAGTTACGCAATAACCTCTTACGTGATATCCGAATCCATGGGCCCTGAATTGCCTGCAATATGTGCCTCATTTGTGTCGCTCGTTTGCCTTGTAGTATTCTTGGCCTTTTGGAAACCCAAGAACATTTGGCGATTTCCCGAGGATTCCAACAATAGCTTGGCCGTAACGGAGCAGAAGTATACGGGAGGTCAAATCTTCAAAGCTTGGTCACCTTTCTTAATGTTAATGATTGTTATGGGCATTTGGGGAACACCGATATTCAAGAATTGGGTTCTCAAAGACCTCGGGTGGTTTGTTCCCGTCCCGCATTGGCCCGGTCTGGATGGGGTTGTCTTTAGGTCTGCACCCATTGTGGCCACACCGACCGTCTATCCCGCAAGCTACCGGTGGGATTTCTTCGCCGCACCGGGCACGGCCATGTTTATTTCGGCCATTCTGACCATGATCGTGCTAAAGATTCCACCATCCAAGGGGGTGAGAGTCTTTTTTGCAACGCTGAAGCAGTTGGCCTTAGCCCTCGTCATGTTAGCAGCTGTAATAGGACTGGGTTTTTTAGCCAACTATTCGGGAATGTCGTTCACACTTGGCTTGGCTTTTGCCGTATCTACCGGCATGGTTTTTCCGGTCTTTTCCCCGGTTATTGGATGGCTTGGAGTATTCTTGACCGGGTCAGTTACCTCTTCTGCGGCCTTGTTCGGAAAGCTGCAGCAGGTTACGGCTGGGCACCTTGGCATGAACCCTATCTTGACCACATCTGCCAATCTTTTCGGAGGGGTTATGGGCAAGCTGATCTCGCCCCAATCAATAGCGGTTGCATGCGCAGCTACCGGGCTTGTGGGCAGGGAGACGGACATTTTTAGGAAAACTCTCAAGTACTCTCTGATTCTCCTAGGGATCACCATGGTCATTGTACTACTGCAAGCGTTCGTTGTACCTGGGGTCCTACCGACGATCAACCCAGCGGAGGTGCGATAGAGGACCGATGTTTTTGATGGTTTTTATAAACAATAGATTACGGATGACCATTCTGAGGAGAAAGAAAATTGGACAATCCCAAAGTAGTTCAGAAGCAGGATATAAAGTGGGAACCTCATCCGCAACTGGCCAATATCGAGGTAGCTTACTTGGTTTCCCATCGTCACGAAAATATGGATCTCACAATCATGTTGGTGCACCTTCCTGTTGGCGCCGAGGCTCCAAAGCATACCCATGAATGCGATGACATCGTCTATATCGTGCAAGGGAAGGCCAAAATTTGGGTGGAAGGCATCGGAGAAATTCCTGCGGTCCCGGGCACTTTCGTAAGGATTCCCAAGGGAGTGCTGCATCAACCTCACGAAGTAGAAGAAGACCTGATCATTTATGACGTCTTCTATCCTTTTCTAGCGTGATGCATGGCTTCGGTCTGAAGTGCAGCATGTTGCACCCAGAATGAGGTGGATCAAGCAGGGGGCTGGTATTGCCGAGAAGTCTAGGCAAAAATACCAGCCCCCTGCAAGAATTGATAAGTATTGGTGGAAGCCGACCAGTTCTTGTGTTCAGCTCAATGATATATTTGATGCCAGGGAATCCCAACGTGTGTAGCAGTGCGTCAAACCAGTCCGGCATTGGGCTAAAAGATCTCAGTGAGAAAACACAAAATATTAGTTGCCTGACGGCGAGGTGGGATTATTGGTATCCTGCCCTGTTTCCTTTCTATCATTCATCCCCGCGTTCCAGCGAAAGACGTAGGATTTCGCATATATGAGACACGCTCCAATCCCTCTTCCAGTTTTTGCGAGCGTAATCGAGTTGCATGAAGCAACCGGGATTGGATGTCACAACCCTCTCCGCCCCTGTCTTGTCAATCGCAGCTACCTTGGCCTCGAGGATCTTCATAGATCGGTCACGGTGGGTGACGTTGTAGATGCCGGCTGACCCACAGCATTGTCCGTCGTCGGGAATATCTTTGAACCCGAGGCCCGGGATGCGTCGCAACAGATCCCTTTGCGGAGAAACAAGCTTTTGCCCGTGACGGAGGTGACATGGATCGTGGAAACAGACCACCTCAGGAATTGGGCCAAGTTTGACGTCATCCCTAAGATTGGCTGCCAGGAACTCGGAGATATCCCGAATTTTCGCCGAAAACGCTTCGGCTTTTTTCGCCACATGATCTCTCTTACGCAAGGTCTCTCGATATGCCTTAAGCTCCGAGCCGCAGGCTGCGCAATCAGTGACAATGGCCTCTACTCCGGTTCTTTCAAATAGACTCACATTGTGTTCGGCCATATTGCGGTAGACTTCGCGCTCGCCTTCAGCGATGTTCGGTGTGCCGCAACACTGCTGGTTCTTCGGAACAACCACCGTGTACCCCGCGCGAGTAAGAATGGCTATGGTGGCCCTGCTGATTTCAGCGAACATGAGATTCATCGCGCAGCCCAAAAAAAAGCCCACTCGCCCCTTTTCCTTTTGTACTGCCGGAATCTCCTCGGGAATTGTTTCGCTGAGCGGATGGACCGGCAGAGTGGGCATCAGGGCTTCCATGAACTCGAGATCCGCAGAGATTAACCTTAAAATGGGATATTTCCGGATTAGCGATTGGAGTCCCAGAGTCTGATACAATTTCAGGGGAATCATCAATCGCGATAGCCTCTTCTGATCCTGAATGGCATAATTCAACATGAATCGCTTCAGAAGCGGTTGCGGTCTATTCTCTTCAATTCGATGTCGCGCCTCCAGGACCAACTCGCCGACTTTCACCCCTGCCGGGCATACTGATTGGCAATTGCGGCAATCCAGGCAATGGTACATGTGGTCTACGAACTCTTCCGAAGCCGTGAGCCGCCCATCGATGACTGCTTTGATCATGGCCACGCGACCGCGGGGAGACTGCGTCTCTATCCCATCCGTACGGTACGTAGGGCATGTGGGGAGGCAGGTCCCGCACCTCATGCATTGAAGTACGTCACCGTAATCGTGGATATCCAGGGTAGCGAAAGCCCTGGCGATCTTTTGTGAGTCGATATGTTTACTCATGAGAGCCATCCGTGTTCTCCAGAAATATCTTCCCCGGATTGAGGCGACCTTCAGGGTCGAACGCCATTTTTATTCTTCTCATCACTTCAATTGCCTTTGGACCCACCATTCTAGGCAAGTACTTGGCCTTGGTGATTCCAGTTCCATGCTCGCCAGATATCGTTCCTCCAAGGCTGATCGCTTTTGCGAAAATCTCGTCGTAAGCTGATTCCACCCGATGTATTTCTGCAGTATCCCGCTCATCAGTAAGGCAAGTGGGATGAAGATTGCCGTCTCCCGCATGCCCGAATGTCCCGATTTTTATGGAATATTTCTTTGCGGCATCTTGGATGGCGGCTATCATCTCCGGGATGGCCTGCCGTGGCACTGTGACATCCTCAAGAATCGTTGTGGGTTTCACTCGCGCCAAAGCAGTGAGCGCATTTCGTCGAGCAGTGAACAACTCCTCAGATTCTTTAAGGTCCTTGGCTACACGCACGGTCCGGGCACGATTGGTCTTGCAGGCTTCCTCGATCGCTGAGGCTTCCTCTCGAACGACCTCCGGATGACCGTCCGTTTCGATGAGCAGCAGTGCGGCCACATCGCGCGGAAGACCCATCATCACATGATCTTCCACGCAGTTGATTGTCACCGAGTCCATTAGTTCCAGTGTGGATGGAATTATCTTGCTGGAGATTATCGCTGAAACCGTTCGTGCTGCATCTATCACATCATCGTACAGAGCAAGGAACGTTTTTTTGGTTCGTGGCTGTGGAATGAGCTTTAGGGTTATTTTTGAGAAAATCCCGATTGTTCCTTCGGATCCGGTGAGGAACTTGGTAAGGTTGTATCCCGCCACATCCTTGACACACTTTGTGCCGTAGCGGACCTTGCTGCCGTCGATGAGATAGGTGTCGAGCGAGAGCACGTAATCTCCGGTTATGCCGTATTTCAGCCCGCGTAACCCCCCAGCGTTCTCCGCCACGTTTCCTCCTATGGTGCAAACCTTCATGCTACCAGGATCCGGAGGATAAAACAGACCTTTGGCTTCTACCGCGGCGTGGAGGTCGGCAGTAATTACCCCTGGCTCTACGGTTACAGACAGGTCGTCCGTATCGATCTCAATGATACGGCTCATAGCTGTAGTGACAATGACGATCCCTCCCCGGACCGGCACTGACCCTCCGCTTAGACCCGTGCCGCTCCCTCTGGTAGTGACCGGAAGCCCTTCCAGGGCGGCAAATTCTAACGTGCGATGGATGTCTTCTTCAGAAATGACACGAACGACCGCGTCAGGTCTGTGAGAAATGAGGGGAGCGGAATCGTAGGAGTAGCAGAGTAATTCAGCCTCAGATGAGAGAACTTTGCTCTTGCCTACCACTTCCTCCAGTTTCTGGACAAAGCGACTTTTCACGAGGGGATATCCTTTTGTAGTGGATTGAATAGGCATTTATATAATGACATGATTCCGAGATAATTCAAGAGATTATGTGCAACTCGCCGCGAAGGTTCTCGGCACCGATCCGACGTTTCATCTATACCAAGTCATATACAGTTCGTAGATACCGGTGTCGTGTCTCGCGAGTTGTTAGAGGAAGCTATCAGGCTGAAAAATATACGATAATTCCTAGGTCATTTTATAATCTTAAGTCGACAGACACGACACCGGTAACTTCGCGAGGAATTTACAACAATTTGCTCGGTGACCATCAGCCTCAATTCCCTAGAAAAATATTGGATCGCCGAGTTGCGTCGGCTTCCAAATTGTTTTCTACCTGAGCGGCCAAGAATCATTGCCGTGAATGCTTCAATGGCCGTGTTCGTTTCGAAGCACTTGAGATTGGCTGCTTTACGACGCTAAAATTATGTGGGCATCATCCCACAGGCAGAAGCGCACTCTGATCTACGGAGCGGATCCAGATCAGATAGGCCCAAGCATTCGTAGCATAGATTTCCAACTCTGGTGCCGGCCTCCCTTGCGCCTTCCGCCTCTGCACTCCTTGCGCCACGAAACGCCAGAAAAGCCACAACTAGAGAAAATGAAACAGCCACTAGAATTATTACCGCTGAAACGAAGTCGATCTCCATTTTACTGCTCCTAAGTACACATTCATTTCTCACTTCTTAGATGCGTCGGGAGGCAAGAAGATTCGTACGGCCGGAGTTTGCTAATGATCCCCAAAAATTGATCGGGGTTCTCAAGAAGAATATGTAACGATTTGGGCTGATCAGAAGGACAATCTTGCTGGAGGACAAGGTTCTATATCATCAGTCGGACTAAAACATCTTAAGCCGAGAATTTAGAAGGGAGCTTTGGGGCCCCAGAATGTGCGGGAAGGATTCCCTCAGACTGTAGGTCTAGGGGGCTAGAGAATCTTTTTGTTCCGTGCGTCTTCTTTAAGGGAGAGTTCTATTTTGGAATTGTACGGACCGTATAAATAATTGTCAGGTGCTCGACGGCACGAGCGATCACGATCCAGCCAACATTTGAATCACCGGTGCCGCTCAATGCACCTCACTGTGTGGCTCCGTAGCTTTTCAACAACTCCGCAACCTCCGTGTGGCCCTGCTCTGAAGCCCACATCAAAGCAGTCCGACCGGTTTTATCCGAGGCGTTGACATCTATTCCTTTCTCCAGAAGTAATTTCACGACGTCCGACTGGCCGAGCCACGAAGGAGTCATCAAGGCGTTGCGGCCATTCTTGTCCCGTGCATTGATATCGGCGCCCTTATCCAGGAGCAGCTTCACAACGTCAATACCGCCCTTCCCGGAGGCCGAGAGCAAGGCTGTCTCGCCATTATCGTCCCGTGCATTGACATCGGCTCCCCTTTCCAAGAGCAATCTCACAACATCGAGATGACCTCTCAAAGAAGCCCACATCAAGGCAGTCCGGTTGCTCTCCTTCCCCCTCGCATTTACATTTGCGCCTTCATTCAGGAAGGCTTCCACCTTTTTCTGGTCGCCCTCTACGGCTGCATATATGAATATCTCATCCTTGTCCTGCGCCCTCGCAAGACCCGCAAATGTGATCAATAACAGCGTCATCACTATAGTGAGCGTTCTTTTCATAGATCCCTGAGAAGTAAGCTCTTGCATCCGCATTGAAATTCCTCTTTTCAGTTTCACATCGGGCCGTCAGCAATCGTCAAGTGCCTTTCATATTGTCTTGAGTGAAAGAAAAGGCTCGAGAAACACGCCATCTGAGTAATTGCCCGATTCATTTCCTGAAAACTCATGAAACGGTGATATTCTTTACATTCAGCTTATCCAGATCAATGCGGCCCAATCCTCGCTCTGCGGCAATATTGATGTACTTCACCTCACGGGGCTGAAGTTTTTTCCCGTACCAAGTTCCCAATGTTATCATTTGAGCATCCGCGGCTACCATATCTGTCGAAGCTATAATGACATTGAGCGGGAGAATTTCGCCCGGACCGGTTGGACCGCCGGAAGCCAGAATCCGAGTGCCGTCTATGACCACGAGATGAGGCTTGAGAACAGTGACCATGTCCACGATGGACTCGTGCAGCCCATTCGTATGGAAAGTCCTCCTACTATTGTCAAAGACCAACCCCATCATTCCTTTCATAGAAAGGCTCACGCCGGCGCCCGAATGGGTCTTCCCGACAGGAACAGCGATCAGCACATCCGCATCCAAGGCTTCCGAAGCGACTCCCATGGACTTGATGAGGACACCTTTTTCAACATTGACTTCTCTGAACAGCCGTTGCTCCTTGATGACGTGGACGCTAGTGTTAGGAATGCCCTGACACTGTTCGGGGATTTTTGAGTAAGAGAGACAATCCTGCGGGTGCTGCAAAACGTTATCCAGGACGGAAACCTTGGAAGCGCCAGCCTCCGCGCACATCTTCGCAACCTCGCGCACCACCTCTGGGTGAGTATTGGAACCGGCCTGCGGTCCGCTGGCAAAGCTCATGTTCGGTTTTATCACAACTTTGGCGCCAGGTTTCACAAACCGCTTCATTCCCCCAAGGGTATCTACCGCTGCACGGGTCATGATCGCGGCGTTGCTGCCATGAGAAATCACAACGTCGGGGGCATTTGGAGTTGTTGCCTGGGCGAGGGACCTCCCGGCCCCGTAAAGGACGGCAGCTCCCGAGGCCAACATTGCTGCAGTTGTGATCAATCCCCTCTTCATGAATTCTCTGCGATCCGTTTTCGCCATTGATTCGCTCCCTCTATTCCCGATAAAAGCTGTAGAGGATTATTAGACGCATTGATTTTCAAAAAGTCAATACGAGGGGTTTTCTCTCGGGGAGACTCCATCGGGTGCACAGGCAGCTGCATCAGGGAAGCGGACTAGTCGAAACACGAAGCGAAAGTAGCGTTTTGTATTTCAATGTGAATAAGCAACCGCACGTCTACACAAGAAGAAGAGCCCAATTGAACCTTCTCCACTTTCACCACGGTGAATAACCGCTAATTTGTTCAGATTACACGGCCTTTTCTCGTTCCTCAGTAACACAGTAGATGCCGTCGCCTTGCATGCCGGGGCCAAAACACATATTATCCGATTTGCACATTGCTCGCCTACGATCACCGGCTTTCCATCGGTTTATGAGATTGGGTTCTCTGATGAATGGGCGGCTCATAGAAATATAATCTGCCACTCCGTCTTCAACTAAGCGCTCGGCCACTTCTAACGACCGTAATCCACCGACCAGAATCAGCGGAAGATTGATTTCATTTTTGAAAGCCTGCGCATCTTCCCTAAAATAAGCCTCGTCTTCCTCTGTTTTTATCCCGAATCGGCTGGGAGATAACTTGCCGCCGGTAATCACTCCACCGCTCAGCTCGATCGCGTCTAAACCCGCGTCGGCCAGCATACGTCCGACCTGCAGCGAATCCGTCAAGCTCAAGCCGTTTTCAATGAAATCTTGACCGTTTAGCTTAATCAATATCGGGAATTCTGCGCCGACGGCCTTTCTGATGGCATGGAAAATCTCCAAATGTATTCGGGCCCTATTCTCGATGGCTCCTCCATATTCATCCGTCCGGCGATTAAACGCAGGCGACAGAAATTGATTCAGCAGGTAGCCGTGCGCGGAGTGGATTTGAACTGCATCAAACCCCGCGGCCTTGGCCCTCCGTGCTGCGTCGCCGAATGCCACAACGAGTCCTTGGATATAGTCGGTTGTCATCTCTTCGCGAGGTGATGTGGAAAGTCCTTCATAATTCGAGACAACCATCGGAGGCCGTCCGGTTAATGGGCTCGGAGCGAAGTTGCCGGAGTGAGAAATTTGCATTGCCATTTTGGCGCCGAAGCCGTGAACCGCCGTGGTCAAATCTTGGAGCCCAGGAACAAGCTCATCTTTGTAAATGCCGAGTTGCCAAGGACCGGCTTGGCCTTCCGGCAAAACATAGGCGTGGCTGGTAATAATCAGGCCTACGCCTCCTTTGGCCAATGCGGCCAGTGTTTCAGCCAATTTCGTGGTAACCGATCCGTTCTGGGTAGCCATTCCTTCCCATGTGGCGGACCGAACGAATCGATTCGATAACTCCATACCGTTAATGACAGTGGTCTCAAATAGTTTGCTCATTTGCCTCACTTACCCCTTTTAACTCAGATTTTTTGCAGCAACCGCCTTACGGGCTGCAGACGACAGGAGAGATCTATGCCAAATAGTAGAATTATCAATCGGCTTTTTTTTCTGACAGCTGGCGGTCACTCCTTCCGGAGTACCTTTGAGAATGATGTCACCGAAATCTAAACTTGATCGTTGAATGTTTCGTAAGAGGCCACCTTTGAGTCAGTATGGTATATGATCCATATTCAAAACGTGTATTGTTCCCGGTACGGTGAAATGTCCGTTGCCTACTCAGAGCGTAAGACCCCTGTCACTATGACTTAAGAAGTGGCGCATATTCCCTGGGCAACTATCGGAACAGAATTCAGTACTCCTTATTGAATCCAATTTGCTCGAGCTTGAACAGAACCGCTTCTGCCAATACCTTTCGGTCTCGTATTTTTTCAGGGCAACCCTTCAAGATCAATTTAAAGCGCTCTTTTGGATCCTTTGTTAGCAACGCGCTTGTCAATTCACGGAAAGGATGAGGTACAGGCGAAAAATCGAACTCAGTGAGCAATACGGAATTAACCATTCCTGCCAGAGTCCTTGCTTGCTGTACAGGTAACTTCCCACCCGAAAACAGTTGATAATATGTGAGCCCCAACGCCCAGATATCATCCATCTGAGAGCGTCTCAGCAGTATGGTCTTGAAATGCTCCCTCTCAGCTTTCTGTCCCACGTACCGGTCATAATCCTCACGAAGCAACCTCAGTAGCTCCAGAATCTGCTCCGGTGGTAAATAAAGCCAGCTGCCCACCGTTCCAAGACCCTTTCGGACCTTGTCGGCAACCTCTATTGAGGTATCAAAATGGTCCACCAATATGAAGTCGGTTGTCGCGCTCGGCCCATCAGAGCTTCGAGGAAATTTTTTGGGAAAATGGAAAAAGCTGTAGACCGGTAACCGTTGGGCTCCTTTGACCTCCCTCTTGATAAATGCTTCGGGGCGTATATTAAGGTGCAAACGACGTTCCTCGACGTGCAGCGTGCATAGCCCCACAGCACAATCGACCGCCCAAGAAATGAGGTCGAGAACATCTCCGCCCATTACAGCAAGATCGACTCTGTTGATGGGGTCTACTGCAAGCATATCCATGAGTACGTACATATAGTCGTTGTCGCTTCCCACATTATGGATCTTAACTACTCTCTTGCAGCTCCCGTAAGTTCCCTTGGCTTTTCTCGCCAAAACTTTCTTCCCTAAGCCAGTAAGGGAAGCGCCTGCATCTTGGCTTTCCACTTCCTGTAGCACTCCAGCCAGACCGAATCTGCCGTGGAATTCTGTTATGTCTTTCACTTCATCAGCTGAATAAATCTTCAACGCATATGAGTGGTTGTCAACGCGTACGGCATAAACCGGACCCATATTCCCGAAACCCAGGAACTTGGTCACCGCACAGTCTATCTTCTCTCCACGCTTAACCTTCTCCTGCGGCGTAAGGACTTTAAATTGGATTAAACCATCTCTGCTGATCTTTTCTGTCAGGGGTGAAAACAGGTCCTGGATGGCGTTTCTTTCTTTCTGAGAGATCTCCGGCGGACCGTCTCTTGCCGTGGTTAAAACATGTAGCTTTCTCATCGTATGCGAATCATATACCCTGACTTCCCTCAGGCAATCTATCAGCCTAGATATCGGAATCTTCTCTCGCACAGATTCTCTCCTGACGGCCACGATAGTGCTTTGTGTTGTACCACTTTATTACCTCCCACGTGACCTGGCCAAAGGAATATGTACCATTTGCTGAATCACAGGTATAGTACGTTTTCCTCCTGAGAGAGAGGAGATCTCCTGGCTCAGCGCTGACGATCCAGGTTGTGAGTATGGCCTCATGATCTCCCATCATCGTTGACATGCGGCAAACGTGGCTGGCGAACTCAATTGGAGCAGGCTACATGTTCTAATCGTAAATAACATCCTTGGTCACTGAGACAGGAAGAAGGTCTAAAAAGTCTCTAGATTACTATTAGCTACGAAGACCTCGTCCGGGGAATCGATGGGCCTACCCTCCCGAAATCGATATAGCCCTGCTCCACGTCTGTAGAAATGAGCTTGACACGAGTTCGGTTGCCTACGTCGACTCCTTGGAATCCATGGACCAGCCTTCCTTCGACCGGCATATTCACAAGCCTGACCCACGTGCCTTTGGGAGAAGCGCCGGTAACCATGGCATCAAATTCTTCTCCAATTCTCGATTCAAGAAGAAGAGCCGCGGCAGATTTGGCAACTCGGCGTTCTACTTTCTTAGCAGCATCCTCTTCTTCCGTACAATGTTTCGCCAGAAAATCCACTTCGTTAGCGGTATATGGGCAAAATCTCCCTTCGACGGCGGCTTTCAATAAGCGTTGCGTTATCAAATCGGTGTAGCGGCGATTAGGGGCTGTAGAATGTGTATAGTCCCTGGCAGCAAGACCGAAATGTCCTAGGGCGGTTTCGCCTGGGACTTCTGCAACGTATTCACCCGGTCCCAAGAGTTTGATAACAGCGATTGACAGATCCGGAAAGCGAAGCGGGTCAGCTGCTCTTTCCTTGACCAGAAACTCCTCAAGCGATTTTGAATTCGGGTCGTCAGGAAGCTTAGTCCCGAGTTCTCCGGCAATCTCGACAATCCGTTCCCATCGTTTTGGGTTGCGCACAACGCGGCGGATCGAAGGAAATTTTCTTGACGAGAGATACTGGGCTGTCACGCTGTTTGCAGCTATCATGAAATCCTCAATAATGTCTTTAGCGCAATTCTTTCTCTCCAGTGCGAGATCACGTATTTCATCTCCGTCAAAGATTGGCCTAGCTTCAATGGTTTCCAAACTCAGAGCCCCATGAACATGTCGAAAATTCTTCATACGTTGTGCGATCCTGTCCTGAATGTGCAGGTTCTCATCCAGTCCATTTGCAACAGCAATGGCCTCAGGCACGATTCCTTTTCCTTCCAGCCATGCGGCAACGCTGTTATATGCGAGCTTAGCATGATTACGCACACGCGCCCTGTAGATAGTGGAGTCCAGGAGAGATCCGTCACCGCCAATGACCATTTCAATAACAATTGATAGGCGCTCCTCATTGAAGTTCAAGGATGTGAGGTTGGTGGAGAGCCTTTCAGGAAGCATTGGGAATATCCGAGCCGCTGTATAAACAGAGCTAGTATTGTGGCGTGCGTGTTCGTCAATGGCTGATCCATCCTTAACGAGGCAATCTACGTCGGCCACAGCAACAAGGATTTTTGCTTTGTCTCCCGGCATTGCCTCGGCAACGGTAAGCTGATCCAGGTCAAGGGAGTCATCGTTGTCGATGGAAGCCCACAATAGATCTCTCATATCACGAACATTCTCATCACTAGTTGCCGCAGCTGCTTGAAGGCTGCTGAGTTCAGCAAGTGCTTCAGGAGAAAAGTCAGGCAGCAATCCTCTCTCAAGCATCGCCCTCTCGGCAATGCTCTCCAAGACAGCACGGTCCTGTTTATGATTCGTACTCATAGGGTGGGTTTCTCCCCTTCATTTGAAAAATCGACCTTGCCCTAGGTTATGTACCATTTGTCGAATTAAGGGTACATGTCACCCGCATTACGGCTATTACGGGCCGGGGCGACGAGATCCGAATTCGCCGCGAGAGGTGCCCGACCTATAAGATGAGATCAACATGTTAGGTGATATATGGCCGATTCTTGCCGCATCACGACCTGAAAATACAGTTATCGGTCCCGAGATGTTTCAAACAAGCAGACGTTCAGAAATCATTCTGATCCATTCGTCCGCGGTAGTTCCTCTACGATGCGCTCCTATTGACTTTCTTACTCCTCTGCCCAAGTGGAGAAATATTACATTGCCGTCGTCGTCGAAGGATCTGTCAACATGAAACTGTCTTAGGGGCGACGAGGCAGGTATCTTTTCTTCGAGGATCGGTTTCCAAAGAGTGTTGTCACAAGCGAACACCTCGTACCCGGCTCCACGCAATGCTACTGTGACTCGATCTCCGACATCGAGCCTTGGTAAGTCAGGAAGAAAATCTAAACCGAGTTTTGTAAACAACTGAAAATCGACCATATATCCTAGGACGTGCAGTACGCCTTCAGAGGTTCGCGTTCGATCCATGCGAACACCGGCTGCGGCAATCCTGTCGCTGATTTTCGATCTCAAGAAGGAAAGCCACCCGGCTCGACACGGCAAAGCGTCCATATGCATAGACATGAAAAAATGAGAAGCAGGGTTCACAAGTCTCACTGCAAGTTCCAATCCGACAGCATTGGCATAGCTGTCCCAGACAAGTTGGCCATCCGGGTCGGCTTGAGCATGTCCGAGGTCTCTGCCTTCTGCGGGGACCGGTTCTGTACGATTAAGAGCCACATTTAGCTCAGGCCAGTCTATAAGCCACCGTAGATTTTCCAAGGGAGAGTTGTTATCAACTACCCACAATTCATGGGGTTCGGGCGTAAAGTGTTGCAGGCTGCGGATGCACAAGCGAACTAATTCGGTCGCGGTCGAGTTCTGCTGCCGCGATATCACAACCAAACGAGGTGCGTCCAGAGGAAGAGAGACTTTTCGAGTCAATTCCACCGTATAATTAAGTCCGTCCACAAAGATTTCTTCAGCCAACAGAGCCACTCCATCTCCGTGCGTAATATGGGAAAACCCGTACCATGTCACGTCTGAAAAAACAAGTCGGCCACAATAAGGCCGGTGCACGTGGCCCGTACTTCATGTCATATTCGTGGCGGCCTCCTGCCTATTAGTCGGATAATTCCGGCTTTTCATCATGCCGGGGCTTTGATATAGATTGAAACTTGTGGTCGAAGACAAGTCGCAAGGAGAAGCGCCCAAGTTCGATATGTTCGACAGAATGTGGGGCTACAAAACGAGAGGTCCGGTCGGTTCACACCTGCTATTTGCAGCAGCAGGTTTGATTACGTATTGTCTCATACTTACCGTCTTGACGGGGGACATAGGATTTGACGGGGACGACTGGCAAGTACTGAATTGGGCGTATTGGCATGCCTTTCCGGATTCTTGGCTCGGTTATACCGGAGAGTTCCTCCGCCCAATAGAAGGTCTGTATTGGATTGGCATGTTTGACCTTTTAGGGTTCAACAAGATAGGATTTCACTTATTTTCTCTGCTGCTTCTCGCGGGTTCAAGTTTTGTTATGGCCGCAAGCCTCTCCAAGGTATTCCCCAACAATCATGCGTTTGTCTCCTTTTCTATGCTCTTTGCTTTCTTTCTACCGACAGTCTCTTGTCTCACATTCCTGGTATTCACGGATAATTCAAGGCTTAGTCTGCTGATGTTTTGGAGTTCCGTGCTTGTGTTTCAGATCTGGACGGAACGGCCGGGCTCCTATTGGCGATTGGTCTTGGCAGTGTTCATTTACATATTGTCTTTTCTGACATACGAAGCGTCGAGTTTCCAAATTTTTGTTGTTCCCTTCTTCTGCCTACCGGTCTACAGGCGGCGCATTGACCAATCGGCAGACTGGAAATTCTATTTTGGGCTTAGCCTTGGGATTTTTGGCGGATTTGCCGCTGCGCTCGCGATCAGGTTTTTGTTTTTGAGCGGCGGAGCGGTTGAGCATGTCTCAATTCTCCCATCCCTGGAACTATTTGTCGCGTATCTTGCTCTGCTGCCCTTTTACATTATCGAACCATTTGTTTCGATTCCATCCGATCCCTGGGCGTGGGTTATGGGCGCAGGAGTTGTCGTTTGTTCCGCGGTCCTGGTGTTTCTGTTCACAAGACCGGATACAAAAAATGGCAGCGAGGATGCTCTTCATCCACCCGGGGAAATTCTCTATGCAGCCCTCCTTGGACTAACGATCCTGCTCCTGGGAATGCTTCCCTATCAACTGGCCGGGTACGGCCTCGGTTCTCCCGGATTGATGGATACCGCGTTGGCAAAGTGGGGGATCGCGAAGTCAGCCCATCCCAATTCATTTAATTTCAACGAAGCCAGCAGATTGTACTCATCTGCATCGTGCGGCCTTGCCATCTTGTTTGCAGCTCTGTTGAGCGCTTGGACCAGCAAAAGAGCGACCCTGGTTGCCAAAATCGCGGCAGTAGCGGTCCTGGGGTTCATGGCGATGTTCCACACAGGGCTGAGGACTGACTGGAAGGAGGCCGCGGCAATCAGAAATTCCCTGGTCGCAAGCCTTGTCAATCAGGTTCCGGAAGTGAAACCAAAAACGAATTTCGTTTTTCTCAATCTTGAACTGTATCATAAACGAGCGTCTGTAATTCGAGGATGGGGCGGCTTGAGGGCATTGATCCGGATGCTCTATCATGATCGAACCTTGGGCGCCTGGTACCTTTATCCATCTGCATCGAAGTGGCCGAACAGCAGTTTCCAACAAGCGATTGTTCTGCGGGAGGGATTCGTCAGCCGAGGAATCGAACTGAACAATCCAGCTCCACATGACAGCTTACTCTTATTCAACAGGTGTGGGAGCAACCTGGTTTTGCTCGATAAGATTACCGTGTCCGGCGGTTTGGTCGGTACCGGGATCTCCTGGCAGGATGCCGAATCGCTCCGTTCCAATCCAGATCGAATAATGGGATGGGGGGACATTTCGACGATTCCAGGACGACCTGATCGAAACGCCTGGACCAGCGGACTCATCTCGACTCTCAGTCTTCCTCGAGTCCGTCCGGGACATTGGGTCGTTGACGGGTTGTATACTTCGTCGGGCAGAAGCTCTGTTGATAAATCCGTGCTGAGGGAACCGCTCGATCCGTAGATTAAGGATTTCCTATTCCTGGGTCCGAGATGGACATCGAAGCAATGTGAACGACTCGTTTGCCCAAACTACCTTCGCCCCCATGGAGGACGCCAGGGCATCGTCAATTCTGAAATCGGTGACTACGTATTGACCGGAAAGCCTGCCCGAAAGCTCCAATAGTCTCCTCAGCTTTGTGGAAGGATCTGCTTCGTGTTCGAGAATTTGCTCGAGTTCCTGTTTGATTTTGTTCCATTCCAACAAGGCGCGGTAATTGGTATCGGCAAATATTCCACCGTCCTTGTAAGCGTAAACGACCGATCGAAGCGCGGCATACCTTGTTTCCAAGGGCAGAACAACTGGTAGAATCCTGGCCCCCGGAGGGGTTTTCTCCCGAATAGCATCCACCGCTTGAATGATAGCGGTTTCCGTACCCGATACAGGGGGCATCAGCCGGAATTGGGCCCAGGACTGCACCGTGTCCCGGAAGTAAGTGGGTGGATTCTGATAAACCCACATGGCCACCAGCAATGTGCCCGCCAACGTGAGCCACGCCTTTCTTAGGCTTCTTGTCGGCAGCCGATTGGAAATTTCGGCCAAGGGCCATAAAGAAAACAACAAGAATATCGGAACCAGATATTTAATACCTCTTATAGAGTCCATCTGAAAACGTGGAAGATTCCAAATATGGCAGGTCACCTCTTCGGCAAAGGTTATTCCCACGGCTACTGCCAGGATTCCCAGACCCCAAAAGGCCACGAGTAGGAAGCCCTCCCTGGTCTTGGGATGCAATAACGATACAACAGCCACGGCGAATAATGCCCAGCTGCAGTAAAACCATAGCGGCCACGAGAGAAGTTCCTGGCTCCACATCTGAAGAGCCAAACCCACGCTCAACAGCTCTATTCCTACTCTATCTGTTATAATATTAATTACTTGAGAATACTTAACGCCAGCGACGCCTGCTTGATCGTGAACTTGAAGAAAGTTCGCCGCCCATGGCAAAGCAACTGCTACGTAAATCAGCCCCAAAGCGAACATATATAACAGCTTCTTCTTCAGACTCCAGTTACGGGGTAAAAACGCGCACATACCAATCCAGATGCCAAAGCCCCAATGTGGGCTGCTTACTGGATGCGCATAAAATAAAAGACCTGTAGCCGCCATCAACCACGGCCATATAGTGTAGTCATGCCTGAAGTAGAACGCGCCAGCAAGCACGTAGGGAATACACGCGTGAAACAAAGATCTGGGCAACGGATCGTCGTAAATTCCCCAGAACTCTCTTATCGGTAAAGCAATGGGGCAGAGCGTTATTATGCTGAGTAACAATGCCCAATATCTGCTATTGAATAGTACCCGTCCAAGAAGATAAAAGCCCGAAGCTTGCAGTAGCGGTGTGATTAGCAGCAGAGAGATATACGCGGAGCCGTAATCCCCGGTGACTTTGCTTACTGTATAAATCAACAGAGGATGCACCGCCATATAGTATCGGAAATTCCCAAAATTACCGAGCAAGGCATCCCCGCGAAATAATTCGGGGTGTTCATATGCAGCTACAAAACTCGAAACGATTCCCGCGTCACTGCCCAGAAATACAAAGGGAGTGATGCCTTTCCACCTCCCGAGAAAACTTCCTAAGGAGAATAAGGCGAATCCCATCAAAATTGCAGCATCTATCCACGTGAGCCGGATAGTTCGAGTTTCCCGATCACAAGAAGATTTTGAAAACCGGTCCATAGCGGTCATTATTTGCATTTATCTTTCAGATTATGGCCGCGAGTGTGGATTCTCAAATGTGCGAGCTTAGCAGATTGAGTGAAACTGAAGCTCCATCCGGGATCGTTTGAGAGCCTTGATCATACGTGCCAGATTGATTGACCGATACTGTCAACCTAGAATCATGCCGGAAATTTTTGGACATAAGCAACACAATCCAGCACAGTTAATTTATCTGCTGTGTTGAGAGTGTGGGTGCCGCAAATCCTTTTTTCCCAGGTCGGCTCAATCCGACCTGCTATTTCCTCCTGAAATTGTTCAGGTGTCAGGCGGGTCACCTGATTAATTGCGATGGCGCCCCCCATTCTGACCGAACAATCCTGAGATGACCTGTAAAGGCTTCCATTTAGTCGAAACAGGTTCCCGGCAGGTCTGCTGGACCTAACGTCGGATTTCAACGGATTGCGCTTATGAGGTGTCCACGGACCCAAGGGTGTTTCCGCGTAGAATGCGTGCAATTCGTCATTGGAGGCAAAATCCTTGCCTCCGATACTACAAAAAAGCCACCAAATCCCATCTTGCTCATATAAGGTCGTGTCTACAGCCTGGATATCTGCAATAAGCACTCTGTCGAATTCCCAGGTTGCCGGAAATTCTACACAACGGTACAACTCGACTGTATTGTTCCGCTTTGTTTCCGGGATCATATA
Source organism: Desulfomonilaceae bacterium (assembly GCA_052144015.1). Lineage (GTDB taxonomy): Bacteria > Desulfobacterota > Desulfomonilia > Desulfomonilales > Desulfomonilaceae > DATJPW01. The sequence goes on from JBKQRG010000493.1 coordinate 45,003, forward strand.
CAGGTGATTACCCCATTCAAACAAGAACGGGTAGGAAAGATGATAATCCTTCTCCAGGACCTTGACGGGTTGTTTCCAGGTCCCATCAGGATCCATTTCTACTACCGATATGTGGCCTTTCATCGTTTCGTATAGAAATTCTTCTATAAATATGTAATACATACCATCTTTCGCGATAGGAAAGGGATCCGCCCAAAATCTATCCTTCGGTGGTTTCATAAATTTGAGATCACGCGGAACATGGATAGCTGGTTCTGTCGAACCCAAAGTGTAAGCCAAGAACCATTGCTCCACATTCCCAAATTCCCATAAACTGTGCTTTAGCCTTCTGCCGCAGATTTTAGCGATAGAACCTAGGATCTGGGGGGTAGTGGGGTATGAGAGCCGCTTCCCATTGTGTGAATTTATTGTCTCTTTTAAATTTTCTTCACTCAGGATAGCAGGCCCGTCCTCGTAAAGATTTTTAATCGTTCTCACGACAGAATCGGCAGATTTCCAGTACACCTTGCTGACGGTGCAGGTGACCGATAAGAGGTCCGTCGCTGTCAGAGACCGATGAAGCACCCTTTCCAGTCCCGTCTCTGAATCAGTCATCCGTAGGGTGAATTCTATTGTACTTTTTCTTCTCATAACTTCCCAAAAGCAAGGAGGTCCTCCATACGAGACTGAGTTGTTTGATGGGCTTCCGGACCAGATACCGTGTTTCGCAATTCCGACTGCAGCCCCTGTGATCCTGGCTCCCCAGAAATTAAGTATCAAATCAACACTCTTCGACCGGATTCTTTGAACGTCTTCTTCTTTCAGGTGATATTCACCATTTACCGCTATGGGGCGAACGCTAAGAACAGTCCTACCTCTTTGTTCAAGGTAACTTAGATCAAAGTGTTCAAAAGGATCCCGATAAGGGCACGGGTAACGTTTGTCGATCTTTGTGTACAAACTCCACAGAAGCGGATAGCCATTGATCGACAGACCAGGTAAGAATCTTTTTACATGATTATGAAATTCTTTTTTTGCTATTAGTACGATTTCCGCAAAGTGGGATTTCTCTATATCTTCGATTATTCTGCAAATCCATCCCGGCTGGCTAATGGACTCAATCAATAGCCCAATCCGCAATTTTCTTTTCTTTTCTTCAAGCATGAGCTATTGCCTCCCGACACATAATTATATTAAACAGATTTTGCATTGGGAATCCCATAACTAAAAAACATTTTTACTCGATTTTCTGTTGGTGCAGCGTCGGTCCTGTCTTTAATTGGACTGATTCGGTATGAGACGGATGCGAAGGGCACGGCCGGGATTGAATCGGCAGTACCTTCAAACCCCGCTGCCTCTAAAGCTTTTGATTCCGTTTGCCAATCAGCCCACAATTTCGGGAATCCCCTTAGGACCAAATGCGATTACAACAACAATCAGAATAGAGATAACCTCAGTGGAACCCAGCTTGGCACACTTTCCCTTTTTTTCATAAGACTTTATCGAATCTATTGATGTTCTAACAGTTCCAATTCCCACGGGTGGAAAAAGAATCAGAAATTTCTGCGCGCGGTCAAATCCCTAGGAAGGATCGAAGTCGGCCCGATTCCGGCGGGTACCCGGTTCGCTTTCACAGCAGTAGCCCGGGATAAGAGCAGTTCCTGCGACGCAAAGATGATTCCCTGCGCAGCAAGTGGTACTCGCTGGTTTGGCTCACCCATGTGCCCAAAATTAAGCGTATAATAATGGAAGCCACCCACGAGGCTGAGGAAAGTCAGACAAAAAGCGCCTTCCCACCCCAAGAAGGCCTGAAAATCGAATCCGTCGCCCAGGATGACCGATACCAACAGGAAAAGCTCGTTAAGCGATTCCATGCCTCTTCCTACCAAGTTCGTGAAAGTGACCTTCGGAGCCCGGCCAAATTCCTATCCGGGCCAGGTAAATGATTCTTTTCTAATTTTTGGCCAAACTCGATGTCTTCGCGATCTTATCAACGCAGGGTGTTGGTGTCAATAACTGATAAAGGCCACGAGCTACTTCAAAACCTTTAAGTGCTGTTATGCCGCTCAGATCACCTCTTCATCACCGCTGCGTGCGGGGCAATACCCCCTGCTCTCCATTCGTACTGTCCGAATTCGTCCACAACACCTGTAAATTCAGCCGATGGAACAGCCGAGAATGTTTCGGTTTTGAAAGCCGATCGCTTTTTTCCCTTGATAATCAGCAGACCCTCCCACTGGGATCCGTCTGCCGGCGCAAGGACAACTTCATCGGCCGGGACGTCATCTGCGATCAGATCCCGTCCTTGACAGTTCCGGACGGCCATACTTTTGCCGCCGAGCACATGCAAGAGCGTCGGCAGGATATCCATGTGCACACTGGCTGAAGGTATTTCCCGTGGTTCCACCCCGGCTCCGACTATGACACAGGGGACCCGCAGCTGAATCTCGGACATCCGAGTTGTGTGCCTGAATACCCCATCCTCTCCCATTGACTCACCATGATCACCGGTAATCACCACAAGATTGCGTCGCAGATCGATGGATCGCAGCACCTTCATCAACTCGTCTTCCAGGAACAACAGTGAATTTGCATAACGTGCCAGGTGACTCCTTATCTGCTCCCACGGATTGAAAAACTGCCAAAATCCCGGGGCCTCTTTGAAGATTTCGAATTTTGCCGGGAACGCGTATCGATAGTGGGACGAAAGAAGATAGAAAAAAGCGAATTGTGGCTGATCCTGGGGCGTGTTGATTATACTCTTCAACCGTGCCAGCTTGCGACGATCCGAATCCGGCCAGTCCGTCAAGTCGTTGCCCGTTAGCTCCCCCTCTACCAAAATCCTGTCGCAGTATGTGTTGTTGATAAACTCGTCCAGCCGGCGATGCCCCTGTATTTCTCCTGAGGTCAGCAACGTAATCCGATAGCCGCTTCGACGAAAAGACTCAAGTAATTGAGGCGGAATGTGGCGGTCCAGAGTTTGATAGTATCCCAGGGAGGATCTACCGTAAAATAAGGGAAACAGCCCCAGGTGAGAACAGTTTGAGCCCGCGTAATGCCGCCGGAGTCGAAGTCCTTGTTGAGACCACGCGTCGAGCTGCTTCATCAGCTCAGGAGAAATAGCGGAGTGCCGAAAGCTTTCGAAAATAATCATGATCACATTGGGCAGATCGGGTCTTTTGACGAAAGCCGACAAATCCGCCGGGCCGGGCTCCGCGGCCTCGTGAACGTATTTCATGGCGAGTAGCTCGTCCTTCGGATCCACCAGTATATCTGGACGGTTGGGCTCCTTCCGGTTCGAACGAGTCCGCCCGACCTGGTTCGCAACTTTCTCGGTGAAACACTGTACGGTTTCACGCAGATCTGTTGTAAGGGCCACAGCAGGGAAAATTTGGCCAAGTAAGTTCCGGTTGTTGAAGAGACCCAGGGACGGGGCAACACCTACGACGACGACAATGAACGCTATTGTCATCATCGCGGCTGCCTGAAGCGAGCAGATCCGAGGGACTCTTCGCCCAAGCCGCGAGATCGCCCACCTGGCGAAAATGAAACATGCAAGATCCGAAATCACGAAAGCGCCGAAAACAATCAATGCATCCGCAGTCAGTATTTCGGCCACCCACTGCCGGCTCATATCCCGGAGGTGAGGCACATAATCCCATGCATGATAGCCCTTAAGACCTACCGAGACGAGATCCAAAGCCATGCAATAAAAGATAGCAATCGAGAAAACATTGAGAATGACTGTGGCAGTCCACCTTAGTCTGAACGCGATCAAGACCGCCCATACCAGCAGTACAGGCACGAACCAGGCCAAGGATTTTGCCGCCAGCAGCCAGAACACCAGCGCTTTGTCGAGGACGGACGCGCTATGGAGCCTTGAAACAGTAATGATCTGATATCGATCCCACTCAAACAGGCATGTAAACAGGGCCGCCGATAATATTAGAAACACGAATGTTTCCGGCCAGACTCCCGCCAGAGAGTTTATCACTGAGGAACGCGTGTAACTCCGGGCCCTTTCTTCCCTACTGCTGGGACTGTCAACACATGGCATTACTTTACGTTTGCCTCAACGAATATCTCGTTGTTTTCCTTCACTAATTTAATAACCGTCTTTCTTTCCCCTACTCCTGAGATAAGGTCAGTGATTATCGTGAGGAAAGGCAGCGCTGAGAGACCTGCCACTGATACCGCGATGAAAATGGCAATCGCCGGCCGGGCAAATTCCGTGGAAACTCCGCAGATTTGCAACAACACGTCTATACGAAAACCACGTCTGTTGAAATCGAAGGATGTGGATAGCACCTATAAAACCATTAAACTTCCTTTGGTTGCAAGTACCTTTCCGCTTGTTGCTCCAGGTCGTGAAGCGCGTGCGCACTGCTGGAGTCCAAAAAAACGCAATCCGTCAAATCACATAAGGTTTCAAATGTCAAAAAAAGCGTGTCCCGGCACCTATGAAAGTTAAAGGCAAACTGAAACCACGCTACACATTTCCAGCGAAACACCATTCTAAGGCTAGAATAACTTGAATCGTCTCGCCTGCCTATCTAAGGCGCGCTGTAGTTAGGACGCCATGTTGAATCTAAAAAGAAATGACAAACCGATGACTTAGGTTTTACGATAGCCAGGTGTACGGAAAGGATCGGGAGACAGGCCGTTTGTCCCGAAGGGACGAGTGGCAGAATAGAAAATGATGAGCTTTTGACCGCCCTTTGCGAGGAGGAATCACCGTGAAAGACGGATCTTTCACTGCCTGCCAGAGCGATACGAGACGGATCGAACCAACGTTAGGCCTAGCTCAACAGGCAGATTTTCGGGCTAATTTTGTCGTCATGCTGGCGGCCGTTGTCGCGGGCATTGGTTTAATGGGTTTGAAGTTTTGCGGTTACTGGATAACCGGCTCGTCAGCAATTCTTTCAGATGCCCTTGAATCAATTATCAACGTTGTCGCCAGTGGATTTGGACTCGTCAGCGTAGTGGTTTCTGCAAAGCCTGCTGATGAAAGCCATCCTTACGGTCATGGCAAGATCGAATTCTTTTCTGCAGGATTCGAGGGAGCCCTCATACTCCTTGCCGCTGTGGGCATTTTTTATGAGGGCATGAAGCAGATTTTGAACCCTCAAGATCTTCCCCACCTCGGCATGGGGCTATTTTTCCTCTTGACTGCATGCCTAGGCAATCTGGTAATGGGTCTGGTGGAACTGAGAATCGGTAAGCGTACAAAATCGCTTGTGCTCCAAGCGGATGGTAAGCATCTCCTCACTGACGTGTTCACCTCGGGTATTGTCGTCGGCGGCGTGGGACTCATCTATTTCACCGGGTGGTTACAATTCGACGGAATCATTGCTTGCCTCGCGGGCATCAATATCGTCCTGTGGGGTACCAAGCTCCTTCGCCAGGGATTTAGAGAACTTATGCACACATCAGATCCCGAATTGTTGGACGAGATCTGTGACCTGCTGTCTCGCCACAAGAAGGACATCTGGATTGACATTCACCGACTCAGATCTTGGAGATCCGGTAAAAGAGTCCATATTGATTTCCACTTGATCCTTCCAAAAGAGCTCAAGCTTGAAGATGGCCACCGTGAAGTAAAGGGATTGGAGGCAGTTTTCGATAAATACTTCGAAGGCATGTCAGACATTCTCATCCATTTGGACCCCTGTGTTGAGCCGGAATGTCCAGTATGCGGGCACGACCTCTGCGACATCCGCAGGGAAGCGAGGATTCATGAGAGGATATGGAACCGTCAAGCACTTACGAGCGAAGCCAGGAGTCATAAATGAGAGCACATGGAGCTAGGGTGATCTGAAGGGAGCTTGACAAATGCGTCTCCGACCTTAGCTCCCTGCGGGCATACTCTCATGGTCGCCAGAAGGAAGATCGCGACTCACATGGATCAAAGAAAGATGGATTTCCACTTCGCCGGCTTTGATGATTCAGTTGAGTGTGATATAAGTACTTTTGTTTGGCTATTTTGGGGCAATTTGGTTGGTCCGTGCCATTCGATCCCTGAGCTGGCATCGGAATAACGTTGGCTGACAGGGGTTTTTCCGGCGGGTGTCCAAGATTTGGTGATTTTGGGTAATCAACGTTGGATTGATTCTTGACTTCGGGTCAATCCTTGGCGGAATGACTCTGCATAATAATTCTTCACAATACGACATGTCTTGTTGATCGTAGGTTTAATGGAAAGACGTAACTCGACCGAAATACGAAATCTTATTTTAGGATCCGGCGTCTTGGCAGTGCTGGTTGCTATTGCGGCAGTGCTGACCAGTACCGGTCATTTGCAGCACTTTCATAGGATGCTCTGGGAAATCTTTCAGAGCAGAGAAGCATTGAGGGCTTACTTGGAGGGTTGCGGCGTTTGGGCTCCAGTTGTTTTTGTGGTTCTTCAAGCTCTCCAAGTCGTTATAGCCCCTATTCCCGGCGAACTTACCGGAATCGTGGGCGGTTTCGTGTTTGGGGGCTTGGTGTCGATCGTATATTCTACGGTAGGTTTGGCAGTAGGTTCCGTTATCGCTTTCGCTACTGCGAGAGTCATCGGTCTTCCATTTGTGAAGTTGGTCATCCCTGAGGATACTCTGGCAAAGTTCCATTTCGTAACAGAGTCTCGTGGGATAATTGCCAGCCTGATACTCTTCATTATTCCGGGTTTTCCCAAGGACATTCTCTGCTATATTTTGGGGCTGAGCCCCATGAGTTATCTAACTTTTCTTCTGGTATGCGGCCTGGGCAGGATTCCCGGCACTGCCATGCTGAGCTTCAGTGGAGCTGCAATCTATGAAGAAGACTGGCGCATTCTGATCATTGTGGCAATTAGCGCACTGATATCTGGCGGTATTCTCTATTTGAAAAAGGACAGGGCAGATCTATGGGTACAGGGGCGATCAGGAATGCGAAATTGAGTTGTTGCCGCTGGACCCTTTAATCTGAGGAACTTTCGAAATAATAAAGCTGTCACTATATCAGTGATTTTGCGTCTTAACATCAATCACAAAGCAAACAGGAGGATTGTCATGATACCGCTTGCAATAATACCGGGCCCAACCGAGTTAATACTAATTTTAGTGATTGTCGTCATGGTCTTCGGAGCCAAACGGATTCCTGAAATTATGGGCGTTCTAGGCGAAGGGATCAATAGCTTCAAAAAAGCAATGGAGGGTGTGGAAACACCGGAAACGCCTCCACCTCAGGTTACTGCACCTCCGCCTTCGGTACCTGCTCAAACGGGCGCGGCGACCAACGAAACGCCTAGTACGCCCCACG
>JBKQRG010000494.1:0-9694 GCA_052144015.1 Desulfomonilaceae bacterium
CACCCCATTGTTGAATCAGCCGCGCCCTTGTGTGGGCAATAAGATCCGGCTCAAGATTATGCATGAGAGGGATGATAACATCCACATCCAGTCCCACTTCCGCCACGGTATCGGCTGGACTGGTCAGAATCTCTTCGTCCGGAAGGAGGCCCCGTAGCGTCTTCGGCCGGCGGGGGACCTCATCACAAAACAGAATCTTCATGACCTTTCTCCGCATATGGTGATAACCAACAGTTTAACCTAATTTGTTTATGCCCCCTACCCAGTTTGATATGCCCCCGTGTCATTGCGAGGAGCAAAATCCGGCAGAGTACGAGCTAGCAGAATTTTATCACGAGGGCCTATCAAACTAAATTACGCAAAACGGTTTATAAACCCAAAGGAATCGTGGCAAGCCGTTGTTGCAAAACTGACTCTAAACGCCCTACGGCAGCAGAGCTTACGAGCGTCATGCGCCAATAGATCTTCCTCGATGCCATGATCTAACAGTAATCCTCAATACTGATACTGCCGGAGGTCATAGACACGGCCATCTTCCGTCTCCACCCTCAAAACACAGATATTCCGATTCCCGCCAATATCCGAGGATGCTGCAAACCTCAGTCTCACTCTCGTCCAATAGAAAGGAGATGGGTCTTTCATATGCCTGGAGAATTCAGAGAAACCAATAGAATAAGAGAGCGCGTCAGGGTGCCATCTCCTGTCTCGGCTAGACTCGACTTCCGCCGCGAATGGCCTTTTCAAAAGTGTGGCAACGTCACAGGAGTTCCATTTTCCCGCTGCACGAGCTGACAACAAACCTGGTACGTTTTGAGATGGGTCTCTTTTAAGGCTTTACCGAACACCATTCGGTGTCGGATAAATCGTCTCTATGGTCGTTTTTAGAGAGCCACGTGGAGGGGACGACCAATTCTTCAGGAGGTGTAATTTATTCAGGCAAGGACCGTATCTGCAATTATTTTATCGGCTTTAGAAGTAATTAAACGAATTAACCATGCCTGACCATTCCACACGATGATGCGTGTTGACATGCCGCATCATTCAGGTTGACTTAGAATCGCATAAGCCCGTAGTTTCAGAGCAGGTGTTTCTAATCCCGAAAAAACAGGAATTACAGGGTACGTACCTTATGGAACCGGAACCATATAGATGGAATGCCAGGGATTACGCTAAGAATTCTTCGGGGCAGTTTGAATGGGCACAGGAACTTATTGCAAAACTGGATTTGCAGGGATACGAATCCGTCCTCGATATTGGATGTGGAGACGGAAAGATCACGTACCGACTTGCCGAAGCTGTCAAGAGGGGATACGTCCTGGGTGTTGATCAATCTGAAGAGATGATTCGGATTGCTATAGAGCAGTTTCCGCCAGCGAAATATCCCAATCTGTCCTTCCTACGTATGAATGCAATGGATATTTGTGTTTCTCACAAATTCGATGTCGCGTTTTCAAACGCTACCCTGCATTGGGTGAAGGACCAAGTTGCGGTCCTTCGAGGCGTACGTAAGTGCCTCAAATCCGGTGGCAAGATTCTTTTCCAAATGGGTGGTTGCGGAAACGCAGCCGATGTTTTTGTCGCTATTGAAAAGCTACTACAGCATGTACCGTGGCGACAATATTACGAAGACTTTACACCGCCCTATCATTTTTACACACCGGAAGAATATGAAGCTTGGCTGTTGGAGACTGGTTTTCGCCCCGTACGTGTTGATCTTCTGCCGAAGGATATGCAGCATCACGGAGCAGAGCGGTTTAAGGGTTGGCTACGGACAACTTGGTTCCCCTATACGGAGCGCTTGCCGGTTGAATTGAGGGATACCTTCCTTTCCGAATTGGTGGAGACGTATCTGATGGCACATCCTGTTGATGCAAACGGTAATACTCATGTCAAAATGGTCCGTTTGGAGGTCGAGGCGTATACTCTTTAGCAGCCCAGTAAAGATGTGCAACAGGGTCAGCGGATTCTGTATCTTAATGTATGACCGAGTAATATGACTATCAATGATTAAGACCGAAAAATATCTTAATATTCCCAGAGTCAGGAGATAGCGCCGTGTTCGGTATCGGTGTGCCGGTATTGGGAGGAGATACGGGGACTTTTCGGGTTGAGGGGAACCATCCCCTGACCTCGCACGGGTGGCAAGACTCCCTAAATGGCAAACCTGCCGCATAATTCCAGATAAGCACTTGGGTGCACTGTATGATCACTTTAATTCGTTCGAACATCGGTGGTAGAACAGTTAGGAGTTAACGTCAAAGGGGAGACAACATGTTAATAAGAGATTGGATTAGTAAAGACTTCATCAGCCTTAATGTCACTGATACGGTGCAACACGCGATGAAGGTCTCTGCGGAGAGCCACATCAGCATTATGCCGGTATTGGAAGATGAAAAGCTGGTGGGAATAGTGACGGACCGGGACCTAAAACGTGCCTCGCCTTCAACCGAGATGTCGTTCGACTGGCAGGAAATTCTATATCGTCTTTCGAGGCTGGAAGTCGGGGCGATAATGAGCAGGTATCCGATAACGGTCCCTGCCGATTATACGCTGGAGGAAACCGCAGAAGTGTTGCTTGAAAAGAACATCTCCGGCGCTCCGGTGGTGGATGATGAGGGGAATATCATTGGCATCATAACAAAAAACGACCTGTTCAAAGCCATGATCTCGCTGACTGGTTTGTCCAAGAGGGGAGTGCAATTTGGTTTTCTTCTTGAGGATAGCCCGGGGTCCATAAAAGATGTTACAGATATCATACGGCATTACAACGGCAATCTTGCAAGTATATTGAGTTCTTACGAAAAGGCACCTCAAGGTTGCAGACACGTCTACATAAGGGCGTTCAACGTTGACAGGGAAAAGTCGTCCCAGCTTTTAGAGGAACTCAAATCACAGGCCAGGCTTCTCTACATGGTTGACCTTCGCGAGAATAAAAGAGAAATCTACGGTGACTAATTGCACAAGAAACCTTAATGTCGGATAAAATGGTCGGATTCAACAGATCCGGAAAAGGGAGCCAGTGAGTCTCAGGATGGAAATGCCGGAACCCCCAGTTCAGGTGGAAGAAAACCGGAGCAGTATGGAGTTGTATGTTTAAAGAGTGGACAAAATAGGCTTCTTCAGCAACGTGACGGAGGGTTTGCCGCTCTTGAGCCTTGTGCGTGACCGCACGGGGGCTTTTTCAGGGTCAGACGAACCATCTCCTGACCTGGTACCAGCCCAAGGACCTCCAAAATGGCAAGACCGCCGTATAATTCCGGACAGTGTTGCAAGAAGCTGATCGATGTTTGCGCGGAGGATGGTGGCTATATTTTGGACGCGTTTGGTCCTCTTGCCGAGTCCAGGCCCGAAAATGTGCAAGCCATGTATGATTTCACTAGGGAATAAGGGGCATAACTGATCCGCGACGGTGACGAAGCCGCGTACAGTAATGAACCTGTCACCCTGATTTTAAACGTTTAACCGTTGAAACTCTGGGGAGGTGCAAAGATGGCTAACAGAACCGTAAGCGCGAGGGAAGTTTTTGACAGTAGCCCGTTCTCACCATACCAGATATGGATATGTTTCCTGTGCTTTTGTGTGACGCTTTTCGATGGCTTCGATATGACAGTCATCGGTGTTGCGGCACCCAAGATTGCGGAGTCTCTGAAAACCACGCCTCCCGCTCTGGGTCTGGCAATGAGCGCCGGTCAAATCGGGCCGTTGATCGGTGCAATTGTTTTGGGAATGTTTGCGGATCGTTGGGGGCGCAAGCGGATGTTGCTTATCTCCGCCCTCACTTTCGGTGTGTTTGCGTGGCTGACCGCATACGTCACCAGCGTGGAGCAATTGGCATTGATGCGCTTTCTCAGTGGAGTTGGGTTGGGTGGAGCCATCCCGAATGCCCTTTCTTTCGGCTGCGAATATGCGCCCAGCCGCATGCGTGCAACTCTCGCCACCACGATGTATGCGGGCATGGCTATTGGCGCCGTAATCGTCGGGCTTTCAGCTGCATATCTGCTCCCAGTTTACGGCTGGCAGTCCCTCTTTATTCTGGGTGGCGTTGCGCCTATCGTTATCGGTGTGGTATTGGCGCTGTTTCTCCCTGAGTCTCTGGAGTTCTTGGTTCGACAAGGAACAGACAAAGCACGGATTCGCAAGGTCGTCTCCAGGATCAACCCGACTCTTGCTGCCCACGAGGAAGTCCAGTTCCATTCAACCGAACAGAAGCTTCCCGGTGTGCCTGTCAAGCACCTGTTCATGGAAGGCCGCGCATTCTCTACCGTACTGTTGTGGATCGCCTTTTTTCTGAGCTTCTACTTGATATGGGTCCTGCTCTTCTGGGCGCCTACCTTGCTGCGCCAGAGCGGCGCTTCGGTTCAGCAGTATAGCTTGGCCTTTATGTTCATTAATCTCGGCTCCTTCGTGGCGACAATCACCATCGGCCGCTTGATGGACAAGTTCAATCCCTTCCGGGCGTTGACATTTGCCTTTGTTATTGCGTTTGTCACCGTGGTGGCTTTCGGGTTTTCTGCTGGTAGTCCATTTATTGTCATCGCCATTGTGTCCACCATCACCGGAATGTTCATTTTCGCCGGCAACTCCGGGCTCATGGCGCTTGCTACTGTTTCCTATCCACTTGACATCAGAGGCTCAGGGCTCGGTTGGGCATACGCAATCGGCAAAATCGGTGCGATGATCGCACCGGTGACGGGAGGTCTCCTCCTCGGTTGGAAGTGGAGCGTCACCCAAATCTGCGCCGCGAATGCTGTGAGCGCGTTGCTTGCCGTCGTGGCTATCGTTATCCTGCAGAGGCATGTAGCGGCTGCCACTGCGAAGAACGGAGTTTCGGAGGGTGCCGCGTCCGCGACTCAAGCTGGTTGAAAGCTTCGGGAATAGGCTTAACTCATGAAAAATGTTTTCTTCAGAATATAGATGCACGGTAGGCGGTGCCTTGTCGGACTCTACCACCGAATATGGCAGAGGCGGGGGATGGTATCAATGTCGAACCGGATCGCAGCCTGAGGTGCTACGACTCCTCCCCGTGCAGATTGACCGGAGCATCCATCCCATGACATACTCTGCGAGCCGCTTCCTTCTCGTGTGAGGCTGTCTTGCCCGGAAGGCCGTTGCTTGTATGATTATGTCCTTACAGTTTCCGGCTCCTGTGCGAGCCGAGCGAGTGGCAGGTTATTAGGTATCTCCCGACAACCCCGCCGATTTTCATCGGAGGCGTTACTCTCACGACTCTCATCAAGAGGTTCAGGCTTCGTCAGAGACTCCTTCTTTTTCCAGGGTTGTCGAGGATACCCTGGAAGCGATGCACCTGACGGTGTCCCAGCCGGGAGTGGGTACGTGGTCACGTTTTCACTCACCGTTGCCGGTTGCCCGAACTTGAGGGTTCCGTGATTTCTGTCCTGGGCAGAATCGCCTCCTGTTTATTCTATCATATCACATTGGCAACTGCTCAAAAGTTCCCTGGTCCGGGACCCTTCCTACCATTCCATCTTCTCCTTTTCCCGATGCTACCAAGCTGTTTTCGGGTGAGAGCCGACAGAATTTTGGTTGACGGTAGAGCGGACGGTGACGTACGATTAAAAGCAAGCAAAATGTAGCTTTATCAGCAAGGTGACGACGGTCTTGCCTGCGTCGAGGCGTGCGGGACTCCATGCGGAGACCTTTTCGGGGTCACCGGAGCTACTTTTCGACCCCTTAGCGAGGCCCAAACGCTCAAGATGGCAAGACCGCGGCATAATTTCGGGGTATCTCCATTGTCGAAGGTGAACGGATGGAACTCGACTCAACCTTGTTATAGTTCAGCCGGATTTCATTTGTCTTTTGGATCGGTGTTCTCATTTGGTGCGGGGTGTCCATAGCGAAGAAGCACCAGAAACAGAAGGAGTGGCTGAGCCAGTACGTGCCTACTCTGCAAAGCGATATAAAAGAAACCGAGATCAAATCGTGGATCACGTTGGACGAGTTCGAACGGCTGAGAAAAGTTCATGGCAAAAAGGGAAAAAATAAATGATGGAGCTGAAAATAAATATCTCTGATAGCCGTTTTTTTTCAAAAACCAGTGGTTTACTCAATCTTTTTTCACGTGGTTTCTGGACGAGTTTCATTTCCAGCTATTCCGCTTTAATTCTAGTTTTACTATTAGGGGCTGCCGTCGGATCTCCTGAAGAGGTAGTCACGTTTTTTGACACTTCCCAGTGTCGTTCCGACTGTTCCTTCCGCTACAACATTCAAAGGGATATTTCAGGGGCCGTGATGCTTCCCTTCGATTCAGTTAGACGAATCGGTTATCAAAAGTGCCTTGAGGAATGTTACAAGCAGGCATTCCCCTCTGACAAACAGCAGGAGCGGTGAAGCGGCTCGGTGAAGATTAATCGTCGTGTAATAGGAAGTGAAAGACCGCTGTGGGTCTCTGTAAGAAAAGCTACTTATGCAGCCAGAGGTTTCCTGTGTTTCCTATCATCAAGTATCTGTCGGGGATTTTTGATCAAGGTTAGCATGGATGTCAGTTAGCGATTTAAGTGGAACCTGTTCGGATCTTCGGCTACGCCCCCCTTCTCTCTTGATCGGTTCAGACCCTCAGACAGACCCACTAACCCATAAATTTGTGCATGATTCTGCTTGGACATGATCATACAGAGGTCACGTGTGCGCAAATTTGAGAAAATGCCGCTCACACCCTTACCCTCTCACGAAAATCGCTCAGAATCGGTTTCAACAGCCCGGAAGAAAGTAGGCGAAATCTATTGATAACAAGACGACTAACCCTGCTGTCAATTATCCCTTCCGTCTCCGAGCACCGGCTTGTTTGCGGAGCAGCTTTGACACTCGTTTCCGAAACCCGCGGCAAAGTGTCTTTACTGAAAGGAGCATAATTCTGAAAAAATCAAAGTCGTTGCATTGGATTTTAACGATGAGCGGTGAGTAGATCAGGGATCCGCCATTTCGCACGAATCGGTCCCATCGGAGAGGACTCAAACCTTTTGGTCACACGAGTTCGGGTGAGTTCCATAGGTGAGAAGTACACGAGAGGATTAAACATATTGTTAGCGACGCGGACCTCTAGGTGCAAGTGGGGCCCGGTGGAACGTCCGGTATTACCTACAGACGCTATCTGCTGACCCCGGTGCACCTTCTGATTTTTTTTCACATCGATATTATTGAGATGCGCGTAATACGTGTATACACCTTTACCGTGATCAATCAGCACTGTGTTCCCGTAGCTACGAAACCTCTTTCTGCTACCGGTGAATATCACCCGGCCATCTGCACAGGCCAACACCGGAGTGCCAATTCCGGCGGCAATGTCCAGTCCCCGATGGAACCGGCCCCATCTGTGGCCAAAAGGTGATGCCAGGACGCCTCCCGACACTGGGAACTTGAGATCAGGTACCGCAGGATCTCTCTGGCCTCTAATAGCGTTTGCGAGGGCGCTGACAGATTGCTTGTTTTTATTCTTGCCTGTTGCTGGGGAGCCGGACTCTGTTCCCTCACCGACATCCAAGAGTGCAGATGCAGGCAAAAAGATTGTGTCACCTGTCTTCAGTGAGTACGGAGGGAGAATTCTGTTAACCTTGGCAACCGTTGAGATGTCTAGCCCGTAAACATTGCAGATATGTTGAAGAGTTTCGTTTGGTCCCACAACGTGAAAAGCGCCTTGTTGGTGAGGATTGCCCGCCGGCGCGCTTTTCGCTGTCGCCTCGGCTTGTTGTTTAGATAACTCTTTTAATTCTGGGTTTTTCTTAAGTATTCCAGTGACAGACGAACATGACACGAGCAAAGGAAGGAGGATAGCAGCCAGACATTTTGATTTGGTATCCATACCTTATGCCAACACATAAATCTGACGCATCAGGAGATGCATCCTAACATATCTAAACCTAAAAATCAATTATAGTAGATAACACTCAGTTTTTATGATTAATTGTGATATAGCACGGCGACGCACAAAGTATTTATCGCTCGACGCCAACGGAACGAGGAGTGTTCCTAATGTTCTTGCTTCTCACCTTGTCTTTACATTAGGAGCATGATCAGCGGCAGGCCGGGGCTTCCCCGGTTCCCGGTGAACCAGTGCGTCACGTGCAGACCGTCAAGCAATACGGGACGAGGAGGGGCACCGCGGGGTCCTCTGGTATGTCTGGCTTCACCGGGATTCCACGTGGCAAAAGCCGCAACATCGGAGATACTGCTCCCCCGAGCCCATGATCCCGGATCAGTGATGCTCCTGCTAAAGCGGGCCTATTTGTTGTGCCTTGATTTTGCAGCGTCATTGGCGGGGGGTCCGTTAGCATTTTCCAAAGTTTTAGAGATGCGCGCAGGCGGGGTCTGCATCTTCCTTCACCGGAAATGTCCCTCCGCCCATTTCCGGTAAAGACTGGATGCCTGTCTACCGGGCCGCCAGGAGCGCCGTCACCCCTGAGAAGATGTGATTCATCCAGAGGTTGTCTTGGGCATCGGGGGACACCGGCGAGTGTCCGCAACCGTGGGAGACGGACTTCTCTTTCGACACCATCAGCCCATCCTCATCTCAGGATCAGCGGCAAAGATGTTTGTAGCGGGCGTGCGGTGAGGTACACTGAAGATTGCCAAATAAAAGGCTTTTTCAGCAACTAGATGCCGGTTTTGTATCTGTCGGGTTTTGTGGAAGGAGATACGGGGACTTTTCGGGGGCAGGAGCGATGTCCTGCTACCGGTCGCCGACCCAGGAACCCAAGATGGCTTGACCGCCGCATAATTCCGGTTGACATGCTGTATGGCTAAGGGTAGTGGTATAGTATTCGTAATATGTTAATATGAGCGAAAGTTATGGATATTGTGGACATGGAAACGATTGTGGTTGCCTCAAGGGGTCAGGCCTACACCGAACTGAATGATGGCGTTACCATTCTGGGCCTGTCTGACGGAGTGTATTACGGGCTGAATTCGGTAGGCGCCAGAATCTGGAATCTGATCCAGGAAAAGAGAAAAGTGTTCGACATATTTCAGTGTCTTTTGCGTGAATACCGGGTCGAAGCTGCCGTGTTTGATCGAGATCTCTTGCAGTTGTTGAACCGAATGGCGGATCATGGACTTGTCGAGGTGATCCGTGAAGGCGATTAGCTCATTCCTGATGAGGTCTTCTTGCGAACGATGGCTTCTCGTGGAAGCCGCATTTTTCTTGTGTGTCTTCCGTCTGTGTCTGATGCTGATTCCCTTTCGTTACGTCTTCCGGATTGGGACTAAAAAAGTTTGCGGGGGGAAAGGCGATGCTCTCCCGGTGACGGACAGAGTGACGTGGGCAGTAAGAGCCGTCGGTAACCGAATTCCTGGAACGAAGAAGTGTCTGATCGTTGCACTCGCCGCTCGGCAAATGCTTCTGCGAAGAGGTTTTGAAGCGAAACTCCGCATAGGCGTTCGAAGTAATGTGGCAGAGGATTTTGCTGCACATGCTTGGATAGAAAGTGGGGGCAGAACTCTCGTAGGAGAGTTCCAGAAAGATTCGTTCGTTGCCCTGCCATTTTTCGATGTCTAGGCCAAGGCAGTTAGCACTATCCTCTTGTGAGCGCCGGTCCTTGAGGCCGGGTTCTAACGAAACAAGGAAAGGAGATGGCGACAATGGAGTCTGAGGTTAAGCATGCGGTCGAACAGACGGATCATGGTGAAGGCGAACCGAAACCTTACGAGACCCCCGAATTGACCGTCTACGGCAAAGTCGAAA
>JBKQRG010000495.1:0-11704 GCA_052144015.1 Desulfomonilaceae bacterium
CATCATAGGTTCGGTTTACGAGTGGAACAATATCAAAACCACTGATTTTCCCCTTTTCTCATCAAAGAATTTCTTCACTGATGACACCGTCCTAACCGTAGCAGTTGCCGATTGCATTCTGCATGGACATGGCTATGCCCAAAAGTTTCGAGAGTATACCAGGGACTATCTCGGCAGAGGTTACGGTGGCTCGTTCTTAAGTTGGGCTTCCACACCCGACGGTGTGCCATATAACAGTTGGGGAAACGGTTCCGCCATGAGGGTGAGCCCTGTTGGCTTTGCCTTTGAAAAATTAAAAGACGTGTTGGAAGAAGCAAGAAGCACCGCTGAGGTGACGCACAGCCACCCGGAAGGAATCAAAGGGGCTCAGGCAGTTGCTGCCGCAATCTTTCTCGCTCGGTCGGGCGAGAAGAAACCGAAAATCAAAGCTTACATTGAGGGGACTTTTCAATATGATCTGAGCCGGTCGTTGGATTCCATAAGGAGTTACTATACATTTGATGTGTCTTGTCAGGGTTCCGTTCCTCAAGCGATTATAGCTTTTCGAGAATCGAGCGATTACGAAGACGCTGTGAAAAAGGCTATTTCCATCGGAGGTGACAGCGATACCATCGCCTGTATCACCGGCGGCATTGCCCAGGCTTTCTATGGCGGCGTCCCGGATTTCATAAAGAAAAAAGTCACAGAAATTTTGGATGACAAACTGAATGGAATTACTGCCGACTTTTCTCGACAATTTCAGTGCTTATGAATTACTGAAACAAATGTTTATTGAAAATTAAGAGGAGGGCGTTCGTGAAAATCGCAATTTTGGGCGTAGGCGGAGTGGGAGGTTATTTCGGTTGGCGACTGGCGCGAGCGGGCGAAGAAGTTATCTTCATAGCGCGAGGTGAGAACCTGCGAGCGTTACGCGAGGTCGGTCTGAAAATGGACACACCTGACGGCTCTTCGTTTATTCAGCCGGTTCAGGCAATAGAAGACCCAAAAGAAATAGGCCCGGTTGATGCGGTTATCGTGGGAGTGAAAGCATGGCAGGTCCCGGAAGCTGCGGAATCCCTTCGGCCGCTGATTGGGCCTGATACTTTTGTAGTGCCTCTACAAAACGGTGTTGAAGCCCCGATGCAACTATCCGGAGTGTTAGGAGCGGAACACGTATTCGGTGGGTTGTGTTACATAGTCGCATTGAAGATGGGACCAGGCTATATCCGTCATGCAGGAATGGAGCCCCGAATTGCCTTCGGAGAACTGGATAATCGTCCAAGTGAGAGGGGCCGGAAACTGGAAGCTGCTTTTCGAAAGGCCGAGGTTAATGTCGAAATCCCATCCGATATACATGCGGCCATGTGGGACAAATTCCTTTTCATCGCTTCTTTCAGCGGCGTGGCTTCAATTACTCGTGCGCCCGTCGGGCCAATAAGGAGTGTTCCTGAAACCCGTCGAATATTGCAGGATGTGATGGAAGAGATCTTTGCCATCGCTAGGGCTCGTAAAATTGCTCTCAAGGACAATGCAGTGGAAGTGACAATGGGCGTTATAGATCGACTACCGGCCGAGGGCACGGCGTCCATGCAAAGAGACATCATGGAAGGACGACCATCCGAGCTTGCATCTCAGAGCGGAGCAGTAGTCCGGCTTGGAGCAGAAGTAGGACAATCAGCCCCTCTGAATTCTTTCATCTATGCCAGCCTCTTGCCCATGGAGCTTCGGGCCCGAGGGGAGCTGGACTTTTAGTGAGTGCAATATTTGAAGAATTTCTGGGGAGCCCATTTTTCCAAAAGTGACTCCCCGGGCGTCTCTTCAGAAAGTCTCTTTCATGCGTTTTTTACTGTCTGCCTCGGAGAACATAACCCGAAGGTTCGGCTAGGATTCATTACATTCAAGGCATAGCAAAATTCTTTGGCAAGGGTTACTTTCGCCGGAGCCGCAAAAATTCCCGTTGTCCAAATTCTGAGGATCATTAAAATGGAAAAGCCCAGAATCATACCTGATCAAGCCATTGGAATGCTGAAAAGGGGAAATTCTCGTTATATGAGCGGAGGTCTGGAACATCCGCATCTGGGCCAGGCAAGGAGAACTTTGACTGCAATGCAGGGCCGGAGTCCGTTTGCTGCGGTTCTATCGTGCTCCGATTCCAGGGTCCCTGTGGAATTGATCTTTGATTGCGGTATCGGTGACATTTTCGTGATCCGTGTAGCGGGGAACGTGTTGGGTAATAGTGAACTGGGATCCCTAGAGTACGCTGTGGACCATATCGGAGTTTCTGTTGTCCTGGTCCTCGGACATACAAAGTGCGGAGCAGTAAAGGCTGTATGCGAGTCGGGAGTTTTGGAAGGCAATTTGCGCGGAATTTCTGAAAAGATCTTACTCGCGGTTCAGCAAGTGGATAAGTCAAGCCCGGGATTATCTGTCGATCAGAAGATAACCGAGGCCGGAAGGGCTAACGTCTGGAACTCTATCCAGTTGGCCTTCATGTCCAGCAAATTGATCAGACGCAAAGTCCTGGCCGAAGAACTCAGGCTGATAGGAGCTTTTTACGATATTGAAACAGGAGAAGTTCGCTGGATGGGAAATCATCCGGATCAGGATCGGTTGCTGAGATCTACAAGCGGTAATGCGCATTAATAATGCACGAGTTCTCGGGCGCGAAAATAGCCCTATTCTTCTCGAATGAGCCCTGCGTTCCTCAAGTTCCCGTAGAATGCGGTGACCCCGCGTTTCGCTGGGAAACCGCATCAATCGAGGTTTTCGCGAACGATGCGGTTCACTTCGCTCACCACATCCTACTCATTTGCTCAGGACAAAGTTTGGACCCCGGCTTTGGCCGGGATGACGAGTGGCAACACGCCATTACTTTTGGGCAAACACTATAAGCAGTTATGCCCGTATAAACGAGTTACGTGCCCGGACGGAGACGCAGTTTTTCCCGCAAATGCGATCTATCGCCCAGTACCTTCAGTAATGGTCCTTGCTCCGTCATTTCCACAACGCTGATTGAGACTACCGGCATACTGATGCGGTCACGATACCGACCCACATCGATTCCCAAAAGCGAACATAGCATGATGCGGATCGTGGCCTTGTGCGATACGACGAGGACATTTCCCAACGGGTGTGACTGTTCAATTTCTTCCAAGATCAACGAGCTGCGACGGGCTACATCCACTCCTCGTTCCCCGCCTGTGGGCGAATTCCAGCCGGGGTCGGCCTGCCATCTCACATATTCATCGTGAAACGTCCGGTTCACCTCATCAGGGGTCATTCCTTCCCACCGACCGTAAGCGATCTCCTTGAGCTCTTTTCTCAGGTTCAAGGTTAATTTGACTGCTTCGTGTAGAGGCTGCACCGTCGCCACAGTACGCCTCAGCGGACTACAAAAAATGGCCTCCCATGAAAAATCTTTATAGGCAGCAGCAAAATCTTTGGCCATTTCATATCCTTCCGGAGTCAACTCCGGATCCAATGTTCCGCAGAAACCGCCTGTCTTACTGGCGGTCGTTTCGCCATGCCGTAGAAAATAGATGTTTAGGTTCACGTCTGCCTGCCCCCCCATCTTGGACCAAAATACGAAATTCTCTCTTGCTCTCAATTCGCCGCGATGTTCTTTATTATGACGGATTTTTTCTCTGTTAGCGGATTTCCTCAAGTAGGCAACCCTTTAGTTACAGACGGCCAATGAGTGTCATTGCGAGCGGAGCGAAGCAATCTCTGTTCTCGTGCGCGGCTGGCAAAATCCGGGATTGCTTTCCCGCGGAACGCGGGATTTCACTCCTCGCAATGACAAGTTGGGGCCTGCCATTGTGACCGCGTTGAAAAACGGGGGAAGCAATCGGCCAATGCTTCGGAGATTGCCACGGCCTGACGGCCTCGCAATGACAAATACCGCCCTTCCCAACTGAGGGTTAGAGATGTCATTGCGAGCGAAGCGAAGCAATCTCGCTTTGGGGATTGCTTTCCCGCGGGACGCTGGACAATGACAAACCTACGCCCGTCCTGAGCAGGTGTTCGACAGTTACACCCGTGGTGCGGTGAAGCACCTGCATGACAGTGCAGCATAACCAATCAGAATACCTCGACATCCATTCTTGCCAATTTGATGGCCGGGTTTTGTGGATTTCCGAATTGGCGTCGCCTATTCATCATTTTTGCGCCGCTCTAAAATGGCCATTGCCAATTTGTAAACTCCGGCTTATCAATGCCATTCTGGTATGCGTAATTTGTGTTCTCTATAATCTGATCTTTCGCCCATTCTTTCACATGAGCTCCGGCCATTTGCAGTTTGGGCACACGGTCAATTACGTCAATAGTAAGATTAAACCTGTCTATTTGATTTCTCATGGCCAACTCTAAGGGAGTGTTGATGTTGCCGTACTCCTTATACCCCCTCACGTGCAAGTTCTTATGTCCGTTCCTTCGATAAGCCAATTTGTGAATGAGCCATGGATAGCCATGGAAGTTGAAAATAATAGGTTTTTCCGTCGTGAACAGACTATCAAAATCCGCGTTCGACAATCCGTGTTTGTGCTCGCTGGGAGGTTGCAATTTGTACAAATCCAGAACGTTTATAAAGCGAATCTTCAGATCGTGAAAGCGCTCACGAAGGATGGCTGTCGCTGCCAAAGCTTCTTCAGTGGGTATATCACCCGCAGCGGCGATCACCACGTCGGGTTCGCTTCCCTCGTCGTTGCCGGCCCAATTCCATATGCTAATTCCTTTCGTGGAATGCTCAATCGCCTCGTCAATATTAAGGTATTGCAGGTGTGGCTGCTTATCTGAAACGATCACATTGACATAGTTTGTACTGCGCAGGCAATGATCCGCTACTGACAACAGGCAGTTGACATCCGGAGGGAGATAGATGCGCGTCACGCTGGGACTCTTGTTGGTCACCAGATCAAGAAACCCCGGATACTGGTGACTAAACCCGTTGTGATCTTGACGCCAGACAGTAGAAGTAATCAGCAAGTTCAAAGACGACACAGGAGCCCGCCAGGAAACCTCACGGCATTTTTCCAGCCATTTGGCATGTTGATTGAACATCGAGTCAATTACATGCACAAATGCTTCATAAGATGCGAAGAAGCCGTGGCGGCCTGTCAGGAGATATCCTTCAAGCCACCCCTCCAACGTATGCTCGCTCAGCATCTCCATAACCCGACCATCGTGAGACAGGTGGGTACCGTCAGCATCTTCAGGTTTTATTTCAGCCATCCAGGCTTTCGGGCTCGCTTCATAGACAGCGTCCAGCCTGTTTGAAGCCGTCTCGTCAGGGCAGAAGAATCGGAAGTTAGTTGTATTAAGATTTATTGTGTCCCTTAAAAAATCGCCTAAGGGGCGGGTATTTTCCACCCTGATGGTGGCCGGTTTTGTAACATTCACCTTATAAAAACGAAAATCCTGCAAGCTCAAATTCTTGCGTACCACGCCGCCATTGGTGATCGGATTGGCGCTCATGCGACGGTTTCCCGCGGGCGCGAGTTCTCTGAGTTCGGGAAAAAGTTTGCCGCGCTCATCAAACAGCTCTTCCGGCCTGTAGCTCTTCATCCATTTTTCAAGCAGTGCCAGATGGGCCGGATTCTCGTGTACGTCGAATGGCACCTGGTGTGCTCGCCAAAAATCTTCCACCTTGTGGCCGTCCACTTGCTTGGGGCCGGTCCAACCCTTGGGGGTGCGAAGAACGATCATCGGCCACGCGGGTAGGCCGGTGATTCCCTGGGTGCGGGCCTGGTTCTGAATAGCCCTGATATCTGCCAGAGCAGATTCCAGAGTTTGGGCCATTAACTGGTGCATCGCGTACGAGTCTGATCCTTCTACAAAGTAGGGTTTGTATCCATAACCCATAAAGAGGCTCTCCAACTGGTTGTGACTGATTCTTCCCAGGATAGTTGGGTTTGCGATCTTATACCCGTTCAAATGAAGGATGGGCAACACCGCTCCATCGTGTACCGGGTTAAGAAATTTATTGGAATGCCACGCTGTGGCCAGGGGTCCTGTTTCTGCCTCTCCGTCGCCGACCATGACCGCTACAATCAAATCGGGATGATCGAAAGCTGCTCCATATCCGTGTGATAGGCTATATCCGAGTTCGCCTCCCTCGTGGAATGAGCCCGGTGTCTCGGGGGTACAATGGCTGCCGATCCCCCCCGGAAAAGAGAATTGCCTGAAGAACCGGCACATTCCTTCTTCATCTTCGCTCTTATCCGGGTAGATCTCAGAATAAGTGCCCTCGAGGTAAGCGTTCGAAAGGATAGCCGGTGCGCCATGGCCCGGGCCTGACACGAACACCATGTTGAGATCCTGCTTCTTGATAAATCGATTAAGGTGCACCCACGTGAAGGTCTGTCCTGGGTCTGTGCCCCAATGGCCCAATAACCGATTCTTGATATGCTCAATTTTGAGCGGTTCTCTCAAGAGCGGGTTGTCACGCAAATAGATCATTCCGACGCACAGATAGAGCGTGGCCCGCCAATAAGCGTCTATTTTCCGCAGTTCCTCTGCGCTCAGCGGTCCTTCGGATGTAGACGAAGCTGCTTCCCCCATTGCAGTTTCCTTTCTCTATTCATCAGACACATTTTTGTATAGGAGGCCCAACTTTGCGTCATCTCACAGCAATTCGCCCGTTCATCTCAAGCTCTTTTCATAATACCTCCTTCCGCCATATGAAGTTAGTTCTTGCGACACTCATTCGAATTTCCCGTTCCGCTTTTACCTAAGATGAGCCTTTCCTCTGAGGGTGCAAACGGATTATACCTGCCATGAAACACAGCATTTAATTGATCGACCCGTTGTAATCACTCAGTCAGTAGTGGGAAAGACTGTAAAAGATATGGTTAGGGTCGTGTCATCTACAATTGCGAGTGGAGCGAAGCAACCTCGCGGCTTCGGGGATTGCTTTCCCGCGGAACGCGGGATTTCACTCCTCGCAATGACAAATCCACGCCCCTCCTAACTGAGGGGTTACTCATTTTAGTTTTCCCGTTAAACGAAGGCCGTGACACCGGGCCCATGGAAATGGTAGTACTGACAAACACATTCGTTGAAGTACGGGGCTGCTGACCTGGCTCCCGCACTAATCGCAGGGCATAAATGCGCAGAATACTCCTGATTTTGGGTCTTATTTCGATTGTCTCGTTTGGATCTTGTTTCGCCGGCGAACCGGGATTAGCCAAGGTCTCTCTTGTGCCGCAGTGGATACCGCAAGCGCAGTTTGCCGGATACATGATGGCGCTCGAAAAAGGATTCTATCGGGAAGCAGGCCTGGACCTCACTTTATCGCGAGGCGGTCCCGACAATCCACCTTTCGAGGCGCTTCGTACAGGTAAAGCCACATTTTGCACTGACTGGGTATCTGCCGGAATACGTAACAGAGCATCGGGGCTACCTGTGGTAAATATCGGGCAGATGACTCAACGATCAGGCCTGATGTTGATTGCCAAGAAGCGGAGCGGGATCAAATCAGTACGCGACCTTGAGGGAAGAAAGATAGGTCTTTGGGGCGGGAATTTCCAGGTTCAACCTATGGCTTTTTTTCGTAAGTATGATCTGAGCGTCACCACTGTACCGCTCTACAGCACCGTCAATTTGTTTCTTAAGGGAGCGGTCGAGGCCGTATCGGCAATGTGGTACAATGAGTACCACATTATTTTGAACAGCGGTTATGATGCTGATGAACTGACATTATTCTTCTTCAGTGACTTGGGGCTGAATTTTCCGGAGGACGGCTTGTACTGCCTTGAGGAGACATACAGGGCAGATCCGGATTCATGTAAGCGATTTGTTAAGGCCTCTCTGCGGGGATGGCTTTACGCTTTTGAAAACCAGGCAGAGACGGTCGATTTGGTCATGAAGTACGCTGATGCCGCACATACCGGCACGAACACTGCCCATCAGAGATGGATGCTGGCCCGAATGAAAGACTTGATGCTTCCGAATGGAAACAAAAACAATCTTGGCAAGCTTAATCGAGAGGACTACACAACTGTCGCTGATACATTGAAATTGTTACACCTTATTGAAGCTACCCCGGCATTCCACGATTTCTATCGAGGCGAATGATGAATATTAGATTGCACAATAGCATCGCCTTGAAAATGACTCTCCTGGTCCTGGGAGGCACCTCTATTGTCTGTTCGCTTATACTGGCTTACAGCTATTACTCTTCCCGAAAGATTATTCTTAACGAAGTTGAAAAAAACGCACGAAACCTTACTTTATCGACGGCCAGGCGAATAGAACAAGAATTCAGGGCAGTAGAAAAAGTTCCACTGGGTGTCGCGTGTTTTCTGGAAACGACCAAATGGAATAAAGAATCGCTGCTACGTGTACTTGAGCGCTCGGTGCTCGACAGCCCCGAACTATACGGTTCTATAGTTGCTTTTGAGCCCTACTGTTTTAACGAATCCGTCGAAGCTTATGCGCCCTATTATTGCAAAAGTAAAGATGGTCTAGAATTTCTTGAGCTAGCGCCACCTTCGTACAATTATTTTCAACTAGATTGGTACCACATCCCCCGAGAGCTCAAAGCCCCTGTCTGGAGTGAGCCGTATTTTGACGAGGGCGCGGGAAACATATTAATGGCGACTTACGCTGTCCCATTTTTCAAGCGTGACGCTCAGCATTCACGTGGCCGGCTAATGGGGATCATCACGGCAGATGTTTCTCTGAAATGGCTGACCGAACTTCTGGGTACAATAAGCACCGGCCGAACTGGATATTGTTTTCTCGTTTCAGGTAACGGAGCTTTTATAAGTCATCCTGACCCAAATATCATAATGCGGGAATCCTTGTTCAGTGTAGCTGAGGAATCAGGAAAACCTAATTTACGATCTGTTTTTAGGGATATGCTCTGGGAAAAATCAGGTTTTGTAGACATGGGTGTCAGCCTCAGGGGCGAGGATGCTTTCTTGGCATACGCTCGCATTCCTTCGACCGGATGGTCCTTGGGAGCAGTTTTTCTGAAGAGCGAAATTTTTGAGGACGTTGAAAAGCTATTCCGAACAATCATGTTATTGGCAGCAGTGGGAGTCACATTGCTACTGGCAGTGAGCATCCTGACGGCTCGCTCCATTGCGCGTCCCTTACGTCGAATGGCCGGGGCAGCAGGCAAGGTGGCCGCAGGTGATCTGGATATCGATCTTTCGGATATTAAGAGCAGGGATGAGGTAGGGCTTTTGGCTCAGGCCTTTACCCGAATGACTCAAGGGCTGAAGGAACGGGATTTCATCAGGAATACTTTCGGACGGTATCTTACCAGGGAAGTCGTTAACCGGTTGCTTGAGTCAAAAGATGGGCTTCGGTTAGGAGGTGAGGCCAGGAATATCACGTTAATGATGTCAGATCTTAGAGGTTTTACGGCATTGACATCGGAAATGAGCCCGGAACAGGTGATCTCCTTTTTAAATCGATATCTTGGCAAAATGGTAGATATCTTGACCGAATACAGAGGAACTATAGATGAAATAATAGGAGACGGCATTTTGGCTTTCTTCGGGGCTCCCGAATCGATGGAAGACCATCCTGCAAGAGCCGTTGCCTGCGCGCTCAAAATGCAAACAGCGATGGATGAGATCAATACCCTCAACGAGGCTGATGGATTCCCGCGACTGGAAATGGGAATTGCGGTCAATACCGGTGACGTAGTGGTAGGAAATATCGGATCCGAAAGACGGGCAAAATATGGCGCAGTGGGTTCCCAAGTCAATTTCACGGGCAGGATGGAATCCTACACGGTGGGAGGTCAGGTGCTCATAAGTCAAACGACTTATGACAGGACAAGCAATCTTCTGGATATCAGGAAAATCCTGACTGTCGAGATGAAAGGCCTGCAGGGGAGCGTGAACCTGTACGATGTTCAGGCCGTAAAAGGCGATCACAATATCAGACTGCCTGACCGAGACGAAACACCGGTGGCTCTAAAAAACAAAATTGGTGTGAAAATTCACAAATTGGACAAAAAAACAGTAAGTAAAACGGATGCAGCCGCGTGGTTTACCCATGTTGCGTTAAGTTCCGCCGTTCTGGTCTCCAGCCAACCTGTCAACCAATGGGAAGATTTGAAAATAACGATGCTGAATGATGACTTTAGTCCGGTTGGCGGCGAAATCTATGCCAAAGTGGTGTCCGTTTCGACGATTCAGGAGACATGTGAAGCCGTTGTGCACTTCACGTCTGTGCCGGCTGAGGCTTACAAAATTATTCGTCAACGATTTACTGAGTAGGACGTTCTGTCATTGCGGGCCTGTCGCAAGAGACGCGTCATTGCGAGTGCGTAACGCGCGAACTGTCATTGCGAGCAAAGCGAAGCAATCTCTATTCTCGCACAAGGTGGGAGGACATCCGGGATTGCTTTCCCGCGAAACGCGGGACTTCACTCCTCGCAATGACAAGTTGGGGTCTGTCATTCGGTGACTTCCCGAGGCTCCGATTGCGTGGATCGGATTACCGGCGGATTCCCTGCGGGGCTAGTGCAATAGTCTGTCATGCAAAAAAAAAGCAGTCAGGGGAGACTGCTAAAAGGGTATGGATTCATTTCGTGACTTTTAATGTAGCAATGCTTGTGCCAAAAAGAAGATTGATGATATTACAGTAAGTTAGCCCATGGGCCTCTGTGGCTGGGTGACAAAAGCGAGTAATTAATATCCAAATTTTTTGTGCCAACGCAACGGCCTGCGAATTTATTACGCAGCAGATTCAGATTTGCCGGATCTTTTGCGGTTTTGTGGGATTCGCAACACCGTCCCGAACCGATGCGCAATGCTGGAAAAGGCTGAAAAAGCAGTTAGTTGGTTTTTTTGTCGGATCATACTAATTCGTTGGAGCGCGATGTTCTTAAATCTGTTAAAATATTCACGGTTGATTCAATCTAAATTAGAAATAAATCAGGACGTAAGATCCCGTCGCCGCGTATGATGATGATCTGTACACAGAGGAAGGAGTTCTGTAGCTGTTTCTTCAGTTTTCGCTCAGGATTTCTCGTTTTATCCGTGCCTTATTTATCAAGATATGCTAAAGACCGCGGCGAGATTTCTCGCTTTTAATATTTCATTGGGGGGCATAATAGGGACTCATGCAGCGTAAGCGCAAAATCAGGGCCGGTGATATTATAAGAGATGTTCGATCGGGGATGACTGTATCCCAATTAATGGATAAGTACAGATTTTCGTTGAAAGTTCTACGTTTCGTCTTTCGAAGGTTATTAAATGCCGGAGTGATAACAAAAGATGAATTGGCGGCGCAAACAGCTCTTTATAAAGATACAGTGGAATTGAAAGGTGTTCGGAAATGGATTCGGAAGACCACGGTGTTTCCAGTGCGAATTTATGACTCGGGAAACCCGTTTGCGACCGGATATGTTCGGGATATTTCGGAAAAAGGGGTTTGTGTAGAGGGAATTGAAGCCGCTGTAGGTGAAATCAAGAACTTCATTGTGCGGTCCGGAGCCTTTGGTGAGGGCCATACGCTCGTGTTCGAAGGTAAATGCCGCTGGGTAAACCCGGAACAGTCACCAGGAAAGAAATGGGTGGCCGGCTTTGAAATTACAAGCATCTCAAACCTGGATTCCGGGGAACTCCGAAAACTCGTACGTTTTTGAGTACGAACCGAGGAATATAACCTGCCGAGACAGTGAAAGTCCCCCATTCACGCACAATTCAGGGGGATTTTCTTATGGTGCGGATCGGTGCGTCCGGTAGGTGTTCATGTTTCACGG
>JBKQRG010000496.1:0-10605 GCA_052144015.1 Desulfomonilaceae bacterium
GAGCAACTTGGCGCTGGAAGTGGGACAACCAAAATGGTTCCATGATTTGCGCATACTCATAAATGATTGCATCACGGTCGTCGACATTACACTCCATCAACTTTATTACAAGGCTGAGTATAATCCGAAACAGGGGTGGCGATTTGATCGAGAAGCACTTAAGAAAAGGGACGGCATGCGAATGATGGATATGTTCGAGTGGATCGGAAAAATAACCGGGCAAGGGCTCGACAACGCAACTGCCGAAAAAGAGCATTTTAGAGTTCTCAAAGATATCAGAAATCATTTGAATCATTTCGATCCGCCCTGCTTTGCATTCACGATCGAAGACGTGGTCGGGTGGCTGAACCGAGTGCCCCATATTGGTAGGTTGCTGTGGAAAATGCGTATGGAGATGGATGAACCTCCGACCAATGGCATCGTGGAGATCATTACACTCCCTTTACTGGAGTTCGTGCCAAGGAATTCGTCGGGTAGACGCCAGCCTCAAGGCAGAGGGGTTGGGTACAGTAGTTGTCTCTGGCCAATGGATTTGTGAGGATGGGCATGTTCTTCGGAGACTTTCACGTATACGGATTGCACGAGATCGCCCAATTGGCGGAGTCCTCTTCATAGACCTGCTGGATCGCATCCCAACACAGTGCGGGTTAGAAGATTTCCGTTGGTGGAATAGGAAAAGAAGGACGTCAGTGGGGCGGAGAAGTCAGTCATGCTCTGTTCTCGGCGGTCGTAGATCGCTGTCGGGTTCTCCTACCGGGCCGCACCACATCCCATACTGCGTCCGGGTGGGCAGCGGCGACCTCCAGCAAGACACGAGCCGGCCCTTTTGGTATTCGACGCTTTTGCTCCCAGTTTTCCAGCGTTCTGACGCTAATGCCAAGCAGCGAGGCAAACTCCTCTTGAGAAACTCCGAGCTTGGCCCTGATAGCTTTAACATCCGGCGCTTCAACCGCAAAAACCCGAGCGGGCTCTATTTCGCCTCTCATTATTGCTCCGGCTTGGCGCACGCTTTCGACAAGTTCTTTGAACATTTCTTCCTTCATCCGAATTCCTTTTCCACAGTTTTTTTAAGCGCCTTCAGTTGTTCAGGAGAGAGGTCGTCCTGTTTGCTTTTTGGGTACATGTAAATCATGAAAATCCGATTTTGGGCAACTACCCAGTAGTAGATGACTCGTACTCCGCCCCTCTTTCCTCGCCTCTCTATCGCCCAGCGTAATTTTCGGAGGCCTCCTGAACCTTTGATCTTGGAGCCGGCGTCCGGATGCTTTCTCAGCTTCTCTTGCAGCTCCCGATACTGGTCCTCCGAGAGAAAATCCTGTACCTGCCGAGCAAAAATTGGGGTCTCAACAAAGACCATCACCACTCCCTGCATAGTAGGTACGCCATTGGCGGGGTATTGTCAAGTAGGAATGCTTTCAAGGTCTAAGAGACGGGGCACAATTCTAAACAATCTCCAGCCGGTACTTCACAGTGTACCGGCCGAGAATTTCATTCACCCCATCGGCGATCCGGTCGTTGGAAATATTGGGTGCAGGTTTCACGGTGATCATTGCTAACGAGCCGTGGATCTTGTCTTCGGACACTTTTACCTCAATGGATTCCACGAGATCGCCTAATTGGCGGAGTTCCTCTTCATAGACCCGCTGGATCGCGTCCCAACGCAGTGCGGGCTTAAAGATCTTTCCCACCGGCGTCAATGGTATCTGATCGACAATAATCACCTGTTTGGGGATGGCGGCCCGTTCGCCTATGGTTTGTCTCAGATCGTTGAGGATCTCTTCCGGCGTAAGATTAGCATCATTCTGGAGTTGAACATAAGCCACGGGAACTTCACCCGCGTAAGGATCGGGCCCTCCGACAGCCGCGGCAGTTTGAACGCCCGGTATGGCGTACAGAGGCTCCTCGATGGCCGCGGGGTCGATATTATGACCGCCTCGTATGATAAGTTCCTTTTTGCGCCCGGTAATCCAGAAATATCCGTCGCTGTCCTGGCGTCCCAGATCACCGGCATTCAGCCAGCCCTCTTTAGGCCAGATACCGATGTTATGACGTTCGTCCAGGTAGCCTTTGAATACGTTCGGGCCTTTGATGCAGACGGAGCCGATTTCGTCCGTCTTCGCCTCTCGGACAAACTTGCCCTCGTCGTTCACGATAAAGACTTTCATTTCCTGATACGGGTGGTGCAACCCGATGGAGCCTATTTTGCGCTCGCCATGATAGGGATTAACAGCGGAAGCGCATGTGCCTTCGGTCAATCCGTATCCTTCAAGAATTTTCATCCCGGAGTGCGCTTCGAATCGCTGAAAAAGCTCCACAGATAGCGGAGCGGCCCCGCAGACACCGTACCTGAGCGAAGAAATATCAGCGCCATCTGTAGGGACTTGCAGCAACATAGAAAGGACGGTGGGAACGAGCGAGAAACTTACCGCCTTATAATGCTCCACAATCTTGTAAAAGTTCTTGATAATTTCAGGGTCTCGATACCCCTGCGGACCGAGAATGACCACATGGGCGCCGATGGAAAAAGGATACGATCCGGTTACGGTGGTGCCGTTTACGTGAAAAAGCGGCAGTCCTGAGAGGATCACGTCCCCTTGCCGCAGTAGACCGTGCAGCTTCATCATCCAGGCCATGGCGACTTCATTAAAATGCGTGTGCGGGGCCAGCTTCGGCGTGCCCGTTGTGCCACCAGTGTGGTAGATTGAAGCAATGTCTTCAGGAGCGATCTGTCGGCCCGAATCGAGGCTTTCGCTATTATACCGGCCAATAATCTCGTCATAACCGTAAATACCCTTGGCTTCGTCGCTAGGGCCCAAAATTCTTACAATGGCTTTCAGGTTCGGCAGTTCTTTGCGCACAGCCAGGGCCTTGTTCCAGATAATCGTGCCCGGCCATTCCTCCAGTGCCACGAGCACCTTTGTGTTGGCGGACTTGCAAATCTCAATGATGGTGGCAGGTTCCAAAAGAGGGTTGATCGGATTGACTATGCCTGTGGCCTGGCCTCCCCAGAGAATATAATGCGTATACGGCAGACTCGGCAAAAGATAGGAAACAACATCCTCATGGCCGATGCCCAGATCGTGGAACAGGTTGGCCGTTTGAGTAACCCGCTCCAGAAACTCGAAATAGGTTATCTGGATCGGATTGTCATATTGCCCGCCTGTCGGCATGAAGCTGATAGCAATGGCACCAGGATCCAAGGCCGCGCCGTGCTTGATCAAATCGTAAGTATTAAAAAATGGGAGCCTCTCTTCAATGGGGGTTTTCTCCATTGCTTCCAGATCTGCCATTGTAGCAATCTGAATTTCTTCTGTTGCCATCTTCTTACCTCAACAAATCTGGAACGTTCCACCCAAACATCTCAGATAGGACTCCTATTCTGTTTCACCGACTTTGCTGCTAAGCCCCGACAACGATGGCAACATGACTGTCCAATTTCTTGTGCAGAAATGGATTGCCAGACCCTTCCCCCAAAACTCTAACATTGTGGTACAAAGCCTTAGTTGCTGTTTGACAGACCTTTGGAGAACCCGTCCGGACCTTGAATTTCACGCAATGTCACCGACGGCGCCGGTTTCGACGATACGAATCGCGAAATCTTAATAGTGGCCGAGAAGATGCTGGGAGAACGTATTGACGAGTTCGTGAATGATGACTCGGTATCCACCCGGCCATGTGTGCCGAATGGGGGGAGGCGGAACATAACCGTAAATCATCTGCTGCTCAGCCGAAGCAACCGCCGGTTGCCGCGGGCCTGCCGCGGGGACGCTCGTTGCCGGGAAGTTCTGCGCTGACACGGCAGAAATCCACGCTAACGCAATTAGCCCGGCACAGCAGAGAATAATTAGCAGACGTTTCATAAGCCACCTCACGTCGGATTTTAACCTTGCAGAGAAAAAAAATCAACTTTAAAAGGCAAGTGCAATGCACCGTGTCACCGGAGATAAGCTCGAAATCGCGGAGATAGCCTAAACAATCGTTTTCTGCGCCCTCTATCTTACCCGCTGTAAGATATTGTTTCTGCTTGCGTATCGTTGTTTTTACGGCATCTTCACCAGGACCTTAAGACTATCCTTTTCAAGTGATCTCCTGAAAGCTTCCTCGATCTCGTTTATGGAAAAGATATCAGATATTAGTGGCGTCGGATCGATTAATCCCTGCTCCATTAGTCTAAGTGCAGGTTCAAATCGGCCGCATCTGGAACCGATCACGGTGACTTCATTGATGACCAGTGGAGCAGAATTAAAATTAATCGTTCCATGATATGTGCTTTTTAGAACAAGTGTCCCGCGCGGCTTCACGTTTCTCAAGGCAAGCTCCCATCCTGATGGATGGCCGGAAGCCTCTATAACAGTGTCAAAACTATGGTCATCCACAAAAAAAGATTCCAGCAGTTCCACTGAGCCCCCGAGAGCCGAAAACAAAGCGAGCTTGTCGGGGTGCTTCCCGATCATTTTCATATTGCATCCAGTCAGCCTTAAAACCATTGATATTAGTAAACCAAGTTTGCCGTCGCCTATAACCAAAACACTGTCGATGGGCCGAACAGCTATTTGTTCGAGAATCTCAAGGGCCGCGGCCAAAGGCTCCACAAAGACGGCCTTCTCATCCGGAAGTCTTTCCGGAACCGAAACCAGATTCTGCGCGGGTAAGGTGAGGTATTCGGCGAATGCGCCATTACGACCTGAAATGCCGAGCACCGTGCGATCGGGGCAATGCCGCTCCATGCCTTTTCTGCACTGGAGACATCCTCCGCAACCAGCATTGATCTCTCCCACTACACGGGTTCCAATTTGATGAGCTTCCGGCGAGCTTTCAACCACTCCCACGAATTCATGACCGGGAACTCCCTTAAAATCCATGTACCCACGGCTGATTTCGATATCCGTTTTGCAGATCCCCGCCATGGATACTCTGATTAAGGCCTCTCCGGACGCGGGCTTCGGTACTGGGATCTCTTTCAGAGACAATCTTTCTTCAAAGACCAGGGCTTTCATTTTGTCCTCAAACTACCGGGATGAGCATATCGTAGCACACATCATTTTATTTATGATCGACCTTGTATTGATTTTGATAGTTGTGGTAGATCATTGGCGAATCTAAGACTCAATGTAAACAGAGAAGCACTCTTTGAATATTACTTAAATGAATAGAAAGGAACTCATTTGATCATAGTCACAGGTGGAGCCGGCTTCATAGGCAGTAATATCGTTAAAGCGCTCAATGACGCGGGTGAGGATAAAATCCTCGTGGTGGATCATCTCGGCCAAGGCGAAAAATGGAAAAATCTGATGGATTTGAGCTTTGTAGACTATGAAAACAAAGACGATTTTTTGATTATGTTGGAGCGCGGACTTTTTGATCACGGCATAAGTGCCGTCATCCACATGGGCGCGTGCAGTTCAACCACAGAACAAAATGCCGACTATTTAATAGCAAACAATTATCAGTACTCGCGGTCTCTTGCAAAAAGATATGGAGGCAGCACGGGAGTCCGTTTCATTTATGCATCCAGTGCAGCTACTTACGGCGACGGCTCTCGAGGATATTCAGATGCGCATGATGCATTATCATTGCTGCGGCCACTCAATATGTACGGATATTCGAAGCACCTGTTTGATTTATGGGCACTAAGAACCGGTTTCATTGAAAGAGCCGTAGGACTGAAATATTTCAACGTTTTCGGTCCTAATGAGTATCACAAAGGAGATATGCGCAGCGTTGTCATTAGATCCTTTTTTCAGGCCAGAACCTTGGACAAAGTGAAGCTTTTCAAGTCGTATCGCGTTGACTACAAAGATGGCGAGCAGTGTCGGGATTTCATATACGTTAAAGATGCGGTGAAGGTAACGCTTTATTTTTTGGAGAGGCCGGATGCCAACGGTATATTCAATGTGGGGACAGGAATGCCACGCAATTTTAATGACTTGGCTTCAGCTGTATTCTCGGCTATCGGAAAAGCAGAAGACATAGAATATATTGATATGCCGGAAGGCTTAGAGAAACGATATCAGTACTATACTTGCGCGCAGATGGAGAAGTTGCGAGCCGCGGGTTTCAGCGATAAATTTGCTACGCTTGAAGACGCGGTTCAAGATTATGTTGAAAACTATTTGGAACAGGATGCTAGAGGAGAATCTGATAGGCTCTCTTAAGGTGGTCAAAAGCAACCATAAGAATTAGCCCACCGGTTCCATTAAAATGTCCGCAACAGCCAAAAAAAGGTCGGAATCCCGCAGCACGCCGACCAGCCGATCACCCTCATATACGGGGACAACTGTAATTTTATTCTTGTAAATGGTTCTTAGCGCTTCGATGAGTCTCGCGTCGGCTTTTATTGTGCCTCTAATTTCAAGCATTACATCGCCGACTCTAGTTTCCGAGTTCTTGATGACCCTGGCCCTGAAGCCCATTCTTGCCTCATCCAGATTTGCGGAATCGGCTTGCGCAAAGGCGATCGAGACACCTAGCGCTTCAAGTCTTGCCGTTAGTCCGCCGGCAATTTCGGGAATCAGTACTGACAAAATAGTTTTGAAATCCAGAATTCCTACCAAATTCCCGGTCTGGTCCAACACCAGAATCGTTCTATGTCCGGCTTCGGTGCATTTACCCCATTCAACCTCGCAATAAAGCTTCCTTAGGTTAGGAATCGCCTCTCCCAAAGTTTGATCGACCGTTGCCACAGCGTAACGATCAATGGGCACCATCAGGTCTCTGACTGTCATACTTATAGGCATTAAATTTCGTTCCCCCGATTCATGAGTGGAGCCAACACCATGTTCTTACCAAATAAAACTAGGTCCTAATGACCACCTGTTCCAAGTATGCCACTTGCCGCGACACCTAAAATTATTGCTTCTAGAACAGCAAAAAAAGCATATAACTTGTCCCCCTGTTTCAAGAGAATGGGAACAATTGACAAAAAACAAATAATGGTAACACCTGCCAATAATGCGATGCCGATAAAATTGAGAAAATCCCCGTACCCGACCATTGTTACCCAACTCCAGCCTGTGTCTATTTTACAGTAGCCCAGGTAATCGTGGACGTTCATGGACCAGCACTTCGGAATTTCTGTAAGAGGGATATAGGATTTGAGAATTCCTACAACGTAAATGAAATAGGTTATGAGCAAAAGTATCATGCCAAACAGCATGCCTTTTTCCAAAACGCCTGCATATACGAGTTGTTCCGGACCGGCTTGCAGAGATCTTCGAGGATTACCCTCCATAGTAGCCTCCAGGCTGTTATTGTACTATTAAAATTGCGTTTATATACCGAGTCCTTTCATCAGGGCTCTTAAACCGGCAAAGCCCAGCATACCGATCACTATCCAGCGCACGAGGCCGGGCTTGGTCTTTCTCAACAGAGCGACCCCTACAAATGAACCCAACATTATTCCAATGAGAGAGGGCACAACTATCATTGGGATTACGCATCCGTTATTCATATATATCCACGCTGCCGATGTATCCGTTATGGACAGTAGGAACTTGCTGGTAGCCACACTAATTTTCAGCGGAGCGCCCATCAGAAGATTTAACACCGGTACATTTGCCCAACCGGCCCCAAGACCGAACATACCGGCCATGATTCCTATAGCAATGAAGAGAACTAGACCTTGTGCGGTTCTGTGTATTTTCCAGTCAATGACCTGCCCTGTACTTGCTTCCTGATAAACACCATAAATGCGCAAAGCTGATGATAGAGGATCGGCCTGAGGCACCTCAGGCAGCTCCGATTTTTTTGCGGTTAACATTAGGATGCAAATACCAAGGATAGTTACACCGAGAGCTATCTGAATAATATTCGTGGGGAGAGCCAGCCCAATCATTGCTCCAATGATGGAGAAAGTAGAAGCGATAAGCGCTACGGGAACGGCGAGGCGTAAGCTGGCCAAGTTCATTTTCAGCAGACCTGGCCCGGCTGCCAATGCTCCGGCAAGAGCTACCAAAAGACCTGCGCCGCGGACGAAATCGAGGTGAAATGGGAAAAAACCGCTTATGATTGGAACAAAAAGAACTCCGCCTCCAACACCCCCTAGGACTGCGCCTATTCCCATAACGAACGTCACTACAAACAAAACCAGCGCCCAAAACCACCACGGATAGCCCGCGGTGCTCGATACTACGTTCGCCGCTTCAGCCCACGCCGGCGCTGACATAATTGGCGCCAATAAAATAAAAAAAATTGTGATTAAGCACGGTTTAACTACTCGCGCCATTCTAAACTCCTGAATTGAAAATAGCAGCCTCGTTCCCCACAGAGCAGACTGAATACAAATAGGTGGTGCAACAGAAGGCAAAAATGAAAGCCTTGGTTAGAGGTGGCATTGCGAAAATAAAATAGGCTACCACTCGATTATCAGCATAAGATCTCTTTGGGGAGCCTTAAATTCTCACAAGCCGACATTGCCCGGCTCTCTGAAACCGGACTTAGGAATCCCGATTCTCGGTTATGATGCTACTCTCCGCCTGCCTGATTCGCTCCTCGTGTTCGGATTTCAGCTTATAAGCCTTATTTATTTTAACTACAAGATCTTCGGTTTCCGTGGGTTTCATCAGGTAATCATATGCCCCGAATTTCATTCCCTGAATAGCTGTGTCGATCGTGCCATAGCCGGTGAGCATAATTACTTCCGTAAGCGGCTTCAATTGTTTAATTTCGCTCAACGTTTGTACACCGTCCTTGCCGGGCATAAGCACATCAAGTATCACGACATCAGCATCCTGCTGATTCAGCAGATCGATCGCGTCTTCCCCATTGAACGCTTGCCGAACCTCGAATCCCCTGTTTTGCAAACGTTCTGCTAGTACCTCTACGAAATCTTTCTCATCATCCACCAAGAGCACCTTTGCGCCCATGGTCTCCCCCCGTTAACTGCCTTTTTTGTCTTCAGAAATAATTTCCTTTGCGGTCCCGAATTCTCCTGCCTCTGCGAAAGCAGCCGCAGCCATGGTATTTTCCACTTTGCTCTTGTACGCTTTTCTCAAGGTTCTCATCAATTTCTCTATATCAACCGGCTTCTGCAGGTATTCGAAAGCGCCCAAACGCCGGGCCTCGGCTTCGTCTTTTTCAGACCCATGCCCGGTCAGTATTACTACCGGGATTTGGGGATAAGCTTTTCTTACTCTCCGAAGCACCTCCAATCCATCAATACCGGGCATCTTGAGGTCCAGTACCATCACGTCCGGTATATCCTCCTCCACGCGTTGCAGAGCCTGTTCGCCGTCCAGAGCCACCTCAGAATCAACCTCACGCAACTTCATTCTTTCGGACAGCGTCGTTACGAAATCCTCCTCATCATCTACCATCAGAACTTTGAATTCTTTCATGCTCGTGCTCCGTCAAGAGATAATTAACTTCAGATTGAAGATATAAGGCCAAAGAGCGCTAAATCTCGTATTACCACACATCGGGCCCCGAAAAGTAATAAGCCGCCTATAAATCCTTCAATTATAGATATGCCCCCAGGCCCGGATTTTCAAAATTAGAGCGTAATGGTTGCATATCGGACGCGAACTCCTGAAATTCCGAGTTCCTCAAGGAACGAGACGGGCCCGGCAGGAAGGCTTCCGTACCAAACTTTAGCGCCTTTGAGTCCGACTGTCTCCAGAAAAGAGTTCCGTTTTGCGCCGCCGATGATTTGCAATGCGGCCTCGGGGCAGTTCTCCTCAGCGAATGCAACTGCGGCGAAATATTTACTCAGGGTGTCCCATATTCCGGCTCGGTTTTTCATAGTCTTGCGACCTCCTATCATTTCAATAACCGTATCATGTTCACCGGCCTCGGCAAAGGCCACGGCAGCGAACCAATTTTCCATTTTTTTTGAGCCGAAGGTCATTAATTGTTTCCTACGGGTTGTTGGGTTTCAGAAACAATTTTAGCTGTTTTTATTGTGAGCGCAACGTACTTCCAAAATTCTTCAGATATTATGTAACAGAACGAACGGCAAAACAACAATAAGCAAAAACAATCAGTTAATCATTTTTTTCACTCCAATATCGGGCTGTTTTCATTTTAACAGTGCCCAGTGAAAACCATCACAAAACAAATAGGCGGACTACCGGCTTCAACCTTTGCATTCATGCTTTGAGCGCAAGCGACCATTGGATCCCACAATAATTCTTTGACAGTTTCCGGAATATTTTGGAGTTCAATCCCGTTTCCATCGAACAAGAACTCGACGGCCGGGTTGCCGTTGGCTCGAGCCACAGCCCGGATTGTTATAATTGTGCCCGGGGCCGCCACGTTTAGGAGCAAGTCTATGCCCCGGTAAATCGTCATCTGGAATTTCACGGGATCGCAATTGTACAGGAGTGGTTGCTCGGGAGCTACGTTCTTTAAAGTAAGTTTCTTTGATAAGGCAAAACGTTGACACAGAAAAATCAATTCGACAATTAAATGATTGATGTCTACCGTCGCAATCGATTGATCCGGATTGTGAGCAAACCCATTGAGAGCATTGACTAGATTCACCCCGCGGGTGACCTGATCGCCTATTTTGGACAAAATCTTCAGGAATTTTTCTCGAATTTGAAAAGAATCTTTCTGGCCAACATTTAGTAAGTCTTCCATAAGACCGGCGGATTCTTTGATGATGGC
>JBKQRG010000497.1:0-28839 GCA_052144015.1 Desulfomonilaceae bacterium
GGAGTAGGACGTGGTTGTACGACAGACTCGACTTGTTTGCTGATTACCGAGTCCAGTACTACTGCGCATCGAAAGCACGCCCAGTGCGATAGGTCTCATAACCCTTGGCGCGAAGCCAACAGGAAAGTGGAGTGCGGGAAATCCGCACGCTCCGTTTGACGTGGCAGGGGATGGAAACCTGAACTTCCGTTCGTGGCGCCATCCCTTGACCCTACCGGAGGGGGAGCGGCCGGGAAACCGGCTGTTCCTACCCCTATCCATTCTGTATTACCTTCCGATCCTATCCGTTACGGCTGCAAAATTTTTGAGAACTGCTTATATTTACCGGTAAATTCACTGTAGAAAGTAGCTTCGGGCTCATTCAGGTTCGAGTCCGTCCCTGACGCACCTCAGCGCTGCATGCCAAGTTGATTGCGCGGCACTCCCTTCGAGCAGTCTGACACAATTCCACTGTAAAACTAAACACATTTCGTAGTGCCTGGTAACGTATTTAAATTGATTCAATGCGATGCCGCATCGGCAGAATAGATGTTTAACGAAGGAAGGTATTAAAATATCAACTTTTTTGTATTTGTTATTTTTTCTTTATTGTATTAAATTTTATGTAACACAAACGCAATTCTAGCTCCGGGTATTATGCAAATCCATAAACATTAAGGAGCAACCAATGAAAAAAGAAGCGCGAGCTCAAGCGGAAAAAATATTCATTAAAGCTGGTGGAAAGATTACGAACAGAGACATAGCTAAAGCCGTAGAAGTAAACGCATTGACCATTGGGCGATGGAAACATGAAGATAAATGGGAGGCTAAGCTCAAGGGGGCCGAACCATCTCAAGTTGCGACTGAAGCCGCGTCAGGAACAATAGTGCGTAAGAAGGCTGCTCGAGATAAAGCACTGAGTATCTATATCGAAGCCGAGGGCAACATCACAAACAAGGAATTGGCTAAGAGAACCGGAGTTAGTCCGGCAACTATAAGCAAATGGAAAGAGCAAGATAATTGGGATGATCAACTGGCCCCAGCGCAAGAGTTTGATATCAGGACAGCCCAGGGAGAGGAACAGCAAATTGATATAGGAGAACTGGTCTCTCCCGAACAGATCGTCGAGATAAACAGAAGAATTGAGAATCTTCTGGCTCGAGATTACCTCACCGCCCGCGAAATAGCCGATCTTGCTACTGCCAAAAGCGATCTTCTTGAGGCTGTCCTCACCTATATGGACATTGTTCGTGAAATCGGGGAAATTGAAACCCGCGGTTAAGGGATCACCTGAAGAATTCGAAATTGAGGCATTCGTATGTTATCCCCGGAAACTACTTTGTACGTCTATGAGATTCGAGGGGATTCATTTGATGATTTTAGAGCTCCTCCAGCTTCGTTCATCGGAATTTGGAATGAAGATGATTTCTTTTATGTCTTTTTCACTCATCCGGAAGACGATTATGTTCAAGGTATACTAAACTCCGATACTTCGAGAATTAGTTCGCGCCATGAGGTGCAATATTCCGATTGGCAGACGGGTCTGCCTGCAAATGGTATAAAGATAGACAATTTACAATTCATTCCTGATGATCATCCCGCTCCTCCGCAGGGCTCGATTTTATTGGATCCCTCGGTAGTATTCGGAGACGGCAGTCATCCCACCACAATCCGATGTGTGACTTTTTTGGCCGAAACATTGGCTAAATATTCCGCGACATCGCTTCTGGACCTAGGAACCGGCACAGGAATATTAGCTTTGGCAGGTGCTCGTCTCGGTTTAAAGGAAATTTTGGCAATTGACAAGAACCGACTGGCCGCCAGCGTCGCCAAAAATAATGTCCAAACCAATAATTATGATACCATTGTGACAGTACGAGAAGGAGAAGCCCGCCTCTTCATAGATCGAAAATACGACATTGTAACAGCCAACCTTCCTTTCGAAGTCTTGCGGGATATTTTAGTCCTTAAAGGCGCCTCACTGCACCGTTTCTGGATAGTTTCCGGGATAAGCAAAGATCAAGGAAATACTTTGAAGCAGCTTATGCAGGAACAGGGCTATAAGATCAGCTCAGAACATTTGGATCATCCTTGGACGACTTTTCTTGCAATGAATGACATTAACAGTTAGAATCCCTTACCGAAAATATTTCTCTTTTTCTCATCCGGAAGACCAGAGTCATGACTCAGCGGGTCGGTCCAATACAAATCTTGTTGGTCGAAGATAATCCTATGGACATTTTGATGATCAGAGAATGT
This sequence comes from Desulfomonilaceae bacterium, assembly GCA_052144015.1. Taxonomy (GTDB): domain Bacteria; phylum Desulfobacterota; class Desulfomonilia; order Desulfomonilales; family Desulfomonilaceae; genus DATJPW01. Next base: position 2,239 of record JBKQRG010000497.1, read on the forward strand.
CTGAAAAAATGGAGCATCAAAAATTATTTGCACGTGGTCCAGGATGGCGAACAGGCGCTTGATTTCATATTCGCTCGTGGCAGTTTTGCCGAATCACCCCGACCCGATCTAATACTTTTGGATCTCGATCTTCCGAAGACAAGCGGTAATGAGGTGTTATCCGAAATCAAAAAAGACGCCAGGCTCTCAAGTATTAAAGTGGTAGTGGTGACAACATTTGATGCTGTCGCGGACACTAAGGTTTGGAATGATCTCGGGGCCTCGCTATGCATTACCAAGCCCATGGATTCAAACGAATATTTTGAAGCAATGAGTTCCGTCGAGGAATTGTGGAAACAGCCTGAGGAAGCCGCTATCAAAAATTGTTAGTTACTGAACCGCAAATTCTGCCTTAAGAAAATCAGACGTGAAAACCTGGGGTGGCGGAAACATAGTAACAGTACGGCTGAGATCAGGAGAAGCAATGTGAAATTTCAATTTGGATCTCCCCCAGCGGATGGCGCGTGGATAACAACTGCCGATCAGTTAACACTCAAAGTGCCTGACAATCCGATTATCGGCTTAATAAAAGGGGACGGCGTCGGTCCCGATATCGTGGCTGCGTCTATTCCGGTGTTTGATGCCGCTGTTGAAAAGGCTTTTAAAGGGTTACGATGTATTCGCTGGTGGGAGCTGCCGGCGGGCGAATCGTCTTTTACGAAATACGGCGAATACCTTCCCAAAGAGACTTTTGACGCAATCAAACGAGCGGTTGTGGTGCTCAAAGGCCCTTTGACCACTCCTGTTGGTGGTGGATTTCGCAGCCTGAATGTAACCTTACGGCAGAAACTGGATCTTTACGCATGTATCCGGCCGATTAAATATATTCCAGGAACTCCTTCGCCCGTCATAAAACCCGAAGATATAGACATGGTTATCTTTCGTGAAAATACTGAAGACGTCTATGCAGGTATCGAATGGAGGTCTGGCAGCCCAGAGGCTGAAAAACTCATTGCTTTCCTGAATCAAACTTTCAAAATCCGGCTGGATGAATCATCCGCCATAGGTCTAAAGCCGATGAGTCCCACTGCGGTCAAGAGACTCGTCCGATGTGCCATTAGTTATGCGCTTGATCACGGAAGAAAGAGAGTAACTCTGGTTCATAAGGGAAATATTATGAAATTTACAGAGGGCGCTTTCCGGGAATGGGGATATGAGTTAGCACGTGATGAATTCAGCGACAAAATAGTATTGGAGAGAGATCTGGCTGAATATGGAAATGCACTTCCTCAAGGGAAGGTTCTTCTGAATGACCGCATCGCTGATTCCATGTTTCAACAGGTATTGTTGCGACCTAGCGAATACGAAGTCTTAGCAATGCCGAACCTTAATGGAGATTACCTTTCCGATGCCCTGGCCGCCCAGGTCGGCGGAATCGGTATGGCGCCCGGCGCGAACATCGGAGACAGTTGCGCTATTTTCGAGGCCACACACGGAAGCGCGCCCCAATACGCGGGCTTGAACAAAGTTAATCCAGGATCACTCCTTTTATCCGGCGTTATGATGCTGGAGCACATTGGGTGGCAGGAGGCCGCGATCCTGATAAAGAATGGGATTTCTAAAGCTATTCAGGCCGGAATCGTAACCTATGATCTGGCAAGATTGATGAAGGGCTGCACCCAAGTTTCCTGTTCAGAATTCGGTAAAGCTGTCATTGATTTCTTAAGTGACGATTGAGTGGCCTTGTCTGGCTTACCCGATAGGTTTAGGCCGACAGCAACCCTGCCTTTCGTTACGGGCCACCGCAGAAACGGCAAGATGTCGTTAAGACTTGCCGAAAAAGCGGTCTCCTCACAAGGCGGCTGCTTTCCCGCGAATTCGGGAATTCAATGTTCTTGATGATGGTGATGAGTCCTCCGTGTTCTCAATAGTAAACGGATAAAGTCTGTTTGTCGGCACCAACACTGGTTTTCGATTAAAAATTCTTGACTACTGTCAACGTCCCGGCATATCCTTAAAAGATCATCGCATCCGAAATATTTTTTTTGTGTATTGGCAAGGAGGGTTGAGGGCCCCCGCCTCGGTTATTATTCGGGTGCGTTTTTCCGAGGCGGGGGATATAAAACCGACTATTCCCAGGTGTAGTGCTGTTCGCCGATTCATACCAGTGCATATTTTTCCCTGAAAACGTCATAAGCGTAATTCTATTTCGAAGGTGATTCATGATCATCACGCGCACCCCTTTGCGGATAAGCTTTTGCGGAGGAGGCACCGATCTGCCGTCATATTATCTTAAGCAACAGGGCGCTGTGTTAAGCACAGCGGTAAACAAATATATTTACATTACCGTTAATCGCCTAAGTCCATATTTTGCCCATAGTATATTGCTTAAATATTCTCAAACCGAACTGGTCGATTCGGTGGAAGAAATCCGACATCCGATAATTCGCGAAGCCCTGAAGATGACGGGCATAGTAGATCGAGTAGAAATTACGTCTATGGCAGACATTCCGGCCGGGACCGGGTTGGGTTCATCGAGTTCGTATGCTGTGGCGCTGTTGCATGCACTACATACGATGAAGGGCGAATATGTCTCCGCAGGTCAGCTCGCCAAGGAAGCATGTGAAATTGAGATTCAAAGGCTGGGTGACCCCATAGGAAAGCAGGATCAATACATTGCCGCGTACGGGGGAATATGCCATCTGCGATTTAATCCGGATGAATCGGTCTTCGTGGACCCCGTAATCTGCTCATATGAAACCAAGAAAGCTCTGGAAGAAAACCTCCTTATTTTCTACACAGGTGGGACGAGACGCGCCGGAGACATACTCGAAGTGCAAAAGGCAACCACAAGTCAAAAAATGGATGTTCTGTCCCACATGAAAGATCTTTGTTACGAAGCATTAGATCTGCTGCGGGGGGGGAAATCGCTTCATAAATTTGGGGAAATATTGCACCAGGGTTGGAAATGGAAACGGAGTCTCGTGGATTCAATAACGAACGATGCGATTGATAATTACTATGAAACGGCCCTCAAAGCAGGCGCGTTGGGAGGGAAACTGTTGGGAGCAGGTGGGGGAGGATTCCTTTTATTTTATGCCGAGAAACAGAACCACGGACGAGTCCGAGAAGCACTGAATGAACTACAGGAACTCCCGTTTCATTTCGAGCCACAAGGAACAAAAGTCCTCTATATTTCGGATGATATGTGAGAACAGGTAGCAATCGCAAAAGACCTGTACGAGTAGAGATTGCTTCACTACGCTCGCAATGACAGGTTTTTGGTTGTGCGGGCGGCAGGTTTGTCATTGCGAGGAGCAAAGCGACGAAGCAATCTCGGGTTTCTTCCGAGCACGCATGAGAGTAGAGATTGCTTCGCTACGCTCGCAATGACAGGCGTCAACGTGTCATTGCGAGGAGTGAAATCCCGCATTCCGCGGGAAAGCAATCCCTTAGCGCATTCTTTCATTACTCTACCTGAATGTTTATCTTGGCCGCATAGTTACTGGGGGTTACAGCATGTACGGTATGTTTCCCGCGAGTGAGTTCCCATAATAATTCATAAGGGGGTGGGACCCGCGCCACTTCAAAGCCGTCGATCAACCAGACAACATATTCCACGACAGGTTCAGGAACGGCCCTAAAGAGCACTCGATTCGAGGAATGATTCGACAGAATAAAACGATCCATCTCATGAGGGTTTATGATCTCAATATTTGACTTTCCGGTTCCTCTCGAAGAATATCGAGGTCCTTCCTTCCTTTCTAATGGCAGAGGCTTTGGTCGCATCAGGCGAAATCTTCCTTTGCCTTGTTCATGTTCGCGCCTGTCTATCCACTGAGCATATGGCGCGCCTAGAGGATGATGAGCCTGATCGTCGTGAGGAAGCTCGCATTCAGGAATCACTTCTTGATTTTCGACAAAAAGCTCAGTCGTCCTATAAGGACACTTAGGTGTAGCGAGCTTTCCAGACATCGAACAAATGATTCGTTCCTTAACAGTTGCGGGCCTATTGAACTCTCCCGGATTTTGGTCATGGTAAAGATGCTTAATTACATCATTCAAAATCGGTCCGGACGCCGCTGCTCCTGATGCTCCGTGACTCGGGCTACCATTGAAATTTCCGCACCAAATGCCTATCACATGCTTCGGGGTGTATGCGATTGCCCAGCAATCTCGGAATCCGCTGCTGGTACCAGTTTTGAGAGCGACAGGAAATCCGAAATCAAAATATGCGGGATTTCCGAAAGTGAGCAATCGTGCGGATGAATCGGCCAGTATATGGCTAACCATATAAGCTGTTTCTTTAGAAAATTCCCTTCGCGTGGGAGCTGCGGTATCCGCAAGTACTGTCAAAGGCCGGTACTCGCCCTCTTGCGCTAGGGCGCCGTAAGCTTGTACCAGGCGATAAAGATTTACTTCCAGATTTCCTATGGCTAGGCCCAGCCCGAAGTCGTTTGCGGATCTGAGCTTATTTGACGCAAGGTCCAGGCCTTCCAGGAAATGATAGAAGGGCTCGGTCCCAATTTTTCGCGCCATTTTCACGGCGGAAATGTTCAATGAATTTCCTAGAGCTGAACGTATGCTTACTGGGCCATAAAAAAGGCGATCGGCATTCAAAGGAAGATAGTCTCCTTGGGGAGTCCGATAGGCCCGGAACGTGTCGGGAATTTCAGTCGCTGCGTTACTGCCTTTTTCCAATGCCATAGCGTAAAGAAACGGCTTTAAAGTGGAGCCGGCGCTCCTAAGTGCAAGGACCGCATTATTAAAGCCTTGATCTTTTTCTCCGTATCCCAAGGAACCAACCATCGTGAGGACTTCACCGAGCGTCGAGGCAATAATACAGCCCGATTGGCGGACACCGATTCGCCGTAGCCGATTCTTATGTGAAGCGAAAATTCCTTCGACGGATTTTTGAAGACCAAGATCAAGAGTGGTTGTAATCAGCTTTTTCTTACGAGATGCCCGAGACATAACAAACTCGACGAAATGAGGCGCTTCCAAAGGAATACCCGAGAAATGAAAATCAATCGGCCATGATACGGCAGAATTGAATATATCGTCCGACAACCAGCCTTGCTTGGCCATTGCTGCCAAAATTCGGTCTCTTTCCCTTAGCAAGAAGGTACGCCCCTTTTTTCGGCGTGGATCATACTTGGATGGAGAACGTGGCAGAGCCGCGATTGTAGCAGCTTCACTGATGTTAATTTGCTTTATGCTTTTCCCGAAATACATTCGAGCTGCCAGCCCAGCCCCCCTGATATTCCCACCCATGGGCGATAGATTCAGATACAGTTCGAGAATTTGATCTTTGGATAACTGCAATTCCATTTTAATGCTTGCAAAAAGCTCTATAAGTTTGGAGTGATATGTTCTGGGTCTGGGCTTCAGCAATCTGACAACTTGCTGAGTTATGGTGCTGGCTCCTGATATGGTTCGTCCAAATTTGATACTTGTATAAAAAGCTCGGGTTATAGCTATAGGATCAAAACCGGGGTGAAAGTAAAAGCGCTTGTCCTCTCCTGCAATGACTGCTAGCTTCAGACACTCTGGAAATTCGTCAAACCCCTGCCAGACACTGAAGCGCTCTTTGGAATCGGGAAAGATGCGCAGAATACGATTATGGCGATCAGCTACAACAGCGCCGCATTGAGAAGATTGTGTGTGTGCTTCTAACTTATAATCCGGAAGCCAAAGATAGACAGTCGCGGAAACTACTGCTACAAAGACTAAGAAAGCAAGTGCCGCAATAATCCGGGTACGAGCGAGTGCAACAGCCCTGGGGTTCTCATCTCCCTTGGAAGAACAATTGCGGTCAGAAGTGATCTCGGCAGTCCCACTGATTTCAGAATTCATGCTCAAAGATCCCTAATTTGGAAAATTAGCGGCCTCGGTGAATCCGAACAATTAGAACTGTAAGAAACGGATCACGAAGCTATTATCGAAAATTCAGAAGGATCTCCCGTTTTCAGTTTTATAAATTCATATAATGTTCCATAGAGTAAAAATCCAGCTAACTTTCAATATATTGAATTAATCCGGAAACAGGGTCAACAGTCACTTACTTGAGTAATCATGATTGCAGCAGCGGACGTTTATTATTTCAACGATTCGGCGGTCGCAGCCGCGATTCTTTTCGATGATTGGCATTCAGAGCAACCCGCGGTTGAGATCCGGCAAGACGTGACAAATATTGAACCTTACACACCCGGACTTTTTTATAAACGCGAGCTGCCTTGTCTGCTAAAAGTTCTTGAGCAAGTGAAGAATCGATTTGAAATCATTATCATTGACGGGTATGTTTGGCTTGATTCCGGAAAGCGTCCCGGTCTCGGTGCGCATCTTTACCAACTTCTTGGAGAGAAGATTCCCGTAATCGGAGTAGCAAAAACCAAATTCAACGAGGCGACTCATGCCGTACCGGTCCTGCGAGGCCGGAGTCACAGACCTTTGTATGTCACTGCGGTAGGAATCAAAGTGGCTATAGCTGCAAAGCATGTCGAAAGTATGCGCGGGCGCTATCGTATCCCAACTCTTTTGAAGAAAGTGGATGTGTTGTGCCGTAATCCAAAATGTGTGTGGAAATGCTGAAATGGCAACTCCCCGTAACTGCTCATTTTGTGGTAAAACGATACGGTTGATAATGATGTCTTGAGGATCAGGATGGACGAAAAAGAGCTTCCCATATTTGAGGATGAGCAGGAGACTACGTCCCCGTCTGTAATTCCCGGACAGCATACAGAGACTATTGAATTATCCGCATTATTTTCGAAGACCGTTACAATTTCGGGTACTTTTGATCTGAACGAACAGCAAGCGAGTTCTCTTGGAAAGTTATTGCACGCTTTACCCCTTCCATCCTTAGTAATAGACCGTTCATTTAGAATCGGTTTTGCGAATAAGTCATGCCGAAAAATTAGCCCTGAGTACAAGAAAATAGTTGGTGAAAGCCTATCTTCCATTTTCCCTGATCCGTTCGCGCCCAAAAAGGTGGAATCAATGGTGGAGGGAATCTTTCTGACAAGAAAACCGCAAATGGCCCAAGCCGTTATCGGAGTCGGAAAGAACAAAATGTTCGGTCGATTAAATTTTAGACACCTCAAAATAGGCGAAACCCATTCCGTGTTACTGATCATTGAAGATCTCACTTTGGAAAAGAGACAGCTTCTCCTCAATCAAAAACATCATCGGGAATTAGAACGGGCGCAAAATGAACTTGAGCACCGTGTGAAGGAGCGAACCGCCGAACTCAAAACAATAAACGAAATGCTTCAGCGAGAAATTGGTGAGCGAAAACGTGCTGAGAAAGATCTTGAGACGGAACTAAATAAATTCCAGGTGCTCTATGATGTAGCCGTTGCTATGACTGCGGAGCGAAACCTGGAGCAAAATCTTGCGCTCGTCGTAGAAAAAAGTAGAGAGCTTCTTGCCGCGGATACGGCGTATATTGCTCTGCCTGATGAGGAGACAGGCAGTGTATGCATGCACACTCTTTCGGGAATCAATACGGAAGCATTCAAGAAAATGCGGATGCCTTTTGGATCCGGTTTGGGCGGAAAGGTGGCCGCAACCGGTCGTGGATATATAGTTTCGGATTATTTTCAGGAGATCGAACCACTATTGCACGATATAGTCCGTGCCGAAGGACTCATCTCCGGTATGGCGGTCCCGATACAGATCGGGCACTCTAATTTGGGAGTTTTGTTTGTATTCAATCGCACAAAAGGTTCCTATTCAGATTCCGATCTACGAACTCTATCCCTGCTGGGAAATCTGGCAGCCATAGAAATATCGCGCAAACGCGCCGAAAGCGATTTGCGAGAATCTCGTGACGAGCTGGAAGAGAGAGTTATTCGGCGCACAGCAGAATTGGCCGAAATCAACAAAATCTTGCAGACGGAAAATAGTGAGCGCCAAGCAGCGCAAGAAGCTTTGCGGCACAGCGAAGAAATGCTTAGTAACATTTTATCCGCTTCGCCTATGGGCATTGCCTACTTTGAAAAGGGCAAACTCAGGTGGAGCAACCAGGCTATGTCTAAAATATTTGGCTACGGAGGAGACGAAGATTACATAGGTAAAAAGCCCAAAGATTTCTTCTACTCAGAGGAGGAATATGCCTCAGTTCGGGAGCTGTTCCTCAAAAATCAGCAAGAAAAAAAACCTGTGGAAACTGAAGCTAAATTCAGACGTGCGGATGGTTCCATTTTTTATGGCCAATTGAGAATGAGTGTGCTCGATAGCGCCAACCCTCGCAAAGGGACAATTTCAACAGTTACAGACATATCTGCAAGAAAAATGGCAGAAGAATCCTTGCAAGAAAGCCGTGAACGATACCGGACATTGGTCGAAGATAGTTTTGATGGGATCTTTGTTCAAAAAGGCGCCAGGATAGTTTTTGCTAATTCCAGATTATATCGAATGCTCGGATACGAGGAAGGAGAGCTGAAAGGAGTGGAGCACTGGTGTATTTACCACCCGGATTTTCAGGAACTTATCCGAGAGAGAGCTGAAGCGCGCATGCGCGGGGAAGACGTCCCGGCGCAATACGAGGTCAAACTTCTGCGAAAGGACGGCTCTTCTTTTGACGGTGAAATAAACGCCAGGACGGTATCATTGGGGACTGAACCCGGTATTCAGGTTTGGGTAAGAGATATTACGGGACGCAAATTAGCAGAGGCCGCTCTACGCGAATCCGAGGAAAAATACAGAACTATTATTGAAAGTATTGAAGAGGCTTATTATGAGGTCGATCGAGCAGGCTATTTCACTTTTTTGAATGATGCAGCCGTTCAAATGCTAGGCTACGAGCGAGATGAGATCCTCGGCAAACACTATGAACAAATTTTAAACCCGGATAATGGTGCGCAAATTTCTGAAGTTTTTGGGGCGGTGTCCATGACTGAAAAATCAGTCAAAGCATATAAATGGAAATATTTAAGCAGAGAGGGAATCGAGAAAGATCTGGAAGTCTCAGTATCTCTTATTAGAGATTCGGCAGGCAAGCCATCAGGGTTCCGGGGCATCTGTAGAGATGTGTCGGAGAGAACAAGGGCTGAAGAAGAATTGCTTAAAATGGAAAAGCTCGAATCAATAGGAGTTCTTGCTGGTGGCATTGCGCATGATTTCAACAACATTTTGACGGCTATTCAAGGTAACATTTCGCTCGCTAAAATGTTTGCCAATCCAAAAGATAAGATATCTCAGCGATTGGAGGAGGCCGAAAAAGCCGGGATGAGGGCTCGTGATTTGACACGGCAATTGTTGACGTTTTCCAGAGGTGGCGCCCCAGTGAAGAAGACAATTCCCATAAACGATGTAGTTCGAGATTCATGCGAATTCGCCCTGAGAGGTTCAAATGTTAAATGCGATTTGCAATTGCTGTCGGACGTTTGGGCTGTTGATGCAGATGAGGGGCAGATTGGACAGGTCATTAGTAATCTGGTCATCAATGCCGATCAGGCCATGCCGCAAGGCGGCCATATAGTGGTGAAGGCAGAAAATCTTATAGTAGCGAAGGACAGCGTGCTCCCATTGGCGCAAGGTCGATATGTGAAAATATCCGTTCGCGATACCGGCTCCGGTATACCTGAGGAACACTTACCAAAGATATTCGATCCGTATTTTACCACCAAACAGAAGGGGAGTGGTTTGGGATTAGCAACATCATACGCTATCGTCCAAAATCATCACGGTTTTATTACAGTTGAATCGGAATTGGGTTCGGGGACGAGCTTTCACCTGTATCTTCAAGCCTCTGAAAAACTGCAAGAATTTGAGTTCAAATCCGGTCCGAAACCCGTTAGGGGCAAAGGAAAAATCCTGCTGATGGACGATGATCAATTGATAAGGGATTTGGCGAATGAAGCTTTGTCAGCGCTGGGGTATGAAGTTATTTTGGCAGACGACGGCGAGAAAGCCATCGATTTATACAAAGCAGCGAAGAAAACAGCGGAATCGTTTGATGTCGTCATAATGGACCTGACGGTTCCAGGGGGAGTGGGCGGACAAGAAGCCATCGAAACCCTGCGCCGGTTCGATCCTGAAGTGAAAGCTATCGTATCAAGCGGTTATTCGAATGATCCGATTATGGCTGACTACAAAAAGTTTGGTTTTGAGGGCGTCGTCTGTAAACCCTATACTGTAAATGAACTTAGCGAAACGATTCAGCAGGTCATCATAGGTAGTGAGTAGAGCCCTTTTATAACCACGTAACTTGGCAAAGTGGCAAGGGTAGGGGAATTTCTACAGAACCGGAACGTACAGTGACTATACCGTCAAATACAATAGTCATGATCTTCCAAATTAATTCTCTTGAATCTACTGCATCCTTAATGCTAATCCATTAATCAATTCAATCGACGCTGATCTGAGGCATTCGGAAGGTGGAGAGGAACAAATGAGAATTGTTACAATATCGAGACTGTTAGGAGCTTATGGAGATATCATAGCGCCTATAGTGGCGCGACGTATGGGGCTGTCACTTATCGGCCGAGATCAATTACATGAGTTGGCGCAAGGGTGTGACCCGGAGTTTACCGACATTTGTTCAATATATGAAACAGAGCATGGACCGCACTTTTTTGAAAGGATCTTCTTTGATAGACCATCATATACAAGCGTGTTTGAAGCTTTAACTTTTGAACAGGCAAGCCGCGGCAATGTTGTGATTGTGGGGCGTGGCGCGCAAATTATCTTGCGAGAAGTCCCAGGAGTGGCGAGGGTGCGAATTGTCGCCCCAAAGGATATTCGAGTAAAGAGGATCATGGAGAGACTGAACTTCTCCCTAGAAGAAGCGGAAGATTACGCGCACAAATATGATCATGAACGGGAAAACCTCGTTCGATCGATTTTTCAAAGCGATCCCCAGGATTGGTCATTGTACGATGTTATTGTTAATACCGAACGTTATAGCGCGGGCGATGCTGCGCAACTCGTCATAGAAGCGGTCGAAAAAATAGAGAAAGTTCCGGACGAGGAAGCTCTTAAGGAGAATCTCAGAAACAGGGCTCTCGCCAAGCGAATTGAAGCGCTGATTCGCAAAGTTCTGACTTCTGCCGTAGCCAGATACGTGATGGTCAAAGTCGAACCTGGTGGATTGGTGAAGCTCTCCGGTCGCATCAGGGAGAAGACCAATAAAGAAAAAGCCGAAGAACTCGCTTCGCAATTTCCGGGCATAGCAAAAGTGGACAGTGATTTGAAGGTGATGGAACTGAGCTTCGGGTATTAAGAAGAGGACAAGCACAGAATCGGCTGCTCAAATTATTTATGAGCCCTGTTGACCTTTGACGTCCTGCTCCTTCGTCGAGGGCTGCACTCGTTGGCCCTCTTCGGCGTTCTGCCCGAGGTTGAGGGCAACTTTCTCTCCTTCCTGCACACCTAAACTGAGTCTGACTGTTACGCCGTCACTTTCATAGATTTCAACAGGTCTCAGACTTACCTTGTTATCAGGTGTAATAACTCCCACTAACGTGTTCTTGCCGCGGATTATCAAAGCCTGAGCCGGAATTTCGACCTGAGGGGGCATGTGAAGGTGTAGGGTTACTTGTACGAAGCTCCCAGCTAAAATCAGACCGGCTCGATTATCGCAGTCGATTTCGACCAAAAGGGTCCGGGTTTTCAGATCGAGTTCCCCACTTGTTCGAGTTACTGTGGCGGTGAGTTTCACATCAGGTCTTGCCGTATCAGAAACCTCGACACGATCTCCAACACGAACTAGACTCGCGGTCTTTTGGTCAGGATATACATATACCCTTAACCTGTCCGTCTCGGAGAGAGTTACTACGGGCAATGCGGAAGTTTGCGCAGTCGTTGCACCTTGTACCAGAGCGCCTGGATCGACAAATCTAGCCGTAATCGTGCCCGAAAAGGGGGCGCGCATGGTCAGGTACTCCTTTTGAGCAAGGAGGGAGGCCGCTGTCTTTTCGGCAATTTCAGCTGTAGTTTCACTACCGTGGTAACTTTGAGAGGAAACGGCTCCAGTATTAAAGAGCTGCAGTGCCCGTTCCGCATCAAGCCTTTTGTTTTTGGCATCAGCCACCGCAGCGTCATACTGACGAGTAAGCTCTGGCGACTCAATAATTGCGATAATTTGGTCGGCTCGTACCTTGTCGCCTTTATCGACACGGATCTCCTTGATGTATCCGCTGACTTTGGCGTAGAGCGTAACAGTGGCGTAAGGACGTGCTTCTCCTGGCAGCGTCACCATTCGTTCGTCAGGTGCACGAGTTGCCGTGACCACATTAACCGGCAGGCCGGCTTGACTGCTTGATTCCAGATTTTTTCTATCTCCGCTGAGAGATATCCTCTGTTTACCGATAAGTGCCAACAGCGACAACGCAACAATAATAACCAGTATAACTCCACCGGTGTAAAAACGGCTGCTCGTGTGATTTGGATTCCAAGACACCATATTCATTTCTGCTTTCCAGGTACAGCTTCGCGTCGTTCCTCTGCACGGAACTGTTCATCCAGCAAATGCTTTGTGGGAATATCTCTCCGCAGGAGAGAATAGACTATAGGAACTATAAATAAGGTCATAATTGTTGCGACCAGGAGCCCCCCGATAACCGCTCGACCGAGAGGCGCATTTTGTTCGCCTCCTTCTCCCAAACCCAAAGCCATCGGGAGCATACCAAGAATCATCGCCAAGGCGGTCATTAGCACAGGCCGCAGGCGGGTCCTGGCGGATTCCAATGCTGCTTCGATTGGCGAACCCTCTTTTTCTACTCGTATATCATTGGCAAAACTGACCAATAGAATAGAATTTGATGTGGCAATCCCTATTGCCATAATTGATCCCATTAGTGACTCCACATTGATGGTGGTTCCCGTCACAGCGAGCATCCCCAGAATGCCTACCAACGCGCCTGGAACAGCAGTCATGATAATGAACGGATCGAGCCAGGATTGAAAAAGAATCACCATTAAGAAATAAACGAGCAATGTAGCCAATATTAGTCCTAGTGCCAAGCTGCGAAATGAATCCTCCATCACTTGGTTTTGTCCGCGCAACGTAATTCGCGTTCCAGGAGGAAGCTCTCCCAATTCCGAAATTTTCTTCTTCGTCTCGCTTGCCACAAACCCAAGGTCCCGCCCTTCTACGGTCGCATCCACATTAAGCACACGCTGAACTGTGTAATGAGTAATGTTTTCAGGAATCACTCGATGGTAAATATATGCGATATTACCTAATAATTGTGCTGGAATACTCGGTGTTTCATTAGGAGCGGGAAGCGTTGCCGCCTGTAAGAGGGCCACAGACGAAGGAGCGGTCAAAGGAATAGATCGAAGACTCTCAATAGAATCAATTCTCTTCGTGGGAATTTGAACCGCCACCGTGTAATTGACATTGTTTGCGGGATTAAGAAAAAAAGATGGCGCAATCAGAGAACTAGACGAGAGAGAGATTAGGAGAGTATTGGTCACGTCGCGTTCACTCAACCCGAGCTGGGCAGCCCGCGACCGATCAACATCGACCTGCAATGTCGGATAATCCAGGACTTGCCTGATGTGAACATCGGCAGCCCCGGGGATTTTGAGCATTGCGTCCCGTATCTTTACTGCATATTCATACGATTTGTTGAAATCCAGGCCCTCTATTTGAACATCGATCGGTGAGATCAGTCCGAAATTCAGTACTCGGGTAACTATGTCCGCTGCTTGAAAATAAAAACTTGAACCAGGGAAGTCCTTCCTGAGCTCGGAACGGAGTTTTTCTCGATATTGCGCAGTCGGAGCATGATTTTTTTTCAAAGCGATGAGAATGTCCGCATCCATGGAACTGATATTTTCAGTTTGAACAAACGCAAGATTGTAAAAAGTAGGAATTCCAATCATAGAGTTTATGGTTTCAAGCTCCTCGGCCGGTATTAATTGCCGAATTCGATTTTCTACGTCAGCCACCATGCGTTCGGTCTCTTCAATACGGGTTCCGATTGGGGCTCGAAAGTGGAGTTTCATCATGCCGGCATCCACAGAAGGAAAAAAGTCCATTCCTACGAACAAGATCAAAATGAAGCTCAGCATTGCAATAACGCCGGTTATTATCAGAGTGTAGGCTCGATGATCCAAGGCAGTTTTAAGAGATCGGCTATACGCTTCACGAAATCTGTCAAATAATATGTCCCTGCGTTTATTTAGATTCCTAAAAACCTCAGCCCATTTTCCTCTGCGAACATGCTCATTTGCGCCGTTCTTCGCCTCTTTGGAATGCTCTCCGGCCATCAGCATTCTTGCCATGGTCGGTACGAGAGTTCGTGAAAGGATGTAAGACGCAAGCATCGCAATAACTACTGCCAACGCCAGTGGACTAAAAAGGAATTTGGCGGGTCCGTAGAGCAGCACCACAGGAAAGAAAACCACACAAATAGATAAAGTCGCTACAATAGCGGGAAGAGCAACCTGCCGAGCTCCGTCCAGGATTGCAACCGTCAAAGGTTTTCCGAGACCTCGGTTACGATGAATATTCTCAACCTCCACGGTAGCATCGTCCACCAGCATTCCAATAGCCAATGCCAAGCCACCCAGTGTCATCAGGTTGATCGTATGTCCGGTCAAGTTTAAACCAATTATTGAAGTAAAAATTGCAAGCGGTATGGAGATAATGACTATGATCATACTGCGCCAGCTACCCAGAAATACCAGAATCATAAAAGATACTAATATGGAGGCTAACATTGCTTCGTAGAGGACACCTCGGATAGCGGCCCTGACAAATATCGATTGATCAAAATCGATTTTGAGTTCCATACCTTGAGGAGCCGTTTCTTTTATTATCGGCAATGCCTCCCTAGTCGCATCAACAACCGCCAAGGTGGAAGCGTCCGCATGCTTCAATATCGCCAAATAAGTAGCGCGTCGGCCATTCACCCGTACAATGTTTATCTGTTCAGCATAGCTGTCGGACACACGAGCCACATCCCCTAGATAGACCTGAGCATTGCCAACCACCTTTATTGGAATTTCATTGAACTGGTCTACAATTTGCGGACTCGCATTCATAGTGACATTGTATTCGGTTCGACCTATTTTTGCGGTTCCCGCAGGTATTATCACGTTTGAAGCTTGCAGAGCAGTTACTACATCGCCGGGTGATAAGCCTCTGGATGCCAATGCATTCCCGTCAATATCAACCATGATCTGGCGAGTCTTACCTCCGAACGGGGCCGGCGTAGATAATCCCGGAATAGTGAATAGTCGAACTCGTATGAAGTTGAGGCCATAGTCGAATAATTGCTCTTCAGGCAAATTTTTGCTGAAGACTGTAAGTTGTGCGACCGGAACATTAGACGCATTGAACTGTACGATTACCGGCGGTTGTATACCTGGTGGCGCAATTCGGAGTAGGGTATTTGAAACTGAATTTATCTGGGCTATCGCCGCGCCTATTTCGGTACCTGGATGAAAATATATTTTTATCAATCCTGTGCTGGGAATGGATTCGGATTCTATGCGCTCGATACCATTGACTGTGGTCGAGTAAGCTCTCTCGGCGATAATTACTACGCGGCGCTCCATGTCTTCCGGGGAAAGACCGGGATAATTCCAGACAACAATCACCACCGGGATATCGATGGACGGCAGAATATCCACAATCATTCTGGACACCGAAAGGATTCCCATCACCAGAATCATCAGCGACATGACCGCAACCGTGTACGGACGCCTCAGAGCAAGCCGTACTATCCACATCTGCAAGTACCCCCATCAATCGAAAAGATGTTCCTCTCGATGCTAAGTAGTTGTTTACGCTGTGTTAACTGCTCACCTCTAACCCGGCAGCGATTATCTCTGTAGCGCCTAAAACGGTGTTCCCCCCGCCCCTTGTGTTGCCTTGTATGCCACAGAAGCGTGACGCGAATCCGGCACAAATATTTGGACGGTATCATACAATAGGACAGTTAGAATTGAAGCTTTGTTTCCTGAAAAGTGC
Organism: Desulfomonilaceae bacterium; assembly: GCA_052144015.1. Classification (GTDB taxonomy): domain Bacteria; phylum Desulfobacterota; class Desulfomonilia; order Desulfomonilales; family Desulfomonilaceae; genus DATJPW01. The sequence goes on from JBKQRG010000497.1 coordinate 18,149, forward strand.
GGACGACGCCTTAAACTTTATTGGGGTTTATTGAAATAGGTTTCGATGCTGATACATGCAGTCAGCTATTCCTAGTCTTGCCAGTGAGACGTTCCGCGTCTTGCTTGATTCTCTCATCGATAATTGATTCCAATTTGTCGGTATCCCACCCCATGTGCACTGTTTTCCGATCCACGACAAAGCCGGGAAGCTTTGAGAAGCGGTGTCGAATCTGCTTCCAGATTCCTAGCGGAGACTGGGCATCGATTAACTGGATTCTAATCCGATGTTTGTAGAGTTCGGAAGCGTTTATCATCCAATCATGCAGCTTCTTGACATCCTCTCTCCAGTCTTCGGGATATTCATCTGCACTTTCACGGTGATAATTCTGAGGTAGTCCTGACCGCTCAAATATCAATGAACAATTTTTGCAGCCGAATTGCAGGCTGGTAAGTAATGGGAAAATCACTTCAATTTGGATTGGAGTCATTATTTATCCTCCTGTCGAATGGACAGTCACCAATGACAAATATCTTACAACTTGAATGAAATGTACATTCACATGGCTAAATTGGCAAGTGAAGCCTCCCCAGATCAGTAGTCAAAAACAGCAAATATTTGTGGCACCAAGATCGATAAATTGGGGACCGACACGAACAGAATCGTCTTATTCATAAGGGTTAATTTTTTAGTATAATGGACTCGCGGGCATCCTTACCACTGAAAAAGTTGACAATGTCCGGACAGCGGCTTAGACTTCATGACCAATGATCTTCGGATGGTCCGAACCCGAGGATCGTCAGAATCGGTAATCGGAAGTAGGTCGTGAGAAGTAGGATCGCAGCACAATTTTGCCTTGTAATTTATATCATTGCCGCAGTGGGAGGTTTATTTGATGCGGGATGTTGCTATGAGCACACAGCACATCTCACCGGAACTGATACAGTCCACGAGCATGTTCACTCTAGAAATCAGCTTGCAATACATAGCTTCATTCATGGAGCGTTGTTGACGGATCACGATTTTCTGAGCTCGCCTTGCTGTTGCTGTGTTTATCCCGGCCACGAAGTGGTAGAACTCTCGGCCCATGTATTGACAAATCATCGGGGCTGGTCTGATTTTTCCATCAGACTGGGTCCTACAGTTTTATCTGCAGTAAATGACCTTCAGACCACCAATATTGGAATGCGTGTTCCGCCCGAGCGTCTGCAAAGTCTACATGCCTTTCTATCTCTCCATACAATCGTTCTCCTCATTTAATTTGGCTTCTTGGTGCCTCACTGGCAGCGGTCGTTTGAACCTGAGAACCGCAACATTACAAGTTTCGAATCAACTGTGATCTTGCGGTCAACGACATTAGGCCTTTTTTAATGGTCGCAGCATTCGCCAGGAGAGATTTATCATGAAGCGAGGTTTTATAGCTGTCTCGATGATCATTTTCTTATCCTGCCACGCTGAATGGGCAATAGGAGCCGGCGCTCATTGCGCCACTTTGGATCAACAATGGCGAAAAGTTGAAGCCTGGCAAGAAATCCAGAAAAAGAAATGGAACGAAATCGAACGCAAAGCTGAACGAATGTCCGGAGGTCTGGGCAATTATGGAGGCGCCTCCAAAACCAAGCCAAAGGGCCCAGGCTATTAAATATTTAAGTTATCAGATCACGGGAATTCCCCATACAAAGAGAGTCAGTAATGCTCAGAAAAGAAATTGTCGGTATCTGCATAGTGCTCACATTGGGGCTGGTTGCAGTGGTATGGCTTAGCCTGACAGAGAAGAAGTGTCTATGGGCGACGCTCACAATGCCCATGATGGACACGGTCATAGCTCTCTCAGTCATGACCATTCTGATAATCGCGGTCCACATGGCGGCAAAATACTCAATGAAGGGGAGTTCGAACTAGAGATCGTTATATATGAAAAGGGCGCAACGCCTCATTTTCGAGTGTATCCCTCGTTTAACCACAAACCTCTTGATCCGAAAGAGGTGACAGTGTCTATCGAGCTAGAGCGCCTAGGCGGGAAAATCGACAGCTTTCGATTTTTACCATCCAGCGATTTTCTTTACAGCGAACAGGAAATCGAGGAACCGCACTCCTTTTTTTTAAAAATTTTGGCTCAGTGGAAGGGCGAAAAGCTGGATTGGGAATACTCTCAATATGAAGGCCGGCTGACTGTTCCCCATGATTTGGCCGACAAAATGGGATTGAAGGCCGAACCTGCCGGACCCGGGCAGATCGTCTCGGAACTAAGCCTTCCGGGCGAAATAGCCTTTAATGCCGACATGGTTTCGCATGTAGTCCCTCGAGTTCCCGGTGTGGTTTTAGAGGAGCGAAAGAACCTGGGAGATACTGTCGAGAAAGGAGAGATCATTGCGATTATCGACAGTCGTGAATTAGGGGATGCAAGGAGCAGATATCTTCTGGGGCTGGAACGCGAAAAATTGGCCCACTACAACTTCGAACGTGTTCAGCGGCTCTGGGAGGCTCAGACTGTTTCCGAAAAGGAATATCTGACGGCTCAAAAAGTTTTTTTAGAAGAAAAAATTGAAATGACATCTGCCGAACGCAAGCTAAAAGCATTGGGGCTTAATGAGAAGGAAATAAATAGCCTACCCAAACAGGACAATATCGATCTGACTCACTACATGATACGTGCGCCATTCGATGGAGTAGTGGTTAGGAAACATCTGTCGCATAGCGAATGGGTCAAGGAAGATGCGGAGATCTACCTGGTAGCGGACCTCTCCACAGTTTGGGTAGACATTATAGTCTACGCTAAAGATCTGAGTTCGATTTACATCGGACAAGATGCGACCGTGAAAACGGATTCGAACGAGATTGAGGCAGTCGGAAAGGTGTCTTATGTCGGGCCTTTAGTAGGGGAAGAGACCCGAACTGCTAAAGCGCGCGTAGTACTGCCTAACCCCGACGGTCAATGGCGTCCGGGATTGTTCGCCAAGGTGGCACTTGTGAAACAGAATATTTCGCCTCGTATCGTGGTAAAGACTGAGGCCCTACAGACCTACAGGAACAAGTCTGTGGTATTTGTGCAGTGCGATGATCAGTATGAGGCCCGTCCGGTAACTCTCGGGCGCACCGATGGTAAATCCACTGAAATCCTTAAAGGTCTCTCCGCCGGAGAGCGCTATCTGACAAAGAACAGCTATATCCTCAAAGCTGAGTTGGGAAAAGAAGGTATGTCCCATGAACATTAGGAACAGACAATGATTGCCACGATCCTGAAATTTTCAATCCAGCACCGCTGGGCAATGTTGTCGCTCACTTTGTTAATGGTGGGTCTGGGGGTCTATAACCTGTCACACCTGAATATTGACGCAGTTCCCGACATAACAAACATCCAGGTGCAGGTGACTGCTCAGGCTGCAGGTTTATCGGCATTGGAGATCGAGCAGCGTATCACGTTTCCGATTGAAACAGGTATGGCAGGTCTTCCACATCTGGTGAAGACCCGATCGATTTCTCAGTATGGCATTGCCCTGATCACCATAATTTTTGAGGATGGGACCGATATCTACTTCGCCCGAAGACTTGTCAGTGAAAAGATTCAAGAAATCAAAGGCAAGCTGCCTTCCGGAATCGAACCGGTTATGGGACCCATCTCGACCGGTCTGGGAGAGATTTTTATGTGGACTGTCGAGGCTTTGCCTGGAGCAAAGAAGCCTGACGGAACCGAGTACAATCTGACCGATCTTCGCACCGTGCAAGAGTGGATTATCCGGCCTCAGCTTAGAAACACGCCCGGAGTGACGGAGATCAACACCATCGGAGGGTACGAGAAACAATTTCATGTGAGCCCTGATCCTTATAAGTTAATTGGTCATGGGCTAACATTTGCAGATGTGATTTCGGCCCTATAGGCCAACAATGCCAATGTTGGAGCAGGATATATCGAACGCAGCAGCGGTCAATATCTTGTTCGAGTCCCAGGACAGGTAACCGACTTAGAGGACATCCGCAACATTGTTGTGAAGAATGTCCGTGGAGTCCCAATCTTCATCGGAGATATAGCAACGGTGCATTTTGGGAAAGAACTTCGATTAGGCGCAGCGACAAAAAACGGAGACGAAACGGTTCTTGGAACGGTCTTCATGCTGATGGGTGAGAACAGCCGCGTGGTCGCGCAAAGAGCCGCACAGAAGCTTGTAGAAATTAATCGGTCTCTTCCTGAGGGAGTTGTTGCTAAAGCCGTTTACAATCGAACCACACTCGTGGACAAGACCATCCGAACTGTTACACGAAGCCTGACTGAAGGCGCAGTGCTTGTTGTCCTGATTCTCCTTTTGTTCCTGGGTAATATCAGGGCCGCTTTCATCAACGCCCTTGTAATTCCACTCTCGATGCTGTTCACAGCCACAGGCATGGTTACAAGCAAACTCACTGCTAATCTGATGAGTCTGGGAGCTATCGACTTTGGCATAATCGTGGACGGCGCGGTCGTAATCGTTGAAAATTGCACCCGCAAATTGATCGAGACCCCAAAAGGCCAGGATAGATCTCTTACCGAAACGGAACGTATAGAGGTGATCTGGCAGGCCTCGCAAGAAGTGCGTAAGCCCATGCTCTTTGGAGAGATCATCATCATCATGGTTTATCTCCCCATTCTGGCGCTCACGGGTGTTGAAGGCAAAATGTTCATACCTATGGCGCTGACTGTGCTCCTGGCGCTCACCGGAGCACTGATTCTTTCGTTCACGTTCGTTCCCGCCGGTATAGCTGTGTTGCTGTCGAGGAAGGCATCACACAAAGAAAACTTTATAACGACGAAAGCTAAAGAAGTCTACCGTTCGGTGTTGAACCTGATCCTTGAACACAGGACATTAGTCGTGTTGACTGCTGCCGTAGTAGTGATCGTAAGCGCCGTAGCAGCCACTCGAATGGGAAGAGAATTTATACCGACGCTTGATGAGGGAGATGCAGCGATTCACACCATGCGCCTCCCGGATACAAGCTTATCTCAGGCTTTGGAACTGCAAGGGATTCTTGAGAAGACCCTGAAAGAACGATTCCCCCAGATTGAGACAATCGTTGGTCGCGTGGGAACATCGGAAATAGCTACCGAACCACACCCGCCAGGTGTGGGAGATAACACAATCGTGTTAAGGCCCCGAGATCATTGGCCCGATCCCAATCTTTCCAAGGCGGATCTCGTCAAACAGCTCGAAGACGAGGCGGGCAAGCTGCTGGGCAGCAACTTTGAATTCAGCCAGCCTATTCGAATGCGGTTCAATCACCTCTTGGCAGGTGTCTTCAGCGATGTTGCAGTCAAAATTTTCGGCGACGATATGGATGTTCTTTTGCGCAATGCGGAAATCGCGGCAGAACTGGTACGAAAAATACCCGGGGCATCCCACGTGAAAGTCGAGCAAGTTACCGGATTGACGATCCTTACTGTTCAGCTCAATCGTACTGGGATGGCGCGTTATGGATTCAATGTTTCGGATGTCCAAGATACTGTGGAAATTGCTATGGGAGGAAAAGCCGCAGGCCAGGTCTTCGAAGGTGACCGGCGATTTGATATCGTGGTTCGAATGCCTGAAGAATTGCGCGTTGATTTTGACGCATTTAAGCAGATCCCTATTCCTCTTCCGCGTTACGAACCTGCCGTCGAGACTATTCGCGCGTCGGGTGCTTCCCGTGAAGATAGGAGGCATAGATCCTTCGTCACACTAGGCTCCGTTGCCGACCCTGCGGTGATAATGGGACCTAATCAAATAAGCCGGGAAGATGGGAAACGCAGAATAGTGGTGACTTGCAACGTCCGTGATCGGGATTTGGGATCATTTGTTGAAGAGGCTCAGAAAACCGTTGGCGCAGGCATGAAGCTTCCCGCGGGTTATTGGATTACCTGGGGTGGCGAATTTGAACAGCTAATTTCGGCCGCGAAACGTCTGGAAATGGTCGTCCCGCTGGCGCTGTTATTGATTCTGGCCCTCCTGTTCTCTGCATTTGGATCATTGAAATATGCCTTACTCGTTTTCACCGGTGTTCCCCTTGCGTTAACGGGCGGAATTGCTGCGCTTTGGCTAAGAGACATGCCATTGTCAATATCAGCTGCGGTGGGGTTCATCGCACTTTCCGGAGTAGCGGTACTAAACGGCTTAGTAATGATAACCTTTATAAATAAACTGAGAGATGAGGGAAGTCCGGTTCACGAGGCATTAATCCAAGGCGCTGTGACCCGGCTACGGCCGGTTCTCATGACCGCGTTGGTGGCTTCGTTGGGCTTCGTTCCCATGGCCATCGCCACAGGGACCGGTGCGGAGGTTCAAAAGCCCCTGGCAACGGTTGTGATAGGGGGTCTCATATCGAGCACGCTCCTTACGCTTTGCGTTCTCCCGGCGCTTTACTCTCTGCTGGAAAGCCGACGCTGATCGCATCAAGCTGATTCCTGATCAGTTGAGTCATCATAACGGAAGTTTTCTCCGAAGATTATTTACCTATTGGGAGGTTTGCATGAAGAAAGTCATTATTGGTCTGGCAATCATCGCCTTAGCCGCGATTCAGCCTTTAGTTTTCGCGCATGAAAAATCTTCAGGTGAAGCCAAGCAGACCAAAGGGGAGCGAGTGTATTGCTGTTGGGGAAAAGGAAAGTGCGATAAACAGCACACCAAAGACGAATGCAATAAAGAAGGAGGAAAAATCGTCACAAATTGTAAAGAATGTAAATGAACTGATTAGTATTACGTTCTTGGGATCAAAGTCGGTGAGGCCGATCTTTGCTGCGCATCGGCACGCTTTCACAGATCATGAACATTCGACCGCCATGAATCGTCCCGTTAGTATCCGTGCCTTATGTAATTTCAATGACAGAGGTCGGGCAGGGATGTGGGATTCTACCGATTCAGGATATGAATAGCGAAGGTTCCACTGCCGCCGGTATCAGGCCGCGCGATGGAATTTCGGCAGCGTCAACAGTGGCAGCCGCTCCTCAATTTGCCTGCGTTCAGATTCTAGCCATGGCGGCAACACCAGTCGTGTACCCAATTTATCGGGTTCTTCATCAATAGTGAAACCTGGCGGATCGGTTGCCAGTTCGAACAACACTCCGCCTGGTTCTCGGAAATAGATCGATTTGAAATAGCGTCGGTCTATTACAGGCGTAACATTCAGTCCTACGTCCACGATTTGTTCTCTCCAGCTTCTTTGTTGCTCCTCGTTGGCTACGCGCCACGCGACATGGTGCACCATCCCCACAGCCACACTGCTCCGTGGCTCATGGGGCACGTGAACCAAATCCACTCTACGTCCATGTCCCGTGGGGCCGGCAACATACCTTGTTCTGTTTCCCTCTTGATTTATGCGGTTAAACCCAAGAGTGTGTGTCAGTAGCGAATCCGTCTCCTGCAACGCGGATTCCAACAGAGTAACGCCGTGGATACCCGTTATCGCATGCCCGACAGGTATCGGGCCGTACTTATTTTCAATCCTCCGAGTTGCACGAACTTCTATCAATTCGAGTTGCACTCCATCAGGGTCGTTGAATGTGAGCGCTTCTTCGTTGAATCGCTCAGTCAATTCGCCCACTGCTCCGTCGTGACGGTGCAGGCGATCCATCCAGAATGACATTGATCCGAAAGGTATCCCGAATGTCACAGCTGCAACTTGCCTGGAGCCCTTTCGCCCACGCGGCGCATCCGGCCAAACAAAAAAAGTTAATAACGTGCCTGGATGGCCGACTTCATCTCCGTAGTAAAAATGATATGACCCGGGGTCATCAAAATTTACGGTCAATTTCACCAGCCTCAGGCCCAGAATCTCCGTATAAAAAGCAATGTTTCGATTGGGATCGCTTGCAATAGCGGTTACATGGTGTACGCCAAAGATTTCTCTGTCCATGATTATTTCCCTTCTTCACGTAGAGAGCCTTTTCAATATTATAGGCATTGCCAAAGATTATGCCGATGAAATGACGTCGTCACACCAGATGGGCGGGGTCGGTTAAGGATTCCCCAAATTAGGCAACGCGGGTGTAGGAGCTGGTTTCAAAGCGCAGATGGACCAGTAAGGTGCCGATCCTACTGTCGTCTATTTGAGCGGGTGATCTGATAATAAAGCGAATTCCGTCAAGACCTTCGGAACGCAAAAAACTGTTTGCTACGGCTGCTACGTCAAGGGGGGTGAGTCATAGGCAGGCGAAAAAGCAGGGCGACCACGGTCGCCCTGCCAGCTTGTCAAAACTGGATCGGAGAGATGTCGTACTATTCTCGCAAGTGAAATTCGGCGAGACTCTTAAGTCACCGTGTCTAAAGCTTGACCGCTTCAGGCCTCTCCAAGGCATCGACAAGACGGTTCAGCATCTGCGTGCCTTGCACTTCCGTCTCGAACAACGGCACGATCGCACGGACCTTGTCTCCGAAAGTTTTCCGGATCTGCTCCATATGTTCGTCCTGCATCTTGACGCGATTCAGGACGAACTCAGCCGCGTCCTTGGCCACCTGCTCTTTGGGAATAACTCCATTAACAATTACGCCGCCTACCGGAATCCCGAATTCGTAGAACCAATTTATGAAGCGGGTGATAACCGCAATGGGCAAACTCTCGGGCAATGTGACAAAGAAGAACGCGGTGAGCGCATCGTCTGTTAGGAGTTCTTTGGCATGGCTCATCCTGTCCTTGAAGCCGAGAAGATAGTCCAGCAGCGGGTCTTTTTGCTCTTTCTTCGAAAAGGAAAGCAGCTCCCGCAGCGATTTGGCCTCTTCCCGGCTCTTGAGCATCTTGTCTACCCATAGCCCGTACACTTTCGACATTCCGAGCAGCCGCCTGGCATTCGCTGTAGGGGCTGTGTCAAAGACGTAGAAATCATATTCGTCCTTGAACATAATATCCATCATGTTCTCGAACATCGCCGATTCTTCGAAAGCCGGATTCATCGTAGCCGATTCAATGAATTCCTCCGCGGTGGTCGTTATGTCGGCAAACTTGAGGAACCAGTTGATTTTTTCTCGTATCTCTTGTTTGGACCGTTCTATGGTTTCGCGTGTATCTATTTCCAATGCGTAGCAGTTCTGCTCATCGCAAACCGTGACCGCCTTACCCAAAACGTTCTGTCCAAACATATTTGAAAGACTATGCACAGGGTTGGTCGAGGCGAGCAGAGTTTTTTTCCCCTGCTTGGCGGAGAATAGCGCGGCCGCGCCGGCCATCACCGTTTTGCCTACTCCTCCCTTGCCTCCGAAAAAGATATATTTCATTTTCGGATGGTCCTTCATAAAACGTTCCATATTAATCGTAATTCCGTTCACTGCTTACCCCCGATCCTAAAAATCGCCGAACATCGCTTTGGCCATCTTCTCTATCATGGCCAGACCGGTCACGTCGCGTTCCATTTCCGGAACAGAGGCCAGAATCTGGCCTTTGAAGTCCGTCTCGATCTGTTTAAGATAATGATCTTGCATCAAGAAGCGGTTCTTTAAATATTCCGGAATATTCTGTTTCTTCAGTTCCTCGGGAAGAACTCGATTGATGATATAGCCGCTTAAAGGCACATCAAATTTGGCAAACAGATCTGCCGCCTTTAAAGTGTCTTTGATTATCATCTCCTCCGGCGTGATCACAAAAAAGAAAGCGGTCCTCTTTTTGTCTGTCAGAATGGCAGAGGAGCTGTTGATACGATTCTTTATGTACAGAAGCTCTTCGAGTATCTTGTCCTCTTCAACCTCACCTTCCCGCCGGATTGTTGCGGCGACTTGATCATATTCCCTCATCTGCTCCCGCAGTCCGGTAATTTTGCCGATCCAAGCGTCATAAACCGAAGCCATGCTCAAATAGTAAAGGGCATGGCCCAGTGGGACCAGATCATAAATGTAGTAGTCATAACCACCCTGGACCACGATGTCCACTACCTGGTCGAAGATCGCGCTCTCCTCCATTGCCGGTTCGGCCGCGGCGGCCTGTATGTAGCTTTCGATTTCTTCGGGAATTGCTTCCATTCCGTACATATCAAGAATTTTTTGGCGGATCTCCTGCTGATACTCCTTCACCCGGCGATCCGCATCGATCTCCTGGGCGTAAAGATTCGGCATGATTTCCGTAGGTCCTTTCCCGAAGATGTCCTTCTCGAATATATCCGTAAGCGAGGCCTGGGGATCAACGGAAAAGACCAGAACACGTTTTCCTTTTTTGGCCAGATAATAGGCCGCGGCGGCCGAAAAGGTGGTCTTGCCGAGACCGCCCTTGCCCCCGAACATGATGTATCTCCGATCAGGATACTGCTCGAATATTGTTGTTAAAGACATTCTGATTCGTCCCTTCTCGAATTAGACTCGTACGAAGCAACACATCGACGGCACGTGTTTGTCGAATCGCATGTGGAACCTTGATCCAAGCCTGCATGAGCAACTGACCTCAGGCCAGCGCATCGGTCAGATCCTTTTCCCTTAACATTCTACGTTTCCACGTGGAGATCTGTGGGACTACGTATGGCAGAAGTCTGAGGGAATAGTAAGGAGGCAGAATCGGCACACCAAGCATATCTCCCATTGTGATCAGTATGAATAGGTGCTCCATACTGGCTCTTGTTTTCAGCGCAAATCTAGCTGAGTCATGCGCGGCCAGACCATAGACGAATTCCTTGACGCCTTGAAAGAATCCGCCTGATTTTTTCTCCTTTTCAGCCATGGGTTATTAACTCCCTTTTATATCTATTAAGGGCTAGCGCAGCAGAGTTCACGATCCGCTGCCCTCCGGACAAG
>JBKQRG010000498.1:0-3917 GCA_052144015.1 Desulfomonilaceae bacterium
ATCCGCGTCGGGGACGGACCCAGCCCAAGGTATGTCGTCGGCTGGGTGCGGTTCACCACTGATCCATGATCGAGCACATCCCTGAAGCCTTATAGAGATCGTTTGAACGCTATGCGTCAGTATTGGACCGTGATGTTGTTCTCCAGCTTCGCGACGCCAGGCGCCGCCCACGCAGCCCATTCGGCCACATCTCGCTCTGCCCAGGAGGGAACGTGACCACCGAGAATCACTTTATCTTTGTGAATCTCCACAGTGACGCCCTTTGCGTCGAGCTTGCCATTGCGCTCCAGGGCTGACTCAATCTTCTTTTTGATGTCTGCCGTCGTCGCCTTCGGATTGATTTGGATCTTGTTTATCAACCCCTTCATCCCGACAAGATGGCGGACGGCGTTGTCGGACGCATTCCTCTCGAACCATTGATCCACTTCACCGTCAAGGGTAACAAAGCCGTTGCTTACTTTCACCTTGACGCGATCGTGCGGCACAAAAACATCCCATTCAAGGGTGTTTGCCACGGTACGGGCGATATCGGCATCGGTGCGCTGGAAGACCGCAGGCAACCTGACTTCGTTCTCTTCAGCCAATGCCATTACGCCTTCTCGGTCTGGGGAATCCCTAATGTTGCAAAGCGTTTGTTACAGGTGGGATCGCTCTCATCCATCGCCAGCAGGCCCTTGTCGCCGGCGACCAGCGCCCTCGCTGTTACTGTAAGCTCTTGCGCTTTCATTTAGGGTTGCTCCACTTCCAGTTCCGGATTTCCGGCATGTCTTCGTCGTATTTGTCGACGTATTGCTTGTGCTCGATCAAGTTGTCCTCGAGCTGCTGCTTCAGGTAGAGGCCCTTGTCACCGGTCTGCGGCAGACGATCAATCACGTCTTGGACCAGATGAAACCGGTCCAATTCGTTCTGTACTCTCATGTCAAAAGCGGTTGTGATCGTGCCCTCCTCCTTATAATCGCTGACGTGCTGGTTCCGGTTGTTACGGCGATAGATCAATCGTTGCATCAGCCAAGGGTATTCGTGGAAACCGAAGATGACGTGCTTGTCCTTGGTGAAGAGGGCGTCGTGGTCCGTATCGCTCAGCCCGTGTTGAGAAACGGAAGGTCCGGCAACTTGGATACGAGTCCCTCATAGGTCTGCTTGACCGCCTCAGCGACTTGAACCAAGAGGCCGCAGACCGAGCCGGTGCTGATTGGTACGCCAAGGAGGGTTCCACTTATGTCTTCCTTCCGCTCCGCGTCGTGATATCCTATGGGCTGCAGTCAAATAGCTCAGGGTTGCCTCTAAACGGGGTCCGCAACCTGATTGCCATTCCGCAGGCAGTTCTACCCAGGTGGTAGTCTCACAACAGCACTCAAAACCAAATCGCTGACATTCTGTGATGTCGAGAGAGTTCGGCGGTATATCGAACTGCTGATGCCTTATCGGCTCCGAGTTGAACATCTCAGGCGTGTGTTTATCGGGGACTGGTGCACCGCACTTCTTGCACTTCTCAGGATAGAAGCGAAGAATCTCTCTCACTTGATCGAGCGGGAAAAGCTCTCGGGTGACCACCTTGTGACCCTTTTGGCCGCCAAGCTTCCGCTTGGCTTCTCCCTCTTCCGCCCTTCGTTTTCTCGGAGGCTTCACAAATCCGTCGGACGATAGCGGCTTGGAGGAATTGGATGAGTTTGTCGATTTTCTCGCCACCGCCTCCTCAATCTGCTCGATTCGCCCACTCAAATCCAGCAGGACCTCCACTGTCGTTTCCTCACCAGATCGATAGAGGTTTGTCGCTTCCTCCCGCTTCATGGAATCGGCCCGTATCAAATTCACGGACCTCGGCAAGATAAAACGAAAAACCGGAGCGATATGGCGCGCGTACGCGCATCGCGTCCGAGTGCGCTCGGGGGGTTTTGTGCCAAACCGAGGAGCCCGATAAATCTCTCACAGAAAATCAGTGCGCTTCACGATGACCGTTTCATGATGCTTGATGGAGACCCTCCTGAACCGTTACCTCATTTGATAACAACCAGCCGCAACTTTGGTTTGCCCACAGAAGTCACCAATAGGGTCATCAAACCCGGGTCCGATCCGAGAAGAAACCTTAACCCCACAGGCACCGTGATGGTTTCTATCCAATGGCAAGGACGGAGAGATCTGCTTCGTTTCTTGCATATCTTCTCCGCCCTGTTACAAGGTGGAATGAGCATCAGCTGAAGAACTTGCCCTTTAAGCTGAAATAGCCTTTACCTCACTTGGCGTAATCGAACGGCGGCATTTTCTTGACGGCTTCTTTTGTCGCCCCGGGGAGGACAAATTTGCCTTCTTTCATCTGAAATTGCTTTACCGGGATTGCGACATCGTGTTTGTCAATCCCCAAAAATCCTCCAGCTCCGATGATCGCAAAGGTGGCGGCCTTATCAGGCCCGATGATGATGTCATCGACGGCACCGATCTTCTCATTCTTGTCGTTGTAGACCGGTTGGCCGAAAAGTTTCTTCTTGACGCTCCAACCCTTCACCACCTCTGTCAACTGAGTAACTGTGATGCCAATGGTCGCAGTTTCCGAACCGACAACAGGTGCAGGTGCCTGAGCAGGAACCTCGGTCACGTAAAATGCCATGAGGATCACCATGCCCAAGCCTATCAACAGTGTTTTCGTAATCTTCATAAACTTCCTCCCTTCAGATTTGTGCTAGTTGAGTTCCTTGCCTTGTCCCACCTCGCCTTGTCCCGCATCGCCGAGCCGGCCACTCCCCAGCCAGGCAACGCTCTGCCGTGCCCCTTAACTAAAAAAACCCTTCACTACTTCTTTTCGTTCTTTTCGTCGTCTTTGAGGTCTTGAACTTTCTTCTCCGCCTCGGCCGCCTTCGCATCTGCTTTGATCTTGGCACTCTCAGCGGCCCTAACCTTAGCTTCCTGCTCTTTTTTGAGTTACGCAGCCCGGTCCAGCCTCCATCTTGGCCTCCTGAAACTTCTCGTCCTCTTCAAAAGCCTTGGACCGGGCGTCTTTCGCCGCCTTGATTTTGGCAGCAGCAGCTTCCTGGGCCTTGGAAGGTTTGTCGGTTTTGACCTCGGTGGACGGCTTGGCCGCATGCTCATCAGCCGCAAAGACAAGGCCGGCTGTGAAAGGGAATAGGGCCACAACCACTCCGTGACACCACTTGAGACGGCTGCAGTTGCTATACCTGTTCTACAGATCCAGAAAGCCGTAACCCTAGGAGCCTAGGTCTGCATTTTGCGTGCCAACTATGGCCCATGGATAAGGCGTTGTATAAAAGCGGTGATGTTACTTAGTTAGCCACAGCGATGGAGTGGGGGGGTGAGATACGAGGGGTCGGCAAGAAAGGGGTAGGTGTCCTAAAAACGGTCCATAGAATTCCTGTCTGCGCGATATCAATGGTTTACAAATTCACCGGGTGTCTTAAAGTCAGTCCATCGAATTAAACCGCGGTCGGATTGTCCCCCCAATTCCGAAACGCTTCATATGTCGATACAGAGAGTCTCTGGCTATGCCAAGCACGCGGGCACCTTTTCCCGGTGTTCTATCAAATTGCAGGTTTCCAACTTACGCGGCCTAGGGTACCCGTAGCCGAAAATTCTCGGCCAAGACCGTGCAGTTGCGTATCCATTCTTGAGCGTTTTTGTCTCCCAGACCGGCCTTTTCCTTGAAGTCGGACCAGTATGTGTGAAGGAGCTTGTAGCAGGTGTTTTGGGTCTTCCAGAGATTGACCTCGAACGGCAATGTCTGGACTAGTTTTGCAGCGCTATTCAACCTTTCCACGCGAGAACGGTCGTCAGGTTGTTCGAGAAGTTGTTCGGCCAGACGCTCGATGTTGACTGCCAGTAGCAATCCTAGAGCAGTCGTATCCAGAGTGGCGCCTGCCAAACGAGCTTCTTCCAGAAGAGGTCGAACGACTTCGGGCTCAAGTCCC
>JBKQRG010000499.1:0-45655 GCA_052144015.1 Desulfomonilaceae bacterium
CTCAAGGAAAGAGAACGCCTATAGGTGCAATTCCTCGGGTTCAAAATTTTAAAATCACAGGGGTTTTCAAGTCGGGGATGTACGAATTCGATGCAAATCTCGTATATATGGAATTGGGTCAGGCGCAAAAATTCTTTGAAATGGGCCAAGGCGTTTCAGGAATTGAGGTAAATTTAACCGATATATATAGTGCCACAAAGCTTGGTTTCCGCATTGAATCGATTTTGGGCACACCTTTTTGGACCAGAACTTGGAAGGAAATGTACAGGAATCTTTTCAGTGCCTTGAAGTTGGAAAAGATAGCAATGTTCGTCATCCTGACATTCATCGTGTTGGTTGCTGCTTTTAATATAATTATCGCCTTGATTATGCTCGTTATGGAAAAAAGCAGGGATATTGCCATTCTAAAGGCGCTTGGTGCGACGTCGGACCGCATAATGCGAATTTTTGTAGTACAGGGAATGTTGGTTGGCGTTGTGGGAACCCTGTTGGGTGCCGTGGCAGGAATTGCCGGAGCGGCTGTTCTGGCCCGATATCCCATTATCGAATTACCAGAAGAGATTTACACGATCCCCACACTCCCTATTTCATTAGAAGCAATGGATATTGTTATTATATGCGGAGTCGCTTTAGGTATTTGTTTTTTGGCCACAATTTATCCGTCACTGCGGGCCGCCAGACTCGAGCCCGTGGAGGCGCTTAGATATGAGTGAAAATGCCCTTTATCAAGTGACGGATCTGTGGAAGAGTTATTCAAATGGAAGCCGAAAGGTGGAGGTCCTCAAGGGGATAGATCTGACGGTGCACTCCGGTGAGAGCATAGCAATCACAGGTCCTTCGGGCGTTGGAAAAAGCACTTTGATGCACATACTGGGGTTGTTGGACCGTCCTGTTCGTGGGCAGATTCTGTTGGACGGCCAGGACATTTTACGTCTCGGAGACAATGAACGGGCTCGCGTCCGGAATAAACGTGTGGGGTTTGTATTTCAATTTTTCCAACTCCTCCCCGAGTTTTCCGCATTGGAAAATGTTATAATGCCGGGGTTAATTGCGGGAGAACGAGAAAAAGAGCTTAGATCAAGGGCCGCTGCCATTCTGGACGAGGTAGGACTTGCGGAAAGGACGACTCACAGACCTGGTGAGCTATCGGGAGGAGAGCAGCAGCGGGTCGCCGTCGCTAGAGCCCTAATAATGAATCCCGATGTACTATTAGCTGATGAACCCACAGGAAACCTAGATCCCGAAACCGGGCAGGAGATAGAAGTTTTATTGAAGAATCTTAATGAACTGCGGAAAACTACCTTAATCGTGGTTACCCATAAGGACTCACTTGCCAAAGCCGCGAGTAGACGAGTGGGCATAGTGGGCGGGAGATTGAAGGAGCTTCAATGAAGAGGTTACTGAGTTCTATAGCTCTGTTATTGCTTCTCCCGGCATTATTACTGGCCGAAGAGCCTCAGATAAAGAAGATAATTATTTTCCCGTTTAAGACCGTCGAGAAGGGCGCGCCCGAAGGTCTCAGTAAAGAAGTTGCCGCGATTCTGGGCGCACAACTGGGACGGGAAGGCGACGTTTCAATCATGTCCGGAGAGCCATTTCAAGAAGTGGTTCGTGGAAAAGCGGTTGATCCGGCCAGAATAGCGCGAATAGCAAACCGGACCGATAGTGTCGCTGCGATTTGGGGTTCTATCTCGAAATTGGGAGATGGTTATTCTGTCGATGTTTCCGTTATGGGCAAGGACGAACGCACGAAACCTCGCCAGTTTTCAGGTACCGGGAAAGACATGGAGGAATTGATTGCTCGCCTTAAGGACTTGGCCGGGGAGATTGGCACAGTGGTATTGGATCGACCGAAAATCGGCTCAATCAATATCGAAGGTAATAGGCGAGTGCAAAAAGAAACGATCCTCAATAAACTGGGCACAAAACCGGGTGAAGTTTTTAGTCGATCCGCACTGAGTGATGAAATCCGGGAACTTTATAATATGGGCTATTTTGATGACGTTCAGATCCGGGCCGAGGACACCCCGACCGGCCAGGTGGACCTACATATCACTTTAAAAGAGCGACCCTCGATAAAAAGTATTGAAATCGAGGGGAATAAACTCTTCGCCAAAGACGAATTACTGGACACTTTGACGACCAAATCTTTCACCGTGGCCAGCACTGCAAAAATTCGTGACGATATTGCAAAAATCAAAAAGATGTATGAGAAGGAGGGCTATTATCAGCCAAAAATAGATTATGAGATCAAGGAGCTCACCCGTGATGAGGCCAAACTGGTCTTTAAGATAGAAGAAGGCCGAAAAAGCTTTGTGACAGATATCGTTTTCGAGGGCCGGGAGAAACTGCCTGAAAAAGAACTTTTAAAGCTTACGACAATAAAAGAAAAAAGCTGGTTTTGGTTCCTCGATGAAACGGGCTCCTTTACTTCGGATAAACTTGAAGAGAACCGAATGCGGATCGCTGCCGCCTATATGGAAAACGGATTCGTCAATGTCCAGGTAGGGGCTCCTAAGGTCGATATACACGAAGGGAAAGTGAAGATCACTTTTCCAATACGCGAGGGTAACCGCTTTCAAGTAAGAAAAGTCGACGTAGAGGGCGATCTGCTTGTCCCACGGGAAAAATTACTTGGTGAGCTTAGCGTCAAGCCTCACACGTGGATTAAGCGCTCATCTTTGGGCGAGGATCTTAAAACCTTGACACGGCTGTACAACAACATGGGTTACGCGTACGTTGATGTTGAACCACGCCAAAAAGTTAACGAACAGCACAATTTTGTTGACCTTACCTATCATATAACCAAAGGCGAAAAGGTATCCATTGAAAAAGTTGACATTACCGGCAATGAACGTACTCGGGACAAAGTAATCCGTAGAAATCTCATTGTGGGAGAGGGTGACGTTTACAACGCCGATGCCTTTGAAAGCACCAAAAATCGACTCGAACAATTGGACTTCTTTGAAGCTGTACGGCTGAAAACCACTCCGGGCTCACGACCTGATTTAATGAATCTCACCGTTGAGGTGATGGAAAAAAAGACGGGGTCGCTGGCAGCAGGGCTCGGATATTCTTCCCAGGACGGAGCAACGGGGAACGTAAACCTCAAAGAGCGAAATCTGTTCGGCTTGGGTATTGTGGCTGATGCCAAAGCTAACATTTCAGGTCGTAGAAACAGTTATGAAGGGTCATTATCATATCCGTGGTTGTTCGACTTGCCAATAAGCGGGTCAATCAAGGGCTATAAATCAATCAATAAAGAATTGAATTATGTTAGGGATAGTGAAGGCTTTGGTGCCAATCTGGCTTATCCGCTATACCACGAATGGAGTATGAACACCGGAATCTCACGGGATTCCAGCAAACTAGGAGGATTTGACCAACTCTTCGCCCGATCGATTGTATCCTACTACACTCGCTTAGGCGTTAATCCTGAAAAATTCATAAATACTTCGGAGAACGCCCTTTCAATGGCTATAAGCCGTGATACGAGAAACAACGCGGTCCTGCCCTCAGCAGGAAGCAAGATAAATATTGGGACTCGGATTTCCGGTTTTGGGGGAGACGTGGCGTTCTCGAACTGTTATAGCGAGGGAATCTACTATTATCCTTTATTCTGGCGCACGGTTTTCAAAGTGCGAGCCAATGGGTCACTTCTGCTGCCCGTCGGAGACAGCCCTATACCATTTGACCGCAGAATTCTGCTCGGCGGAATAGGAAGTATTCGCGGGTACCAATACGGAGAGATCGGCCCAAAAGATCATTTCGGAAATATAATAGGAGGCGATAGATCCCTGGTTACAAACATCGAATATTTTTTTCCTCTCGTAGATCAATTCAAATTAAATGGGGTTGCATTCTTTGACGTCGGCAATGCGTGGAATGTCTCAGACAGCCCTTGGCTCACGGACGTTAAGGCCGGTTATGGTATAGGCATCCGGTGGATATCGCCAATGGGGCCGCTTCGGATAGAATATGGTTGGAAGGTAAATCCTTCGCGAGGAGAAAATGCAGGAGCTTTTGCTTTTGCAATGGGTCAACTGTTCTGATAACCGGACCTTGCATGGGGAAGATCTTCAGGACTCACAAAAGATAATACAAGAAGGAGTTGAAATGATGAAGACGCGTGCGTTGATAACAGGTTTTTCAGCAGCGACTGTGCTGTTTTTCTTTTTGGGAATATGCCAGGCCCAGGAAATCAAGATCGGTTTCGTCGACCTTATGAAATTGACGGAAAGGTCTCAGAGGGCCAAAGAACACCAGCAGAAATTCGGCCAACTAGTTGAAAAGAAAAGAACCGCGTTGGAAAATAAAAAGAAAGAACTCATGGATCTGCAAGAGCAGTTCAGCAAACAAGGGCCAATGCTGAAGCCTGAAACGCGAGATCTGAAGATGAAAGAAATAGGTATCAAGGAAATGGAATTCAAAATGGAGGAGAAGAACGCCCAAGCCGACCTCCAGAATGAACAACGTGAAGCTCAAGAAGTTATTCAAAGAGATCTCCGTAAAATAATCGGCCAAATTAGGAGTCAAAAGAAACTTACGTTAGTAGTCAATGCTGATGCTTTGCTATCCGCGGATGATGCCTTGGACATTACGGAAGAGGTGGTCAAACAATACGATTCAGAGGCCGGTAGAGCGCCTGCGGCCAAACCCGCTCCTGCCCCGAAACCAGCCGGACCTACCCCGGGGCCAGCTGCGGCTCCAGGAGCCACTAAGCCGAAACCGAGATGAGAAAGGTTAACAGCATTACTCAATGATTTTTACGCTGGAAGAACTTGCCCAATTTTTGGGTGGGGAACCTTCGGAGAGACCCGGGCCGCATATCTCAGGGGTGCGGCCCACCGAGTATGCCGGTGCCAATGATATTACGTATGTTGCCGGGCCGCGTTTTTTGGGGAAACTGGCCAAGAGCGGTGCCGGCGCTGTAATTATTGGGCCCGATCTCGATTCGTCAGGTTTGCCCCACATTTCATCGAAGAATCCTGAAGCCGATTTTGCTCGTCTAACGGCCTTGTATTATGCGTATCCGGCTGAACCGGAGGGAGTTTCGGCAAGGGCCGAAATTCATCCGGACGCGATTTTGGCGACTGGCGTTTCAGTAGGGCCGTTCACAACAATTGGGAAAAGGACGGTGGTGGGCGAAGGTGTGGCGATTGGTCCTCACGTCGCGATCGGAGAAGATGTCCGAATCGGGGCCAATACGAGGATTTTTCCTAATGTTGTGATTTACCAGCGCGTGACCATAGGCGATCGGGTGATCATCCATTCCGGGACAGTCATAGGTTCGGACGGTTTCGGGTTTGCCAGAGACGTAGATGAGACCGGCTCGCCTGTTAGCGTGAAGAAATACCATAGCGGGACTGTTGAAATAGGCGACGACGTCGAAATTGGAGCACTGTGCGCCATAGATCGGGCCCTGAGTGGGATAACACGGCTCGGAAAAGGTGTTAAATTGGACAATCTGGTCCAGGTCGCCCATAACGTAGAAATCGGTCCGGGCACTGTAATAGCGGGGCAGGCCGGCATAGCAGGTAGTTCGTCCTTGGGGGCCTACTGCGTAGTGGCCGGCCAGGTTGGTATAAAAGATCATGTCGCTGTGGGAAATGGAGTAGTCCTGGCCACGAGAGTAGGGATCTATCGAGATGTCCCGAACGGAGCTGTGATGGGAGGTTCTGTCCCCGCAATGCCGTATAATGTCTTTCTCCGAGCTCAAAGCCTTTTTAAGCGACTCCCGGAGATGCTCGAACGAATCCGAAATCTGGAGCGATTATCAAAGATTCGAGATAAGGAAAGTTCATGATTCATCCGACCGCTGTGATCTATCCGGGTGCTGTGCTTGGTAGCAATGTAACCATAGGCCCGTACTCGATAATCGGTGACAAGGTCGTATTGGGTAACGACTGCCAAATTGGTCCACATGTGACCATCGAAGGCAATACCAACATAGGGCCGGGGACTAAAATATTTCAATTCGCCTCAATCGGATCGCCTCCTCAAGATCTTTCATATAAAGGAGAAGAAACGAAAGTTGAAATAGGAGCGGGCGTGATCATCCGAGAATATGTGACCGTACATCGAGGGACTGTCCGAGGACGAGGGGCAACGATAATCGGACCACATTCGTACCTCATGGCTTATTGTCACGTTGCGCATGACTGTATCCTCGGGCCCGGTGTAATTATGGCAAATTCTGCCCACCTTGGTGGACATATCGACATCGGCGAGAGAGCCATTCTTGGTGGGGTTGTCGCTGTTCATCAATTTGTGAGAATCGGCGATTTTGCGCTGGTGGGAGGCGTTTCGGGAGTGGCCAAAGATGTCCCGCCTTATACATTGGCCTCCGGTTCTCGAATATACCTTTATGGTTTGAACGATTTGGGCCTACGCAGAAATGGATTTTCGAATCAAACCATTTTGCAGCTAAAAAGAGCTTTCAAGATCGCTTTTCGATCTTCACTGAGAATCGAAGAGGCAGCGGAGAAAATCAGGACTGAAATGGCTGGCACGCCTGAAGCGGTCAATTTTGCCAATTTTTTGGTGACCTCAAAGCGCGGCATGGCTCGGGTGTCACTGAGCCGTCATTCCTTCAGGACAAATTCAGCGTGGAAAAAATTGGAATCATAGCCGGAGCCGGATCCCTACCGCTTCACATGGCGGATGAGGCCATAGATCGCGGCTATCAGGTAGTGGCGATCGCTTTCCCGGGCTTTACTGATCCTGCCGTGCAGGGCCGGGTCGGGCAGGTCTTCTGGCTTAAATTAGGGCAGGTGGAAAAGATTATCTCTGTCTTAAAGTCTCAGGGTATCCGTCGGGTGATCATGGCCGGTAAAATAGAAAAATCCAGTCTCTTGCGTCTTTGGAATTTACGGCCGGACAGGAGAGCTATTCGGCTGCTCAGACAACTTACTGATTGGCGAGATGACACCATATTGGCAACCGCAGCTAATGAGCTCTCGAAAGAAAACATCGTGGTCGAAGAGATCACCTCTTGGGCCGGTAAGCTCATGGCGCGCGTAGGTGTAATG
Organism: Desulfomonilaceae bacterium; assembly: GCA_052144015.1. Lineage (GTDB taxonomy): Bacteria > Desulfobacterota > Desulfomonilia > Desulfomonilales > Desulfomonilaceae > DATJPW01. The sequence goes on from JBKQRG010000499.1 coordinate 7,032, forward strand.
ACTAAGAAAGCACCCAAAAATGGGCAGTGGAAAGATATTGAGTTCGGACGTACTATGGCCCAAGGTATAGGCGGTTTGGATATCGGCCAGACTGTGGTGGTGAAAAATGCAGCAGTTATCGCCGTCGAAGCCATAGAAGGGACTGATAGAGCGATTCGGCGAGCCGGGGAACTGCAAATAGCCGAAACCGTAGTAGTTAAAATGGCGAAACCTAATCAGGATATGCGTTTTGATGTGCCCGGCGTTGGGCCTTACACAATCCACTCCATGGTAGAAGCCGGGGCCGCGGTACTGGCAGTAGAAGCCGGCAAAACAATGATCACGAATTACCAGGAAATGATCAATAAGGCTGATAAAGCAAAAATATCGGTGGTGGGCATTCCACCGAGCGGTCCTGTGGCATAATAATCAAACGTAGGGTCCTAAGAGAAGGGCGTTACAGATCCGAGGATAGCGGAAGTGCATGTTTATAAGCGACTATTGATGTTTTTACGACCATATCGATGGCGGCTCGTAGGAGCTGGGATTTGCATGGTCGGCGTCGCCGCACTTACGGCCACTCTGGCGTTCCTTATAAAGCCGGCCGTGGACTATATGTTCTTTGAGAAAAACTTCCAGATGCTATGGCTTCTTCCCGTCGCTGTGGCTCTAGTCTTTTTGGCCAAGGGTTTCTGTGACTATGGTCAGTACTATCTCATGGCATTTGTCGGACAGAGTGTGATTCGAGACTTGCGCGAACGCATGTTCGTGAAACTCGAAGAGATGTCCGTCGGCTTTTTTGTCAGACATTCCACTGGCGAGCTGCTGTCGCGGCTGAACAACGACGTGGCTATGGTGCAAGGGGCCGTGACAAGCGCCGTTACCGGAATAGTGAGAGATTCTCTTACTGTGGTCTTTCTCATTGTTGTCTGTTTTTACCGGGACTTCGTTCTTGCAATGATTGCGATGGTGGTATTTCCCTTAGCGATTTATCCGTTACTCTCCTTTGGCAAGCGGCTCAAGAGATATTCCAGGCGCATGCTCGTATCAATGGAAGATATCACTGAACGACTCAATGAGACAATCACCGGAATTAGGATAGTCAAAGCGTTTGCCATGGAAGACTATGAACGAACTCGTTTCAGAGCGGTGAATGACACGCTTTTCAATGCATTTATGCGCAGATTCAAGGTACGAGCCCTATCCAATCCCGTAATGGAGACTTTAGGCGGGTTTGGCGCTTCGGCAATACTCTTTTACGGTGGTTACCAGGTCTTGAACGGCAATTCTTCACCAGGGACTTTCTTTTCGTTCTTGGGCGGCCTGGTCATGTTGTATGAGCCTATAAAAAGAATAAATGAGGTAAACCTTTTGGTGCAGGAGGGAATAGCCGCGGGCGAAAGAATGTTCTCTCTTCTGGATACAGAACCTGATGTGCAGGACCGGCCCGGCGCCCGGACTCTCGATGAGGTGAAACAAGCTGTCATTTATGAAGATGTAAGCTTCTCTTATGCTGGCGAACCGGTTCTCAAAGGAATAAATCTTAAAGTAGAAGTGGACGAAGCCGTTGCCATAGTTGGGGAAAGCGGCGTAGGCAAAAGCACGCTCCTGGATCTCCTACCCCGATTTTACGATGTGACGGGAGGACGGATTCTGATCGATGGGATCGACGTCCGCGATTTCACACAGCGCTCTCTCAGGGAAAAAATCGGCATCGTGACTCAACAGACGATACTCTTTGATGATACTATCCGAAACAATATCGCGTATGGACGTCCCGATCTGCCGTTGGAGATGGTGATGCAAGCCGCAGATGCTGCTCACGCTCATGATTTCGTAACGGCTTTGCCCAATGGGTACGACACCATGATAGGCGAAAACGGTATTAAGCTCTCCGGAGGCGAGCGTCAGCGAATAGCCATTTCCAGGGCTTTGCTCAAGAATCCGCCGATTCTTATTCTTGATGAGGCAACGTCCAACCTGGACACAGATTCAGAAAGGGCTGTTCAACAGGCTATTGAAGAATTGATGAGGGGACGCACGACTTTGGTTGTGGCTCATCGACTTTCAACAATCAGGAACGCAGATCGTATATATGTGCTTAAGAATGGGCGGGTCGCTGAAGAAGGCAGCCATGATGAGCTGCTCGCACGGGATGGCGAATTTGCCCGACTCCATAATATGCAGCTAGCGCCTCAAGAGAAATCTTCGGAAATCCCTTCAGGGGTATCTTCCGCTCCAGTTTGATATGAACTCTTCCCGTTTGATTTCACATACGCTGGCCATGATACCCGCGGCCTGCTATCACGCGGTCCAGAAAGCCAGGGCTCAAGCTTACCTCTGGCGTATTTTGCAGAGCAGAGAAGCAGGGGTGCCGGTTTTATCCGTGGGCAATCTGCTCATGGGGGGCAGTGGTAAAACTCCATTTACAATATGCTTGGCTGGATTGCTCCAAAAACAAGGCTTCCACCCGGGAATTGTTAGTCGGGGCTACGGTGGAAGCAATCGAGAGAAGTTTCTGGTGGTTAGTGATGGGAGTTCCGGCCGGCCTTTAGTAGGTCCCTCAGTCTCCGGAGACGAGCCGTTTCTCATGGCGCAACGTCTTCCCAAGGTTCCGGTCCTGATAGGTCGAAAAAGATTTCATGCTGTCGAAGCCGCCCAAAAGCTTTGCGGCTGCGATGTAGTGGTTCTTGATGACGGCTTCCAGCACATGCAATTGGCGCGAGATATGGATATAGTGCTTCTAAACGGAACCGAAGATCGCATGTTTCCCCTGGGACGGCTGAGGGAACCAATATCAGGTCTCGCTAGGGCCGATTTGGTCGTGCTGGTAGGCTCATCCGCTTCAATACCTGAGTCGGCAGATCATTGTCTCACTGGCCTGCCGGCTTTCCGATGTTGCTCGATCCCAGTCGCTCTCGTAAACGATTTGTCTGGTGAAGAGACTGTTGCCGCTTCTCATTACGCAAATCAAGAAGTAGTCTTGCTGTCGGGCATAGCCAGTCCGGAACGCTTCAGGAGGACCGCAGAGGACCTCCAATGGCGAGTGCTGGATCATCTCATCTATCCGGATCATCATGTGTTTTCCGATGATGAATTGATGAGCATCTTGACACGATGGGCAGGAGACCCGATTGTGACGACAGAAAAGGATTGGGTGAAGCTTCCGGAATGGTTCAAGAAAGCTGACCGAGTGCTGGCGCTCCGTGTGGCCATGGCGATGGAAGAGGAGGATGCTTTCTGGAACGTTCTGCAAGAAACTATCGGACGCCACAGTCGACGACGCCATGGGAATCAGGATTGCAAGTAGATTTGTCCGAAAAAAGAATACTCATTGTGAAGCCGAGTTCTCTCGGGGATGTTGTTCACACACTGCCGTTGGCCCACGCCATCAAACGCTGCTTCCCATCTTGTTATATTGGGTGGATCGTTCAAGAACCGTTTAGGGCGATCCTGGAAAGTGATCCGGCGGTCGACGAGATAATTCCGATTTCGATTCCGTCCACTAGTGAGCCAACTGCCGGAATCTGGTCCGTTGTACGGGCCACCGGTGCCACATTGTCAACATTGCGCAGCCTGCGAAGAATATTCAAAGGTCGGCCCTATGACATCGTTTTGGATCTACATGCGTCATTCAGAAGTGGCTTGCTCGGTCTGGCAAATCTTAATGGACTTAGAATCGGATTTGCCGACGCTAAAGAATTAAACACCTTCTTTCAACACCGTAAAATTGATCCAGGCAGTGAGGCAGCTCACGCAGTGGACAAAAACATGGCATTTGCGCAATACCTGAGTTGCGTTCCTGATAAGGCTGATTTTAAGATAATTAGCAGCAGCTCGGCAGGTCAACGTGTGAACGAATTTCTGACGGAAGCCGGTATAAGCCGGGGTAGCCGCCTGGTGTACGCGAACCCAGCGGCCAGATGGGCGACAAAATACTGGAATACAGACGCTTGGGCCGAATTAGCTGATCTGTTGATAGAACGCACCGGCGCTTCTGTCATTTTTGCCGGTAGCCCGGATGACTTGCCGTATATTCAACAGATCGCGGCTAGGATGAAACAAACAGCACTTGTAGCTGCAGGGAAACTAAACCTGGCCGAGGCCGTGGCCCTCATGGAACTCTGTTCGGTTTATGTCGGTGTGGATTCGGGTCCTATGCACATAGCGGCTTTTTCTGGAATCCCGGTTGTGGCTTTGTTTGGGCCAACGGATCCACTAAAAGTTGGGCCGTATGGCCCGGGGCACAAAGTAATACAAAAGAATGGTCTCGGTTGTCTGGGTTGTCGAAAACGGAAGTGCAACGATCGGAAATGTCTCGAAGGAATTACGGCTGCGGAAGTCTTTGACGAGACCACTCGTCTGCTCGGGTGGAAACGGGATGCCGGTTGATTCACCGTCATCCAATGCCTTCAAGGGACAGATTCGGTCTTCCGAGATTCTATGAAAGATGTGTTATTGGTGGCCGCGATTTGCGAGACATTCCTTCGTAGAAGAACACTTTTTCTCTTGACTTCAATTTGATAATAATAAACAGTTACGTAACTGTGTGGTGCCGTCTCAGCGAGCTAGATTATCCAGAGGCCACGCTAAATCGGGGTTTTTTGAGAAGCTAATTTCGACGCAGTTGGTGGGAGACTAACCATGCCCGCAGAACGACAACTATTGCAGATTGGGGAAGTGGCCTGTAAAACACAAACTACTGTGAGGACAGTCCGTTATTACTTAGAGGAAGGACTAATAGAATCTGCGGAGAGGAGCCCTGGGGGCTTCTACCTTTTTGAAGTCCACACGGTGGATACGGTTCGTTTTATCCAAAAACTCCAGAGCATAGGAATGTCGCTCAACGAGATTAAGGTTCTGTATCAGATTAGGCGAGAAAAGCCCACTGGCCATCAGGCTTATCCGTTGGTACTTAAGCGTCTCCAAGAATGCCTAAGCGACGTCAATAAGAAAATCGAGGAATACGAGGAACTCAGGGAGGAACTGGAGGAGACCATTGATCTAGTTCAGCAATGCCACGGCTGTAGGACGAAGCCAAACCGAAAGAACTGTTTAGCCTGCGAAGTTATTAAGAAGAGGGATCAGATTCCTCTTCCATACGGGGCTATTCTATAGAGCAGTCACTGGCAGGCGGCAAGAATACGGTATGGATGCTTAGAAGTCGTGCAAAACTTACATTTCTGAAGGTAACCCTATGATATTACGAGATCGAAAATGTGGATTCTGAGGTTTTGCAACCAGCTCTGGACGGCTACTGTATACTATCAGCGGAGGGAGTAATTATCAACGGCAGGAATTGTTGGGAGGTGAAGAATTGCCCCCCACCAGCGAGAGACAAGTGTCCGGCACATCCAAATCACTGACGAGATTGTTGGTGAGTCATGGACACGAAAGAAGGAGTTTTGCGTATTTGAGCGCGGTTTACTAGGAAACGTGACAAGAGGTGAAGAATAAAAGAGAAGATCTTGGTGCAACATTCAGGCGCTGCCTTCTTGTCGCTATGCGGAGCGATACGGTGCTTCTTAACGTCTGAAAGACCTTTGAAAGAAAGCCTAGGTGTGGCAAACGCCAGAGAATAGGCGTTGCTAGATGAATCAGGTACAAAGCATGCAAAAGCATTCAACTCTCGAAAGGCAGATGCTTACCTATTTTGGCTTGATAGCCGCTGCATCCTTGTTAATAACTGTGGAATTCGTCTGGGCTATACAAACCGCTATATCAGAAACCGAGGCCTTGACACACACTTCCCCGGAGGCAGAGCTTACAGGGGCCCTTGTCCTAAAGGTGTTAGGAGTTCTCCGGAACAAAGCTTTCCTTATGTGCGTCGTTCAGGCTGTAGTCACTCTTATTGTTTTGATCATGTTAATGAGGAAAATCACAGGTCCGCTCCAACAGATGGTGGAACAGGCCAGAGTGATATGCGAAGGAGATCTCAGTCGAACTATCGAGATTTGCAGACGAGATGAAATAGGCCTTCTCGGGGAGACCATCAACGCATTAACCAGCAACATTCAGGAGATTGTGGCTTTTGGACTAACTACAGATTCCGCTGTGCAGGTTCCACTTGAACACCTTCGAACCCGCATGGGGGGCGATCCCATGTGCCGTGAGCAGCTCGATAAGATTGAGGAAAACCTTGCCGGATTCAGGTGCATCCTAGAAGACTTCAAGCTTTTTCCTGCCCCGTTGACCGAGACTGAGGTGGAAAAGAATAGATGAGTGGTGACTGGATATCCCTCCCGGCGGGATTCGCCATAGCGACACTGGCAACCTTGGTGGGTTTTGGGGGCGGCATACTGTGGATGCCCTTCCTCATCCTGGTGACCCATATGGATCCTACGCAAGCCGTGGTGACTTCGCTGGTAATTCAGGTTGGCGGCATGGGGTCGGGAAGCATTGCAGTGATCAAAGCAAAGAAGGCCGATTTGCGTCTGGCTCTCGTTCTGTCCGCATGCGCGTTCCTTGGCGTTCCGATCGGAGTGTGGTTATCCAGAGTTGTTTCAGCAGATTCCATCGTTTTCATGTTGGGCGTTTTCAGTCTGGCTATAGCTCTGGTATTCGTTTACACACAGGAAGACCTTGACAACTCGGCCATAAAAAGAGTTTCTCTGCGCCAGACCGCTCCATATCTGTGGCTATCCACACTGTTTGCTATCCTGACAGGCCTTTTGTCCATGGGTGTGGGAGACTTCTTGGTTCCTATCCTTCGCAATCGGCTCCGCCTGACAATGGAATCCGCAATGTCGGCCTGCCTGATCGTCATGGCGATGAATGCTGCCCTGGCTGCGATACTTCATCTAGTGATAGGGGAGAAATTTGCCGCCAACCTTGTGCTCTGGGCGATTCCCGGAGTTCTTCTCGGAGGCCAAGTTGGGCCGCGTCTGGCTGGTCGGATATCGGATCAGACGCTCAAAGAAATATTCATCTACGGCCTGTCCCTGGCGGGGATACACATGATATTCAGTATCCGCGGGTGGTAGTTGCGCGAGCGCCTTGAAGCAACGCTAGGGAAACGCGGGGAATTGGTAAAGAAGCTGCGCCTGTGAGGGTTCGTTTCGCCACGGGCACAGCCAACTTGCTTCTCTTGATTCTTAGCGGGCCCGGGCCCCTGGAGCAGGAGGATTTATTAGACCGGGTTGACTGCTTTTCCCGGTGCTCAGACCAGTAACATGCTGGCCACCAGAGCGTGGCAAATCGGTTTGGGGCTTGATCGCGCTTGCCGAGATTGGTCGGCTGGCGGCCACAGTTCCTGATGGACTGCCCTTAGTGCTCAAGATGGGTTTCACCAGCGGGATCTGCTGGGCCTCAGGGGCGAAGTTTTTTGACCCACCGGCAGTTTTCGACGGTGGTGGCGCAGGGGCGCATTGCGGGGGTGCGTCGTTTCTCGGTTGAGGTGGATTTGGCGACTCATAAACAGGGCGGAACTCGTCAGGCGAAAAGCAGTACCCAAGACAACAGCCATCCGGTGGAAAATAATAAGGAGCATAATAGAGCCAGGGTCCGAATCTCTCTTCAGTGTCCGACAGAGCCTGGAAGGGACACACCAAGCTCAAAGCGAGCACAACGAATATTCCGATAGCAGTTGTCTTCATTAAGCGGCCTCCGGTTACTCTATCGTTTCGCCAAGTATATCAATTTTATTAAACAATTGTCAATCTTTATTAAACCAAAATAATAGCATTGTTGTCTTGTACACAATGGACAGGGGTGTTCGAATCTTCGTCACGTGGCAAGACAGAGTCGCTTGAAACGCGGGATCATTGCGAGGACCACAAGGTGGGATATGTTTTCCACTCTGTCATTAAGGGGGACAGGCAATCTCCGGAAAAGCGGACGTCAGAGCGGCAATCCTCACTCTCCCCGAGCTTTCCGATGTATCGGTCCGGTCTCCGTGCCGCTGTCATTGCGACCCCATTGAAAAACGAGGGAAGCAATCTCCTTAGGCGTGGAAGATTGCTTCGTCGCCTTGCTCCTCGCACTGACATAGACCGGTAGAGACACCGGTTCTGAGTTCGTCAACGCGTGGCAGAAGCCCCTGTCTCCCGGTTGGGGAGACGGTTGGAAGTGAGGACTTGGAGCTGCTTTCCTCCATCTTCATCTTTTCCGCGGATAAGCTTTCAGCGGAATTGAAATTACCAGTTCCGCGCGCAAGAAAAGGCCAGGTTTATTTTTGCCCGCCCCTTGACTGAACCTGGCGAATTATGTTTAATTATATGTTTTAAATTAGTTCAGCTCGCTTTCCGAGACTTTCATTCACTCGCCTGATCATCCAGGGGGCAATGATAATCGCTTGCGGATGCGACGGATTGCTGAACCGGAAAATTCATCGACGTAAGCTTCATACGCTTGAGCGTACATGTGATGACACAATTGGGCAACCGGCTGATTTCGGGAGCAAAGCCAATTGCCGTTCGGAACGGTCGAGGCCCTTAATTCATCATATCTCGCTGGTTGCTGGACCAGAACTATCTGAGGATACTGTTTCCACGAGGTGCCAATGAAACAATATAAAACTGAAGATGTGCGAAATGTGGCGGTGGTTTCTCATGCCGGTTCGGGTAAGACCACTTTTTGCGAAGCAATGCTTTTTGACGCCGGAGCTGTCGATCGTCTGGGAAAAGTAACGGACGGCACTTCGAATTTTGATTTTGAACCTGAAGAAGTGAAACGAGGAATCAGCATCAGCAGCTCTTTGTTTACCATAGAATGGAAGAAGAAAAAGATTAATATCCTGGATACGCCTGGTGACCCGAATTTTTATGCTGAAGTGGTCGCCGCTCTGCAAGCTGCAGATATAGCAGTATTGGCTGTAGATGCAGTGGACTCACTTAAACCGTTGACTGAAAAAGTCTGGGCATCTATCGAAACCAAAGGGTGCCCTCGTGTGCTTGCGATTACCAAAATGGATCGTGAAAGAGCCGATTTTGAAAAAGTAATCAGCGATGTAAAAGAAATTTTCAATGTCAAACCCGTTGTACTCCAGCTGCCTATTGGGAAAGAAGCCGGGTTCAAAGGCGTAGTAGATTTACTGTCAATGAAGGCCTTCACATTTGATGGCGACGGCAGGAACGTCTCTAAGGTAGAAATTCCGGCGGATATGAAGGAAGAAGCTCAGTCCAGGCGCGAGGTTCTAATCGAAGATCTCGCTGAAGTGGATGACGCGTTGATGGAGCGATATCTCGAAGGTGGTGAACTGGGAGCAGATGAGCTAGCAGCAGCGCTCCAGCAGGGAATTCTCAACAAAGTATTCGTTCCCGCCGTAATATGCTCTGGCATGTTGAACAAAGGCATACAGCCGATTTTGGACCTGATAGCAGACGCATGTCCATCTCCTGCTCAGATGCCACCCGTGGTCGGACATACAAAAAACGGCGAAGAAGCAGCCAGAGAGCCTTCTCCGGATCAACCTTTCTGCGCATACGTATTCAAAACTCTGGCTGATCCGTACGCCGGGCGGCTCACTCTATTTCGGATTTTCTCAGGTAAGCTTTCGCCCGATTCGAATTTCCTCAATTCCAGCCGGGATCTCAAAGAGCGTTTTGGCCAGCTATTGGCGATTCAGGGAAAACATCAAAAACAGTTGGAATCCGCTCAGGCTGGTGACATTGTAGCAGTCGCTAAGCTAAAAGAAACACTTACGGCGGATACCCTTTGCGATGAAAAAGCTCAGATCCATCTTCAGTCCCCCGATTGGCCGCAGGCTGTCATTTCTTTCGCGATCGAACCCAAAGCGAAAGGTGATGAGGAAAAGATTACCCAAAGCCTGGCAAAACTCGCCGAGGAAGATCCGACATTGGTCGTCAGTAGAGATCCGCGGACGAACGAGTTTTTGATATCCGGCATGGGTCAGGTGCACATCGAGGTGACTGCCGACAAGTTGAAAAGAAAATTCGGCGTGGATGTCAATCTCAAGACTCCAAAGGTACCGTATAAAGAGACGATAAAAGGCAAAGCCAGGGTCGAAGGCAAGCTCAAGAAACAGACCGGCGGTCGGGGTCAATTCGCTGTCGCATGGCTTGAATTGGAGCCACTACCCAGGGGAGAAGGGTTCCAGTTCGTGGATAAGATAGTGGGTGGCGTGATCCCAAGGCAATACATCCCGGCTGTGGAAAAGGGTGTCAGCGAGTCAATGAACGGAGGAGCCCTAGCCGGCTATCCTGTAATCGACGTGAGAGTCACAGTTGTCGATGGGAAATATCATGACGTAGACTCCTCCGAACAGGCGTTCAAGATAGCGGCTTCAAAAGGCTTCAAGAAAGGCGTTCTCGAATCCAACCCCGTGCTGCTGGAACCGATAATGAACATGGAGGTAATAGTACCGGAAGAATTCATGGGTGACGTTATGGGCGACCTCAATGCGCGTCGCGGGCGGATCAGCGGCATGGATTCGAAAGGCGGCAGCCAGGTTATCAAAGCGCAGGTGCCCATGGCCGAGGTCCTGAAATATGCTTCAGATCTTACTTCCATGACTTCAGGCAGAGGGATGTTTTCTATGGAGTTCTCTCATTATGAGGAGGTCCCTGCGAATATCTCGGAAAAAATAATCGAGGCTTCGGGCAAGCGGGCCGAAGAGGAAGATTAAACATGGCCGGCGAAATTATTGCCGTATGCACAAGTAAGCATAAGGGAACTCCAAAAACTGATGTGCGAGTGGGCTACCTCGAAGAGGGGTTGGGACTGAGGGGAGATGCGCACTCTGGGGACTGGCACCGTCAGGTGTCACTGATATCTGTTGAAGATATAAGAACTATGGAAGCAAAAGGCTTGGACGTGAAACCCGGCAGTTTCGCGGAAAACCTCACGACTAAGGATTTCGACCTGCACTCCGTCAAAGTAGGTGATCGCCTCAAAATAGGATACGGTCTGATCCTGGAAATCACGCAGATTGGGAAAGAGTGCCACACCCGATGCGCCATTTACAACAAGATCGGGGAATGCATAATGCCGGAAAGAGGAGTATTTGCAACTGTGATTCACGGTGGTGAAGTGAAGGCAGGCGACCAAATTGAACTAGAGTGAAGAAGTCCCGAGTCTTTCTGCAACCGAGAGTCCCGCTGGGGTGTTTTCCGATTCCTCTAGAGAGAAATCCTGAGTTATAAGTGCGTTGTGCCTCGCCCGGACTGAATAAGAAGGGGCGCAAAAAGGCAGACGGCCGCGCCTCTTAAGATCTCTATTCCAAGTTACAACCTGATGATCCACCGGAAATGAAGGCGCCGAAGCGCCGCCTCCTGTCCCGAAGCGCGTCAAGTCACATTATGAGAAAGTCTAGACCTGCGGTCCCAATTATGAGGCTTTAGGTTCCTGTGCGGCCACTAAATTCCTTGCCGGCTTCATTGAACATCGGAATCGAATAGGATTTTCTTGATTTTTGATGATTATGTGAAAAAACTTCGCACCGATTTCTAAATTGCCGAAGGATCGATGTGGCGCAAAGAAGCTCTAAGTATTATCATTAATAAGGAGTGTGCATGATGGTACCAGAGTTGCATATGATGTCTGCTGATACGTGCGGACACAAAGGAGACATTATGCCTTTCACTTACAATCCTGAACAGCTTAAACGAATAGAGACTATGCTGTTAAAGGAAATGGATCGAGAGGGTCGCATAATGGTTCGCAGCCTGGATAAAATTCACGCAAGAACCGGCCTTACTTACGCGACAATATCCGAGATGGCGCGAAGACTGCAACAGCAGGCGTGGGAGCGAACCTCATTCTAGTTTAAAAAATATTGACCAATAATTTGGAGCCTCTTTCGGTTAGAAAGGGGCTTTTTCATTGTGACGAGGCACAAGGCAAGAACTACTGCGAAGAAATTTCACGGTCAGCGTCGCATTCCCTGATCCGTTCATTGCATAAGCGGACGTACACGGGATCTATCTCATATCCCACAAAATGCCGCTTGCAATTCAGCGCTGCAACGGCTGTGGAACCGCTCCCCATAAATGGATCAAGGATCGTTTCTCCCTCAAACGTATATAGATGTATGAGCCGTTCCACGAGTGCCACCGGAAACGGGGCAGGGTGCCCTATTCGGCGCGCGGACTCCGGCGGGATATGCCAGATACTGGTAGTCGCTGCCATAAATTCATCCCGGCTGATGGTAGATGTTCCCTTATCTGAACGATCAAAACGCTGCTTGGAAAAAATCAGCACGTATTCATGAAGGTCCCTCAGTGTCGGATTTGAAGCAGACATCCAGGAACCCCATGCACAAGAACCGCTGGCCCCTTTAGCTTTGATCCAGATGATTTCACCCCGCATGAGAAAACCGATTTCCGAAGCCAGTGCGGCAATATACCCGTTGAGAGGAATGTACGGTTTTCGCCCAACATTGGCAACATTGAAGGCGATTCTGCCGCCCGGTACAAGAACTCTGTGGGTTTCCGTGAGGACGCGCTTAAGAAATTCTAAATATTCCTCTAAAGTTAGATCCAAATCATAATCTTTACCAACGTTGTACGGGGGTGACGTGACCATCAGCGACACGCAATTTTCCGGCAGTTCAGTCATGCTCTCGGACGACCGAAGAAACACCGAGTCCAGGAGCCGCTGCGGGATTTGGTTCATGCGTTCGGAAACTTTTCTTACGGGAACTGTTGCAAAGAGCTGCCTCTTATAGAACGCACTGGAATCGTGTGTTTCTCTGTTGCCAGTCCCGAAAGATTTTGTGGCTGTGGATTTTTTCACTACACCGGGGCGGTCCCGAAGTTTTGGACAGATCAACAGGGGACCACGGGGTAGCGTTAGTAGCATGTCAGGAGAGACCAGTCAACTAAAAACTGATCAAAAATAGCAAGTAAGAACTATTAAATAATGTAAAATAAACTGCTGTAGATTAATGCCCTGATATCATGGATTAAACCATATATAGATTGTTTAAATATTAAGTCTAAAAAAGGAAGATAAGTGCGGGAAATGCACTAGATTGCAGGACAGTGAAAAGTCCGAGGCGATCACAGTAACCCGATGCTGAATGCCTCCGGGCGAGCAGTTAACGAACAGCAATACCAGCCGTCATCTCTCTTATTCAGTGAAACACGGAACGATTCCGAGTGTGTCATTCCCCAATAATTTTTATGAGCGTTCTCTTTTTTCGGCGGCCATCGAATTCCCCATAGAAAATCTGTTCCCATGGGCCCAGGTCAAGCTCGCCGCCCGTGATAGCCACAATGACCTCGCGGCCCATTATTTGTCTCTTCAGATGCGCGTCCGCGTTGTCCTCTCCTGTCCGATTGTGAAGATATTTGCTCGTAGGCTCATGTGGGGCAAGGGCTTCCAGCCATTTTTCGTAATCTTGATGAAGACCCGATTCGTCGTCATTAATGAACACCGAAGCAGTGATATGCATAGCGTTAACCAGGACGAGGCCTTCTCGAACGCCGCTCTCCGTAATAGCTTTGCTTACCTCGTGAGTTATATTGACGAATCCGCGGCGACTGGGAATATTGAACCATAACTCCTTCCGATGACTTTTCATAATATCCTCCCCATTACTGCAAAAGCTTGATGCCAGGTATTTCAGCATTATGATATGAACAATGACACCGGACAATTCAAATGGAAATTGATCCGTTTCGCAATTAAGATTTGTTCTGTAGATTGGAACAATCGAGGAGGCTCACATGACTAAAGCGGCGGACGTAATGTCTCGTGACGTGATTACCGTAAAGGCGGAAACTTCCCTCCGTGACTTGGCCGAGATCCTTTCGCAAAAGAATATCAACGGAGTCCCGGTGATTGACGATGCGGGAGAAGTCATAGGTGTGGTCTGCGAATCGGATCTGGTTGAACGTAATAAGCCGCTCCATATTCCGACTGTATTCTTCATATTAGATTCCATAATTCCGATGGAAAATCCTTGGCGAATACAGAAAGAATTCAAGCGTCTTACATCTACAAAAGTAGAGGATATTTATTCCAGCCCGGCGATCAGCGTTAATCCCGATACTGATATTACCGAAGTCGCGCGTATTATGAGTGAAAAGAAAATTCATACGCTCCCTGTTGTTGATCGCGGAAAATTGGTGGGTGTAGTGGGGAAGGGGGATGTAATACGCAGCTTGATCTAAGCTGATTACGTGTAAGTAAAAGATGTATTTGAGAATCTACTTTAATTTATGTTGACAAGTCTATGAATTTATGTTCTAACCTACCTTCAACAGCGGGAAGGCGTAGCCTGCTGCTCAACATACCTTTTACCCAGCGAAGCCCCGGTTTGTTCCTCCTTTCCGGGGCTTTGGTTTATTGAATTACGGAAATTTTAGACCAGCCTGATTGAATAGTTTGTTTCCCCGTTGCTTTACCATGAACCTTTATCTTATCCTATGCTAGGCCTAATGTGCCTTTAGAAAAGGGGAAGATATTTGGATCGACAAAAACTGCTAAAGCTCCTTAATGATATCAAGGAGGGTCGGCTGTCTCCGGAGCAGGCAAGTGTGCTGTTCCAGGACCTGCAGACGGAAGATCTCGGATATGCAACCATAGATCATCACCGCGCATTACGGCTCGGATTTCCGGAAGTGATTTATGGCGAAGGCAAAACCGTTGACCAGATCATCGGGATTTTTCGAAGCTTGCAAACACGGCAGGACACAGTATTGATTACCCGTGTTCAGGATGAGAAGGCTCAAGAAATCATCCGGCAAATTCCGGAGCTTCAATACAATCCTCAAGCCAGGACACTTCTGTATGCAGCTCGAGAGATTCAGATTCAGGGTCGCGGAACCGTGCTCGTGGTATGCGCGGGAAGTTCCGATATTCCTGTTAGCGAAGAAGCCAAGGTGGCCGCTTACGCTATGGGGAATCGAGTGGAGAGTCTCTGCGATGTCGGGATAGCCGGCATTCACAGGATACTGACCAATAGTCAGAAGCTCAGGGCGGCTTCGGTTATAATTGCCGTTGCGGGCATGGAGGGCGCTCTGCCGAGTGTAATAGCGGGGCTGGTTGATCGCCCTGTTATCGGGGTGCCTACATCTGTAGGTTACGGCGCGTCATTCGGCGGAATCGCCGCGCTGCTTGCCATGCTCAATTCTTGCGCGGCTGGTTTGGTAGTGGTTAATATCGATAACGGTTTCGGCGCCGCATATGCTGCAACTCTGATAAATCGGACGCTTCCGGGAAACGGTGACTAGACCACGGTTTGACCTTTCTCCTTCAGTTCAACGTGGCACGATGTGACAGTAGGGAACCGACCTGCTTTCCCGGCCGGGCAAATAACCCGCGCTCACGGCAGCCCTACAAGAGTAATCCTACGTAATTTCCGATTCACAAAAGTGTGACTCACCGTGGATACTAGGATACAAAACTGATATAAAGCATCTGTTTGCTGGACGGAGGCTGATGTGTTCACTTCAACCAATTTTTATCTGTTCCTGGTGGCTGCTTTGGTCCTCTTGCTCACCCCGGGTCCTGCGGTGCTCTACATCATGGCCCGCAGCCTGGATCAGGGCCGGGTGGCTGGACTGATCTCAGTAATTGGAATAGAAATCGGCAACTTCGTTCATGTACTTGCAGCGGTTTTGGGATTATCAGCAATACTTATCTCCTCAGCACTGGCTTTTGCCACAGTCAAATACCTTGGGGCCGCCTATCTCATCTACCTGGGTCTGCGCCGGCTATTCGCGCACGATTCAGTTCATCCGGTGGCGAATTTCCAACCACGGAGTCGGAAACGCATTCTCTCTCAAGCTGTGTTGGTGGCAGTTCTCAATCCCAAGACGGCCGTGTTCTTTTTCGCTTTCTTACCACAATTTATCGATCCTTCTCAGGGTTCCGTGACCTGGCAACTGCTGGCATTCGGTTGTGTATTTGTGCTCATGGCTATTGTGACGGATGGCCTCTATGCGTTATTAGTGGGCACGCTTGGCAAATGGCTCAAAAGTACCCGGTTCTTTCTGCGGATCGAACGATATGTGACTGCAACCGTTTATATCGGCTTAGGTGTTACTGCCGGGTTGGCGGAGGCCAAACATTAATGATAAATATCGCAACGTTCAATAAAGGGTTATATCGATCCGTTCGGGAGTCAGGTGGACGCTAATGAGCAGGGGTGGGCGCACAGGTCCAGCCGCATCAAGGGAGGGAAAGCAATGAGACATGTCTCCAAAGTCCTTTTAGCTCTGGCTGTTCTTGTACCCGGCCTTTTACTTGCAGCCACCGCGGCTCAAAGCTCCGATTTCCCCAGCAAGCCGATTACTCTGGTCATCCCGTGGGGAGCCGGAGGATCCACGGACATCGTTTTTCGCTCCTTGTGTGAGGCGGCACAGGAAATCCTCGGCCAGCCAATTCTGGTGACTAATAGGCCTGGAGACGGGGGCGCTGTAGGGGTGGGCAGCATCGTCGGTGAGAAGCCTGATGGCTACACGCTAGTTCAGGCCACTAATAGTCTCCACCGAAATTCTCACCTCAATAAATTGTCATTTGATACTGTTAAAGATTTAACTCCGATCATCCTGGTAGGGGGGCATCAAATCGGAGTTGCGGTTCGCTCGGATTCTCCCTTCGCAGCTGTGAAGGACGTGATCGATTACGCCCGAGCAAATCCGGGCAAGCTGACTTACATGGCATCCGGAGTAGGGTCGAGCGGGCATGTGGCTTGGGAGGAAACGGCCTATAATGCAGGGGGCCTTAAGTTCCGGCATCTGCCTTCGAAAGGGGATAAGGATTCTTCCACCGCGCTTTTGGACGGACGCGTTGATATGATTGTCACGCCTGCCGGATGGATCCCGCTGGTTGAAGAAGGCAAGTTGAAACTTCTATGCACTTTTGGAGAAGAAAGATTGAAGACCTTTCCTGAGGTTCCTACGGCAAAAGAACTAGGGCTCAAAGTAGTTCACGAGAACCCGATGGGCATATTCGGGCCGAAAGGGATGGATCCAAAGGTAGTGAAAATCCTTCATGACACTTTCCGGAAAGCTCAGAACGACCCCCGTTTCATCGCGGCTATGGGCAAGTATGAAATACCTATCGAGTACATGGGCGCAGAAGACTACACCAAATACTGGTCCGATGCCTACGTAGAAGCTGGAAACCAGGTAAATAAGTTTATACTCAACAAGTAGCTCGAATTACCGGTCGTCTCGATTTAGTTGCAGCACTGACCACAAATTATTTCTTGACCAAATTTGTTGCAGAGCCTACAAATAACGTAAGGGTTAGTGTTTTTGTAGAACCTCTATCAGTCTTTTCAACAATATGGTTGCGTCAAGAAGAGAAGCGCCTTTCCTGACGCAGCTCAGCGTAACATAGCAATATCACACAGAACTAACGACAACCGATTACAATAGGTTTTGTATGCGTGCAATGAGAGAAATCTCCGACTGAAGGATAGCTCGCACCCGTCGAGACGCCATGGCAGAGTCGACGAGGCAGCGGAAGTGTTTCGTAATCGTCTGAAATCATGAGGTACAGGCTGGCCGAGCCCGAACCACCTTTTCTATGATTTCAGTTAGCTATAGTCGCCCAATGTAACAGCCACTTTTGGCCTAAACATTTAACAAGGAGGCACGACAATGAGCTCTAAGGGAAGCACACGAAGAAATTTTTTTGCTAATGTGGCCAAATACTGCGGCGCTGGTGTCGCTGCACTGGGATTGCTCGGCACCCGAGCCCACGCTGTCGACGATCTCGACACTCCGGCACATGAAGGTATTTGGCGAATGCGAGATAGTCAACTCAAACAATATGGTGAATTCACTAAGAATGCACCGCTTCCAAAAGGGCATTTTGAAAAGAATCCTGAAAATTTGGTGGACGGAGGAAAACCTGTTAACTGGTCCCATCTCCATCAGAACTGGTATGGTGAAGGTAATAAAGCCGCGTTGAGCCTCATCATGGCGACCCCTCTGGATAAAGATCTGAAGGGGGATATCACAAAAGCAGTGAAACTCATCGGCGGATTTGACAAGGCCCTTAAGAAAACTGACAAAATTCTCATAAAGCCTAACATGAACACTGCCGATCCTTGGCCGCAAGGGGGCACCGACCCGGCGTTTCTCGAGGCATTGATCCTGGTTCTAAAAGACGCGGGCTATCAAAATATCACTGTGGCAGACACTTGCGGACCCTGGGGTCCAACAGAGCGCGTAATCAAGAAAGTGGGTTTCGATTCAGTGTGCAATGCTACCAAAACTCCCCTTAATGATTGGGATAAGGGGAAATGGATGAATATCAAGAATGACAAAGCCGAATTTCTGGGAAAGATTGGTGGTGGCGATGGCAGTGTAGGCTATCCTGAGGATCTCAGAAACTACGACAAAATCATCTACACGCCTGTGATGAAGACGCACTTTTTAGGCGGAATAACTCAGAGCTTGAAGCTTTCCGTTGGTCTTTTGCATCGGGCCGATCGTGGAGGAAGTCTTCATGCATTCAACCACATCTTTGTTGCCCCACAGGCCGCGGAAATTAATCTTCCGATCCGACCTGATTTGATCATCATGGACGGCCGAAGGTCTCTCATCAGCGGCGGGCCTTCTCATGGCGAGCAGGTTAAGCCTGGAGTGATCCTCGCTTCCGGGGACCAGGTTGCCAACGATGTAATGGGCATCAAGATACTTCAGGAATGGTATCCTAATATGGCCGCGAACAAGATTGGCATGTATGCCTGGAACCAAAAACAAATACTACAGGCAGTGAAGCTTGGCATCGGGTATGCCAAGAATGATGACGATATTAAGCTGGTCCTCGGTTGATAGTAAATTAACTTCTGTCGACTTATGCTCCCCTCATTCCCTGCTTTCAGGGGAGAGGGGAGTTTTTAATCCACGAATGGATTACGCACTTTGCTCCGCTGGAGCCCCAAAGGGACGACTGAAAGTGGCCCGGCAATTTATTGCCGGGTAACGGTGAATGGAAAGTTCATGTTGAGTCCGAGAGGGACGACTGAGGCTCATGTCTGCGATAACCTCAGTTTTTAGTCGTCCCTAACTGGACTTTCTGGGATATTGTGCCGTAGGTGCCGGCGATGAATCGCCGGCCCGCTATCGGAGTGTCCATCCTGGACGCAAGCCGCCTGCATATTCAAGGGACATAGGGCCGAAGGAGCCGCCTTGGGCCCGCTACGGAACAAATGCCACAATCCTTCGCGGAAAAGAACACGGAGAACTATTTGTGACCAGATACGCTATGCTGTTTTGCGTCCTTATACTTTTTGTTATCGTTCTTGGCCCCCAAACAGCCATGGCCCAGAAAACCGATCCGTCCATAGTGGATTTCAAAGCCCAGCCGCTCTACCGTGCGGCCAAACTGACCTGGAAGACGAATGATGCCGTGAAAGAGCCACTATCTGTGCAGATTTTGAGGGCTGAAACCTTTGAGGAAGGTCCTTATAAGGAACTGGAAGTGATGAAGCTTGTTCCCGGCAAGAACGCTTACGAATATGTTGATAAGAGCATGGGCACTGAATCAAAGTACCATTACAAACTTGCTATTAAGGAGACCGGCGAATCCTTTGGCCCCGTCTCTACCAGACCTTATTTCTCACCTCCTGCTACTCGATTCCAAGCACCGGATCAGAAGCGCTCGCTTGTAGCCCTCAGATGGGCAACAAGGTAGATTTCTGCGAACCTTGATCGCCGCATTTTTCTGCGGGTGGGCTCGGCAGCATTATTGTTCTTGGCGATTTACTCAATGATCAGCAGTATTTTCATGAGTTTGTAAATAAACCTGTTCGATAAAAATCTGCTCGCGATTTGGGGTTGAAGCTCAGTTCTATCTAAATCTGAAAACCGAATAAGATCTTAGAATGATGACGTAAAATGTGGGGGGATTCTGGGAGGCAGATCATTCCTGCTAAAGATGCGGTGAAAAGCATTCAACGTATAGCCGCAGCATGAGCGATTCACGCGTCCTCTAAGGATTCCATTTTCGCTGCAATTCTTCGGATCGCCTTTATCGAGAGCTGAACATCTTCAAGGGTGTTGAAGTACCCTAGACTGAACCGGACCGTGCCATCAAGGAAGGTTCCCAAGGCCCAGTGCGCCAGAGGCGCGCAATGTAACCCCGGCCAGTTTATCCCCGCGACTGGAATACCGGTTGACATACTACGTCTCACGTAATACTCTTGAGGTATGATTAAATCGTTTGCCTGTCGAGACACTGAGAA
The DNA here is from genome assembly GCA_052144015.1 of Desulfomonilaceae bacterium. Taxonomy (GTDB): domain Bacteria; phylum Desulfobacterota; class Desulfomonilia; order Desulfomonilales; family Desulfomonilaceae; genus DATJPW01. The sequence continues at coordinate 27,121 of JBKQRG010000499.1, forward strand.
ACTGTTTAATGATCGACGGGTGCAGCGTTTTCAAGCCTTTGAACGGCAGGCAAGAAAACGGCTCATGGTTTTACATGCTGCTCCCAGCATAGAGGCGTTGATGCTTAACCCAGGAAACAAATTTCACGCTCTTTCCGGGAAACGAAAAGGTCAGTACGCTATCAGCATCAACAAGCAGTGGCGAGTATGTTTCGAATGGCAGGACGGCAATGCATACCGGGTCGAAATTACGGACTATCACTAAGGTGTTCCAATGAGCAAAAACGACATCCTTGAGCCCATAAATCCGGGTGAGATCCTCCGAGAGGATTTTCTAGAGCCCTTGGGTATTAGCATAAATAAGCTTTCCCGTGACCTTGCAGTTCCTCCCAATAGGATAAGTGAAATTGTGAATGGGAAAAGGGCAATTACCGCGGACACGGCTTTGAGGTTACAGCGGTACTTTGGGGTTGAAGCTCAGTTTTGGCTGAATCTGCAAACTGAATACGATCTTAGAATGATGAAGCGTAAAATTTGGGCAGATATTGAACGCCGGATTATCCCTGTTAAAGATGTTGATGAAAGCCTTCGACAGAGAGTTGAAGCACAATAGCACATGATCTGATGTGAAGAGTTGCACGAATTCAGCGTTCAAGTTTTTCCATTATTTCCTTGGCGATAATCCATAATGAAATTCATGTCGGCTATATTGCGCACTGGCATCAGACATTTCGGTGATACCAGCTTCTTCCATTGGACCATCAGATCGGTTCCCCCGGCAATTATCATTGCCTCGTGTCCACATTTTCCTAACAGATCAATGGCTTCACGGATCGAAGTTGGTTTGAGGTATTCGAAGGTTCTCACTGCCATCTCCTATTGTTTGGTTTTTGCAAATAGGAGGGGGGTGCTTTAGCTCCGTTACATCATGGGCCATGAAATGTTTTCAAAATAATCCGGCAAGCCGGTGATAAGCAGCTATTATTTTGATGGTTTTCATCAGGTTGAAAAAGTTCAGTTACAGAAACTTTGGAATCCAATCAGGAGGGGTGATCAGAAACAAGATGAACCTTTTAGGCGCAGTACAAGTTATCATTGTGTTAAATTTGTTAAAGTACTTTCTAGTTTGACAAGTGTGTTTCTGATGTGTAATGTAGCGCTTGTTCTTAGTTATTGTGTATTTACCGGAGTTTGTTCCGGTTAGAGTCCGGCTGAGGGTATAGGGGTTAGGGTCGGACTCTTTTTGTTTGTACTATACCCCCCCCCGACCCGCAATAGTTCAAGTCCATCCTAATCATAAGTTCTTCCTATACCAATCAATACTTTGCTCCAGGCCGCTGCGCAAATTGTGCTGAGCTTGGAATCCCAGAACTCTGCGCGCCAGCGTGACGTCGGCTGAAGAGTGCATTACATCTCCCGGCCTAGGTGGCTCGAATCGGGGCTCGATTTTCGTGCCCAAAATATCCTGAAGTGTTTGGAGCAATTCCAGCAAGGACGTCTTATCCCCGCGGCCAATGTTGTAAGATGGGCCGCAGCTGTTCCGAGGCGCTTCCAGAGCGTTCAAGTTTGCGTTCACAACGTCCTTTACATATGTGAAGTCACGGCTCTGTTCTCCTGTTCCGTACACCACAGGCGCACGATTTTCCAGAAGCGCGCTAATGAACCTGGGAATGACGGCTGCGTATTGGGATTCCGGATCTTGTCTCGGACCGAACACATTGAAGTATCGAAGACCGACGGTTTCCAGTTCGAACAGTCGCAGGAAAAGACTTCCATACAGTTCGTTAATCTGCTTGGTAAGAGCATACGGTGAGAGAGGAAACCCTTCCTGTCCTTCGCGTTTGGGAAGTCGCTGACTATCCCCATAAACCGAAGAAGATGACGCATATACAACTCGGCGCACGTCAGAGTCTCGAGCCGCGAGCAACACGTTCAACATTCCATCCGCATTCACCTGATGAGCAGAGATAGGATCTGCTACCGAACGCGGGACACTGCCCAGCGCAGCTTGATGAAGAACGGATTGCATACCCGCCATTGCTTTGCGCACAGTTTCCAAATCGCGGATATCTCCTTCAATCACCTCGAAATCTTTTCCAGCATTCCATTGACCAGTCCCGAGACCAATCAAATTCCGCCTTTTTCCAGTGCTGAAGTTATCGAGAACCCTAACTTGAATACCCCGTTGCAGGAGTTCTTCGACGAGATGACTCCCTATGAATCCCGCGCCACCAGTGACGAGAACCGACGTTGCATTTATTTTAGAAATCAACCTTTGCTCCGCCCAATTTGTTAGTGTGCGTCCTGCTAGGACAGCCAAACGAAATTACATGTTTTTGCCTGAAAATAAAATCACATTTGTTCGAGGGTACGTAACCCCTCTGTTAGGAAGGGCGCGGATTTGTCAATACGAGGAATGAAATCCCGCGTTCCGCGGGAAAGCGATCCCCAAAGCGAGATTGCTTCGCTCCGCTCGCAATGACAGGTTTCGGGTTACATGGCAGGCCCCAACTTGTCATTGCGAGAAGCGAAGTCCCGCGTTCCGCGGGAAAGCAATCCCGGATTTTACCAAACAGGCATGAGAACAGAGATTGCTTCGCTCTGCTCGCAATGACATTCTTCGGCCGCCTGTGGCTGAAGGTTACAAGGGTATCGATACAACACGGACAGTAGCTTAGTTGCGGAATTGTATTCCGCAAACCGCCTTATAATCCAGAGCAGTGCATAGAGGGAAAACCGTCCGGCTTGCCACTTCAGGGCCAGCGAACTCCATATATACATTGCTCTAATCCCTTTTTCAGTAATCATCGGCATCCCTGCCGGCTTTCAATGACACAGGCCAAAATGCCTGCATGCACCATTGCTGGAATCCGCGATAAAAACTACCACTATCTTTCCTCATCATAACTGAATTCGTACTCTCCTATCTTGATTCCCGCGTCTCGTGCAGCTATAATCCGCTTCTATATTTGAGAGATTGTGTTAATCGCTGTTGCAGGAAGGTATGGAAGGGCGATTCAATATTTTTATTTTTTGTCTGATTCTTCTGTTTACTTCGACCACTTTGGCGCTCAGCTCAGCGGAATTTAATTCCAATGGTTGGAAGCGCTTCAGGGAAATCCATATTCCCGCAGAAGTAAAGGAAGGCCCAGTCGGGATTGCACTGGAATCCGAACTACTGGAGAAGTGCAGGCCTGATCTTGCAGATATTCGCGTGGTCAGTTCCGGCAGCACAGCGGTTCCAATTCTGATTACAGAAGCTTCGGACGGAGAGGATGCGGCACCATTTCCAGCCCAAGTGTTCAGAGTGACCAAGCGACCCGGAAAGTTCACTGAAATCTGGATAGACAAAAAAGCGAAGGTCTTGACTCGTGCTGTTATAGTTCAGACGAGTTCTAAGGATTTCGCGCGAAAGGTCGAACTTCGAGGTTCGCGTAATGCCCGAGACAGCTATGTTATTCGCGTTGATGGCCTCATAGCCGATTTAGTAAAGCCTGTACCTCTTCAGAGCCTTGATATCGAACATCCTGTGAACAGTTTCCAATATTTGCAGCTTCGTATATTAGACGAAGATCAGCCATCTCTCAAAATAGATAATGTCCTTTGTTGCCCGGCCAATGTAGGAGTGAATTTGACGAAAAATTTGGAACTGCAAATAACGGAGAAGGGTGTCACAGGATCCAATTCGGTTGAATTCGATCTAGGGCAGAAGCGGTTCCCTTTGACGTCCGTTCGGATCTCCAGCAAGACAAAGGAGTTTATAAAGACAATTCGAATAGCTGGAAGATCGTCGGCAAATGGAGATCCATGGAAAGATTTTTATGATGGGACCCTATTTCGAATCCACAAAGAGGACACGCTAAAAGAGAAACTGCAGGCAGAATTTAAGCCTCAGCTGTACCGCTACGTGAAATTGGAGCTACTGGGTTCACGTCCCACAGTAAGTGTGGATGAAATTCAGGCAATTGGAGCGGTGCGGATGGCCGTTTTTGAGCATCGAAAAGATTTGACTTATCGTATCTACTACGACAATGGACAAGCAAAGCCTCAGTTTGGTAAGGCACCTTCTGTAACGAACCTTGGACACATCGCGGCGCTATCATCCGAAATCAAACTCAGTGGCGAACTAAAGGTGCCCGAAGCACCCGTTGTCATCGAACCCGTACGATCTGAAGAAGCCTCCACGCAATCGATTCTGAGGAAATTTGTGGGCATGGCGTTGCTTTTATTAGGTTTGCTTATACTCTTTATAGTTATGCTGAGAACAAGAGGTCTGCGAAGGCGCGAGGTTAGTCGCAATTCTCGTTCGTCAGGTGATCGTGACCAATTCAAGATATCTCTTCGCGAACATTAAAAGTCATACGTGTGTTACCAACTACTATTTCATCTCCGTCCTGTAGTTGCACCTGTGTGGCGACCACTTGCCCATTCACTTCGGGTTTTTTGAGACCCTCGGCGTAGGCCAGAAAAAAACCATTCGGCCTTTTGTTGATCAGAGCCGCGGTTTTTCCGACGAGTAGTCCCGAGCATTTGACCTCAGATTCGGATCCTTTTCCGAGTCTTATAAGCCGTTTGTTCAAATCAATAATTTGAGGAGTGCCACCTGATAAAATCGTTAGAGAGCCATGAAAATCCACTTTTCTGGGCCTCTCTGGAGGTGAGCCCCCTCCGGATTCTTCTCTTGCGGCAGCTTGCTTCGCCAGTAATTCCTGTTGGGCTTTCGTATCGAGTATAACGGTATCTCTAAACCCACCAGCCTTTGCTTCATCGCCAGCTTCATTTTGAATGGGCCTTTCATCTTCCGGCCGGAGATCAATGAAATTTAGGGTATGTTTTCCAACTATTAAAATGTCACCATCAAAAATTCTTTGCCGGTTGATTCTTGTTTCATTAACAAATGTCCCATTTAATGATTCAAGGTCCACAAGTACGTAGAAATTCGGGTTTTCGTCCTCTATGGCCGCGTGATGTCCAGAGACAGCCATATTATCAATCACCACGTCATTGTCATAACGTCTGCCAATCGTTACGGGTGTTTTATCAAAAATGAACTCTTCCAGGACCGAATCCTGAAATTTCAGGACCAGTTTAAACATCGGTACCCTCCACAGTATCCTGCCGTCCGGATCTCGCTTGCGAAAGCTCATCCGAGCGACAGATTGCCCGAACCTCCTTCGTACGTCTAACCTGTTTGCGCAGCATTGCCGCCGTGAACCATAATTAAAGCGACAGTCACATTGTCAGGTCCTCCACGGACATTCACCCGCTCAATAAGTCGCTGGATAGTTTCGGGTCCGATCTCTTGTTTCATAACAGTGCCCAAGATTTCTTCGTCTTTCATCACAGCTGTAAGGCCATCTGTACACACCAGGAAAATGTCTCCTGAAAGGATTGACAATTCATCCATGTGTACTTGTATTTCAGAGTCCACCCCGAGAACCGAGGACAAGACATGTTTGAGTTCGGAATCATCGGCTTCCTCGGGCGTCATGGCCCCGGCTCCCACTTGATCTTCCGCCAAGGTGTGATCCACAGAGATCTGCTCGATATTGTTATCCCGAATAAGATAGATCCTGCTGTCACCGACATTGACGGCCGAGGCAGTGAAATCGCGAATAGCCATTCCAGCTACCGTACTTCCCATGCCTGACAACTGCTGATTCTCAAGCGATTTCTCGAGTACAACGCTGTTCGCCTCAATGACCGCACGTCGTAACAGATTGGATTGGTACGAAAAAGCTTGGTCATAATTTTCGGCTACCGGTATTTCCTTGATTCTGCTTCCCGAGTATCGCCGATAAAAAGCTGATATTGTCTCCATTGCCAAATGAGAAGCGACTTCGCCGGCCACATGGCCGCCCATGCCGTCTAGCACCAAAATTAAACCGGTTTCCTCATCTACCAGATAACAGTCTTCGTTTAGAACGCGATGTCTTCCGATATCCGTGCCGGCCCAGGCTTGAAAGATCACTTATCTTTATGCCCCCCTAAATGACTATCCCTTACTATTCTCATTATGCTCCTAAAGAGAAATTTTTTTGTGTTCCCATGGAGTAGTTAGGGTCAAAATCTAACCGATTTCAGCATATAAATCAATGATTATCGTGAGAATTACTTATAATTGCGGGAGTTGATTTCTCCCTCGAACCGATATAATGTGACCCTCCGAGAAGGGAAGCCGGAGATATGCCAAATGCCCCTAGTAACTAATAAACGGATTATCCGTTCTTTGATTCTAATATCCTTGCTAGGTATTTCTTGTCTTCTTACTCTCGGCTGCCAAGAAATAGAGACCCTAAAAAGGGAAGCCTTAAAAACCATTCAGACCAAGTTCCTGAAAAAGAAGAATCCGTTTACTCCCCGAGACGGAATGACGATCCGGGCTTGCTCATTGTATCAAACGGCTAATCCCATTTCTGAGATTATCAAGAAGCTTCCGGCGGAGACACCGATATATTTGCTCGATAAATTGGGTGAGTGGTATCGAGTTCGGACCAGGGACGGTCGAGAAGGTTATATTGAACAAAAAATGATCGGTGGCGAAGAAATTATCGCCAGAACGCATGAACTCAGACGATCTATCGAAGGCACGCCACCCCAAGCTGAGGGCGAAACTAAGACAAAGGCCAATTTTCGATTGTATGCCGGACGAAATCACGAAATTATTGAGGTGCTGCCTCCTGCAAAGAAATTCGAAGTTTATGATCGCGTAGTGACAATCCGGGAGGCCGAACGAGCCGGAGACGTTGTCAACACCAGGGGTAAAACAGCAGCCCGAAGTTCGGCTCCGGAAAACGTGGCAATAGCCGATGACTCGTTCGATGTGAAGAAAGACGTATGGTACAAGGTTAAGATCGAAGATGGTAGGGTCGGTTACATTTATACCCACAATATGAAACTGACCCCACCCGACGATATAGCTAGAGAAGTGCCCTTCATGCGCATTGTCGCGTGGAGAACCGTTAACAGTACTGATGACCCGGATCGTGGTGCCAAGAACAATTACATCGCAGCTTACGCACCCGTTGGGAAAGACCCTGGTTGTGATTACACCAGACTTTACCTTATGAATTGGACCCCAAGAGACAAGAAGCGCGTTATAAAGTGGCAATCCCGAATACACGGGATCTTGCCCATAACAAATTACCATTCCGAAGGGAAACCGGGCTTCAGCGTCCGTTATCTTCATCCTTCGAAAAAGGATAAACTCATACTGGCCAGTTTTGTCCTCACCGGCGGAACTCTGCAAAAGGTAGGGGAGGAAGAAATTACCAATCCTACCGAGGTCCGTTAACATCGGGGCCGAGAGCCAGTCAGGTTAAGGAGGAATTGGTCGCCGGGGCGCGTGGTTATTGTGCGGTGTCCACCATCCCGTCTACTGAATTATAAATATTAAGTGGGACAAACCCGAAAGCGGCAGCGAGAAGGCTTTGCGGAAAGACTCCCAGAAGCCGATTATATGAAGTCGCTGTATTATTGTACTGGGCTCTCTGCCTGGAAATACGCAGACTGACCTTCTCGACCTTCTTCCATTGCGTCGCGAACGGCGGATATTGGGCGAGATCGGATTTCGATTCAGCGATCTTTCTTATATCTTCCAACGTTCTGTCGATTTCATCGGTAGCTGCAATTATGCGGTCGGGATCGGTAGAGCGCATTGAGATTGATCTAGCCTGCGTAAGCCTCTCTGTCATTCTTCCGTGTCCGGCTTCGAAACCCTTGAAGGACTCAACGAGACCTGGAAGCAAATTGTTTCGTTCCGGAATTGCTCGAGCCAATGCAGCCCATTCGGCTCTGGCTTCTAACCTGATTTCTTTCAATGTGGGGCGTAACATTAAGAAAGAGACCATCATCAGCATGAGAAACGCCAGAAGCATCGTAATTAAAATTTCGATGATCCTGAAAAGTTTCATTGAAGCAGTGCGGCCATTACTGGTCGTAAGCCGCGACCGATCTCCCGAAGATGCTCGTAAATTTACCGAGCTAGTAATTCTCGAGAACTCTGCTGGACTGGCAATCGCCTCCAAATAATAATTTCGTTTTATGTTTGGCAATGTTACACACTAAAGGTTATATTGAGCTTTATATTCCTGCTCTTAGGACATATACGCTAATCAATTTGGTGTCAACTGATTTTTTAGACAAGAATCGTGCCATCGGGTGTGTTGACTTTTTGGCTACAGACGGCTTTACTTGAATTTGGATGTTTTCATTAAGGAGGAGAACCGGATGTCATTTTCATCCGATCGCCGCGAATTCTTGAAAAGAGGATTGGCCGTAACGGCAACAGTTTTTGCCGGAGGACACTTTACTCTAATGGACCCGCGGGAAAGCCATGCGCAAGCCTTTCCGGATTTGGTTGTGGCCAACGGCAGCGATCCTGCGGCGATGACACGTGCAGCAGTAGATGCATTGGGGGGAATGGGGAGATTCGTAAAACCAGGAAACAAAGTAGTTCTAAAGCCAAATATGAGCTTTGCGAGCGGTCCCGCTTCCGCTGCAACTACCCACCCCGCTGTGGTAGGTGAAGTGGCTAGAATGTGTATCCAGGCCGGCGCGTCAAAAATCTCTGTTCTAGACAATGTTCTACACACGCCCGAAGAATGTCTTTCACTTTCACAAATTCCCGCCACTTGCGCGGTCATACCGCAAACCACAGTGAATGTAGTTAAATCAAAACGATTGTATCGGCAGGTTGATGTCCCGGCAGGCCGCCAAGTCAAATCTATGGAAGCCGTGGCGGAGGTGTTGGATGCAGATGTTCTTATCGCTGTTCCGGTGGGAAAGACCCATGCCTCATCCGGAGTCAGTCTATCCATGAAGGGCATGATGGGATTGATATATGACCGAAACTCCTTTCACGGTCGTTACGATCTCCACGAGGCAATAGTGGATATGGTAACGGTCCTGAAGCCCAATCTGGTGGTGATTGACGGCACCCGGATTCTGAGCACAGGTGGCCCTGGAGGCCCCGGGAAAATCATCCCATTGAATGTCGTCATCGCCTCGCCGGATATGGTGGCAGCCGACGCCCAGATGATCGCTCTAGGCACCTGGTACAACCGTAAATTTGAACCCGGACAGGTGAAACACGTTCGACTTGCTGCCGAGCGCGGCCTGGGCCGTATGGATCTGGAAAATTTAAACGTGAGGAATATTAAGATATAATGAATTTGCATAAGGTAACCCGGGCCGTCACGCTGACGCTTTTCCTGGGTCTCTTGCTCTCTGCAACTTATCCGTTTCCCGATGGGCTGAACACAGACTTCTTCCTCCGACTGGACCCTCTTGTCAGTATCGGAACCATCATAGCTTCCCGAGACCTCGCGATCCATTTACTCCCGGGCTTATTGGTACTTGTGGCAGCATTGCTGATAGGGAGATTTTATTGCGGGCACATTTGCCCTATGGGGACTACCCTGGATATTCTGGAGAAGCTGCTGGGCCGCAGAAAAAGATCCTCGACCAAAAACAATACGTATGAGTCAACACAGCGGTATCGAAAATGGAAATACCTGGTTCTGCTTACAATCATCGCTGCCGCATTGACCGGTGTCTCACTTGTTCATTGGGGATCTCCATTATCGTTAGTAACTCGCTTTTATGGCCTTGTCATTTATCCAGTATTGCTTTCAGCAGCAGATGGGATTCTTCAATTGACCGGGCCTGCATTATCCAGGACTCCTCTTGCATCTTTGAACTATCTGCAAATCTCCGAACGCGTTTTTTCCACCAGCGCCTTCGTGTTTCTGCTCTTTGTAGGTATAACCGTACTAGGTTATGTTCAGCCGCGGTTCTGGTGCAGAAATCTTTGTCCTGCCGGGGGATTGATCGGCCTGTTTTCCAGATCGCCGGTCATTAAACGCAAGGTCAATGATAATTGCACAGGCTGCGGAAAGTGCATTCGAAGCTGCCCCACGGGCGCAATATCTGAGAATCCGGCGACAACCCAGCATTCCGAGTGCATCACGTGCTTTAGATGCAAGGAAGTATGCCCTGAATCCGCTGTGTCCTTTTCACTAATGCCTTTTCCCAACTCGGGACAGACCGTTAACCCGGACCTTGCGAGACGCAATATAGTACTGGCCCTTGGATCCGGATTCTTGACAGCAGGGGTGTTGCGCTCCGGGGTTCATCAACCGAGACCTCGAAGCAGAGAGCGGGCTCTACTTAACGAGAGCCTTATTAGACCTCCCGGCGCATTGCCCGAAGCGGAGTTCCTGGCAAATTGTATCCGATGCGGCGAATGTATGAAAGCATGTCCCACAAACACTCTGCAACCGATATGGTTCAAAGCTGGGCTGGAAGGCATTTTCACTCCAGTCATGCTCCCAAGGTTGGCAGCGTGCGCAGTGAACTGTAATGTTTGCGGAAAAGTTTGTCCCACGGGCGCTATTCGCGACCTGCCACTCATTGAAAAGAATCACGCAAAGACCGGGACTGCCTGGATAAAGCGGCAGAATTGCCTGGTGTGGGAACGGGATAAGAAATGCCTTGTTTGTGATGAAGTTTGCCCGTACGGCGCTGTCTCATTTCAACCGGTCCCGGACAGAAACAATGCAACGCCTTTTGTATTAGAGAACAGATGTCTTGGCTGCGGCTGGTGCGAAAGCAAATGCCCAATAGAGGGCGCGTCCGCTATTTGTGTCAACGTAATCGGCGAAATACGGCTTGCATCCGGATCTTACATTGAGAAGGCGCGCGAGTACGGAATGCTCTTTCGGCAGCGAAAATCAGATCTGGAGCGTCTTGGCCCCGGCACGTTCGAGTCGTCGACCCCCCCTTCAATCGGCGGGAGCCCCCCGGAGACAACGGAATCGCCAGATAAATCGCTGCCCCCAGGTTTCACCATCAAATAGGCCTGACAATGCTGAGCTAGTCTGCTATCATCATTGCAAGTTCTTACTTGTATTTTGCCGCGAATTGAGAGATAGCTGAAAATTACGCTTGTTAAGTAGCAGAAACTGAGCTGAATCAGCATGAGCGATCCTGAAAATTCGCAAGAAGAGCTTGGACGTTTATGGCAAGAAGCCAAGGTCTACGAGAGCCACGGGTTGCACGATCAAGCTGTGATCGTATATCAGAGCATCCTCAGTAAAGAACCTGATAACCGCAAAGCTCAAGCCAAAGTAGTTCAAATCCAATTCACACAGCGAATGGCTGACACCAAAACCGCCCGTCGAATTTCGCCGGATGAACCTTCTGTGCAGGAATTACTGGATCTGGGGCTCGCCTATATGGGGATGAATCTTTACGAGGATGCTCTGGAGTCCTTCACGGAAGCGATCGAATCTTCGCCCGCCCTCAGGCCGGAACTATTGCGATATGTCGCCAATTCCTTGGTCGGACTTTATAAGTGGCGCGGGGACGAAGACGTTTTTGACAAAATCCTTTTCAAACCAATGTTGACAGCGAAAGCCAAAGGTGTGGTGGCTTCGCAGGCGATTGAAATACTCCTTGAACAGAGGGACACATTACACGCCCAGAAATTGCTGGGTTCATTTTCAAAGAAAATGAAATATTTTACAAAAGATTATGCGAGCTTGATCGCCAAGGTGGTCGGTTTGGCCGCGGAAAATTACCATGCCCGAGTCTCGAGCGCCGAATCAGATCGATATGATACACAGTCGGATTCCGCCAATGACTTCACAGAATCGATACAGTCGTCTCAAGTTGTCGAAACTTCTATTCCTCTCAATGCCGGGATCAGATACTCTTTTGATAATAAACATTGGCTTAATGGGATAGCTTCGCGGCTTTCCGCAGGGTGGGCATTGATTCATCTCGCGGAGGTCCCGGATATAGGTGACTCACTCGTGCTTCAGCTTCATCTGCCTGTACAAAAACAGGACGAACCCGTGTGGGTCCTTGCGAAAATCACAAAAATTTCATCTGAGAATCAGCCGATATGGCCGGATTTTCCTATAGCGAGCAAGGCGGATTTCGCAACCTTCCTTCCCGGCGGGGAAGTCATACTCAAAGCATTTATTGATGAAGTTGTTAATGACCCTTCAATCCTGGCGGAAAACGCAGATATCCATGTAGAGGGGTTCACCGAACGAGCAACGAGCGTTTTCGACACCTTACATAGAGCGGCATTTAATGCTTTAGGAGAAGCTATAATACTTGAGTCTTCCGGCACCGTACCCGCGGAATCGCAGGACCAAAATTACGCCGCCATATATGAGGAAGATGGAGCAGGAGCTAAGGGCTCAATTCGATCAGAAAAGACAAAGGTCCGTTTTGCCTGCCGCTGCGGGCAGATTCATATAGTAGGGAAACAGAATATCGGTCGGAAGGGCAAGTGCAAAAATTGTGGCCAGCCTTTGACTGTACCGTTGGTCGATGCAAGAAGAGATCAAATTTCAGAGCAGATCACCGGGAAAACCATAGGCGGCTGTAGGCTTCTTTACAAGCTTGGGGGCGGAGGAATGGGTGGCGTGTTCAAAGCCCACCACATTGGTTTGGATATTCCGGTAGCGGTAAAAATACTCTATACCCACCTTGCTGCCGAAGATCCCATTTTTATAAGGCGTTTCGTTCGCGAAGCCAGGGCTGCAGCGAAGTTACAGCACCCCAACATCGTAGGGGTTATGAATGTTGGATATGAGAATGGTCTCCATTATCTTGTAATGCCGTACATAGAAGGAGGCAGCGCAGCGATCCTACTGGCCAAGTCAGGACGGCTGCCCATGGATAAAGTATTACAGACCGGCATTGAAATTGCTCGTGCGTTGAGTTTGGCCGAGGAAAACAACTTACTCCACCGGGATGTCAAACCTGCCAACATCCTCTTCAGTGCCCGAGGCGAAGCTATGTTAGCTGACCTTGGTCTTGCAAAGACCTTTCGGGATTCCACCGATCTGGCTATGACCCAGAGTGGCATGGCTTGTGGAACTCCGCTTTATTTTTCTCCGGAACAAGCCAAGGGTGTTCGCAAACTGGACATTCGATCGGATATCTACTCGCTCGGCATCACCCTTTATCACCTCATAGACGGCGCTCCGCCATTCACAGGGGATTCTCCTTTTGTTGTTTTCCAGAAGCATGTTAATGAACCTTTACCCCCATTCACCAAAGTTGTCCCACCTGTGCCCGATTCCGTATTTAAGCTTCTTAAGAAGATGACTGCCAAGAACCCAAACGATAGGCATGCCAATTCCGAGGAACTTCTCCGCGCGCTCGAAAGTCTACAAAAACAGCTATTCACGAAAAAGAAGAAACGCGTTTCAGCACCTAAAAGAAGAACCCTCCTGGAGAAACTTGGATTCAAGCCAGCCGACTGATTCCTGTGTTTTGAATGTTAATATAATCTACAATTACAACAAATTAATCACCTATTTAAACATTATAATTGACTATTTTCTGTAATTCAGCTAAAGTAAAGCACATTCATATTGTTCATCCTCAGAAGTCTAAGGAGCATCAATTATGTGCGCTTTCCGTAGCCGTTTCATGAAATTCGTTCTGATTCTGGCGTTCTTTGGATGGACCACCTATCAAGGTTGGTTCGTAGAATGGTATTCTACGTGGCCGGAACAGTACGCATATCCGGCGAGCATGTCTTCCCCTCACGACCCAAGGTGGGGATTTTGGTTCTGGTGATACTAACGCTAGGAGTTCACTTACCCTTCAGTAATCCTTTTTCATAGAAATAATTAAATACGATCAACGGATCCAGGCCGGTAAGTTCGGAAACTTTGAAAACGGTCACAGGCTTTCTGTCCATTTTCAATTCATTAATCACACGGGCAATTCTGACATAAACTTCATTACTTTCGTTGATATTCATTTCTCTCGGCGGCCTCCAAACCCGCTGCTGAACTACTAATTTCGCTAATGGATTATGGATTTGGCCCAGCGCAATTTTATATTTGGCTTCCGTGTCGTTATTCCTGTCCCACCTGCGCCGGGGTAAACTTGCCTCGTTAATGGGGGCAGGAACCCAGGAGCCCATTCCCGCGTAAGCCGAAATGCCCAGGGATTGGATTCCCGCTCTTTCGGAGAAAGTTCCGGACTCCCGTTGAGACGGGACGCAAATAACCGGATTCGACATCCTTGCTGAGATTCATGAAAGAAATTCGTCCACTGATTGTAGGGCCTTGTTCAGATCGGCATGCTCCGGACCCCCGGCTTGAGCCATATCCGCTCTCCCGCCTCCGGACCCGCCGAGTAGCTCCGCGGCTTGTTTCACTATCCTTCCTGCATGAAATCGGTCAGTCAGATCCTTGGTCACAAGAGCAATAAGCAGCGCCTTGCCATCAGTCCTTGCGCCGAGCAGAGCTATCCCTGACCCAAGCTTATCCTTGACATGATCGGCATAATCTCTCAGATCTTTAGGGGTTGAAATGTGCTCCACAATCCTGGTAAGGACCCTCACGCCCTTTACTTCTCTCAATCCCTCCAGAATATCCGATGTCTGTCCCGTAGCCAGCCTGGCTTTAAGGGTTTCAATTTCCTTTTCCCTAAGTTTCTTTTCTTCAATAAGTTTGTCCAGCTTTCTAACCAGTTCGCCACGGCTGCCCCGAAGTCTTTCGCCAATGGCTTGGATTTCACGGTCAATCGTTCTCACATAATCCATTGCGCCTTCGCCGGTTACAGCTTCTATCCTGCGTACACCCGCCGCAATACCGCCTTCACTTGTGATTTTAAAAAAGCCGAGATCTCCCGTGCGGTGGGTATGAGTGCCTCCGCAAAGCTCCTTGCTGATATCGCCAATGGAAATCATGCGGACCGTATCACCATATTTCTCGCCAAAGAGAGCCATAGCGCCTGCCGACATCGCTTCCTCGATCGGCATAATCTTCGCGGTCACAGGAAGATTCTCCTGAATTTTTTCATTGACCAGGTCCTCTACTCGGTCCAACTCCTGGTCCGAAATAGGTGAAAAATGCGTGAAGTCGAATCGAAGTCGTTGCGGTTCGACAAGAGATCCGCTCTGTTTGACGTGATCGCCGAGCACTGCCCTCAATGCCCACTGAAGAAGGTGCGTCGCCGAATGGTTAGCCATAATAGAGCGTCGACGCCCCTTATGAACCTTGAGTTCTACCTTGTCGCCCAGATGGAACACGCCTGTTTTGACTACACCTTTGTGAACAATAATAAATGGAAACGGCTTCAGTGCATCTTCGACTTCCATCTCATTTCCATTGGAACTTATGTTTCCCTGATCTCCTATTTGTCCGCCTGATTCCCCGTAAAATGGGGTCCTATCTGTTACAATCTCCACCCGTTCGCCGGATTTCGCTTCTTGCGCTGGTTTACCATCTTTTATGATGGTCCGGACAGTACCCGAATCATCCATCGTCTCGTAACCGGTAAATTCCGTACTCACATCGGGCTTAAGGATCTTTCGGAGGGCCTCGGCGTCCTCACTCGCTGTGCCGTCCCAAGCCTGTCGGGCTTTTTTTCGTTGACGCGACATCTCTTCTTCAAATCCCGCATGATCTATCATCAGACCGGCCTCCGCTGCGAGGTCGGAGGTCAAGTCAGGCGGAAAACCGTATGTGTCGTACAATCGAAACGCCACGGCGCCCGGCAATGTGCTTTGACCTCGGCGCCGTACCAGCTCGGCCTCCTCTTCGAAAAGGACAAGACCGCGGGCTAGCGTGTCGAGGAAGCGTTCTTCTTCATTATGAACGACTTTTTCTATGAGACTTGCATGAATCTGTAGCTCGGGATAGGCATCGGCCATGTTATTCACGACTACCAGCGCTGTTTGATAAAGGAAAGGTTTATCAAGTCCGATATACTTACCATATCTGAGCGCCCGCCGAAGGATGCGCCGCAACACGTAGCCTCTTCCCTCGTTTGACGGGAGCACACCGTCCGCGATCAAAAACGCAGCGGCACGGCTATGATCCGCGATCACACGAATGGCGACGGAGTCCGTGTTGTTACTACCCTTGCCGCGAGATCTATGACCTGAAAGTTGCTCAACATTTTGGATTATAGGCAGGAAGAGATCCGATTCCCAATTGCTCCCAACTCCTTGCACCACTGCTGCCAGGCGCTCCAGTCCTAGGCCTGTATCAATCGACGGCCGAGGCAGGGGTGTCATCTTGCCCGAGGCATCCCGATCGAATTGCATAAATACAAGATTCCACAGTTCCAGAAACCGATCGCAATCACACCCGGGGGCGCACTCAGGCCTGCCGCATCCAAACTCCTCGCCCAGGTCATAATGTATTTCCGAGCAAGGACCGCACGGACCGGTGTCACCCATGCTCCAGAAGTTATCCTTTTCGCCCAGGCGGGTGATCGGATTGGCCCCGCGGCCAAGGACCTTCTTCCATATGTGGAATGCTTCATCGTCATCCTGAAAAATGGTTACGTGGAGTTTCTCCTTGGGTAATCCGATAGCTTTAGTAAGGAATTCCCATGAGTACGGAATCGCATCCTCTTTGAAGTAATCGCCGAATGAGAAATTGCCGAGCATTTCGAAAAAAGTATGGTGTCGAGGCGTACGGCCCACGTTTTCGAGATCGTTGTGCTTTCCGCTGACTCTGAGGCACTTTTGCGAAGACGTCGCACGGGTGAAGGGAAGCTTTTCTTTCCCTGTGAAGACATTCTTGAATTGAACCATTCCTGCATTGGTGAAAAGCAGCGTAGGATCCCCCTCGGGTACGAGCGAGGAACTGGCAACTCTGGTGTGGATGTGGCCCTCAAAGAATCTGAGGAATTTTTCTCGTAACTCAGCGCCCGTCATGCTTCCTCCTAGAATTATTGAGACTACCACATGAATTGTTCGGTTCGCAAGGAATGTGGTTCACGGAAGCTGCGGAAATTGCCGGAATAATTGGGGCAAGAAAGGAAGGTAATGCGTCGTGCCTTCAAGGCCCAAACTGGCGTTACGGTCCCCCTTTCTTAAAGAATGACGATCCTCCCTTTGTGAAGGGGGATATGGGGGATTTTTATTTAGGGATTGAAAATCCCCCGAAATCCCCCTTGGAGAAGGGGAACCTCAATTCTGCGTCAGCTATAACACGCAGGGGGCATGTGTCATTGCGAGGCCGTGAGGCCGTGGCAATCTCCGAAGCTTGGGGAGATTGCTTCTCTCTGCTCGCAATGACAGTCTTTGGCCGCCCGTAATCGAACCATTACTCGTCAACCGTGCTTTTGCTTGACCGGTAGCACACCGTGAGATACTACAATACTAGAAAAATTAGGCTCTTTTTGAAGCATACTTATCGGAATGCGAACTGAGCATCATAGCGGAGGCCCTGACAATGAAATCCAAATGCGAGAATTGCAAATTACGGAAATATTCGGAGAAAAAACCAAATTCGCTTCTGGCCCGTATTTGGCGATGGCACACCGGCTGGTGCCCGGGATGGAAAGCGTACCAAAAGGAATTGGCTGAGGAGGCTAACGCCAAAATGTCATAGTTTGGTCAAGTCAGTTGTCTCACGGCCGATATTGTTCCAAAACATGGATGATGCTCAAAAAAGTTTGATTAACGGGCGTGGGGACATTGTACTTCTTGCCCAGTTCCACCACTTTTCCGCCAAAGACGTCGACCTCGGTTTTGCGCCCTGCCTCAATATCTTGCAACATCGAAGTCTTTCCTTTTGGGGATATAGAATTGAGGACGGCATTCCAGTCGTCGAGGTCCTTCTCTACCAGGTTCACTCCTTCACGTGCGGCCAGGACGATTACCTCTTGCATCAGCGTGTCCACCAATGCCCGAGCTTCAGGCGATGATTGGAAGACCCCGTATGGCGCGGCCATCACTGCTGATGCTTGATTGATCCCCACGTTGACCATGAACTTCCACCACAGCGCACGTATCATATCAGTGGGCGTTTCGAATTTGATTCCAGCCTGGTCAAATGCATTCTGCACTCGGAGAACCCGTTCACTCGGATGCGAATTCTCAGCTTCGCCGAAAACGATCTTCCCAGAAGTGGTATAGGTGACAGAGTTTCCCTCACGAAGCGCGTCTATTCCCACAGCGATGGCATAGAGCAACTTGTCCATGCCGTAGACGGAGCCAAGATATTCTTCACTATCAAGACCGTTCATTACTGACATAACGATCGTTTGATCATCAACCAGGTTCTTCAAATCGTGAACCGCGTCAGGAAGGTCATGGTTCTTGAGCGCCACCAGGATCAAATCCGCAGAGGGCACAGTTTCGTCAGGACGAACCACCGGAATCGAATACTTCTTTCTGTTGATGACCAAACCTTCTGATTTGAGTCGGTCGTAGCGCTGATCTTTAGCCACCAACAAAGTAGAAAATCCGGGTGCATCGAAAAACATCGCGGCGTACGAAGCGCCAATCGCTCCTGCCCCTAGGACGGCAACATTTTTTATCGGTTCCAACAGGACCTCCAGTTCGGTTAACCTAGCCGGCCCGAACAAATTTCTATCATGGTTCTTGGGCACGGTGATCGGGCTGGAGCGAGCGGTGGGGCTGCGCGGCTGGTGGGCTTACATGGCGCCGCTGCTGACCGGGGCGGGCGCGGTCATGGTGATGGCGGGAAAGATGGGGCACACACCGGTGGCTCTCATTGCGTTGGGCAGTCTCTGGTTTTGGCTGGTGACCCTTTGG
>JBKQRG010000500.1:0-4014 GCA_052144015.1 Desulfomonilaceae bacterium
GCCGTCAATGACGGTGTCAGCACCTTCACCGGTATGGGCAGTTGGATGCGGAACATGGTGCGTTTCTAGGTGGAAAAAGGAAAATTTCGATGAACGGAAATGCAATCCGACTTTTTTATTATACCACAAAGAGGGGCATCCGTGGGATCACCGTATCAGCGGTTTTCTTTATACTCTGTGCGTCAGCCGCGAGCGCAGGGGAAGCGCTTCAAAAATGCTCCATTTCTGAATCTGCTCCCGTCGGTGCTGTTCAGGAACGAACTTCTGATGGTCCCACGTGCGGGATAGAGATAACCTGCACGGATAGGCCGCTCCAGTTAGGATATCCTGACGGCGTATGTTTCCGTGCGACCTGCCCCGGTATATGGGCCCTGATTCACAAAAGGGTGGATCAAGCATCATTCCGGCGTCGGTTTATCACCTATCGTCATTACGCCTTCAGAGGGTACTGGGAACTCAAAGATCAGGGTGTCATCGAGTCGGGTCAAATCCCTCTGCGAGAACTTTTCCTTGTTCTGCCGGATGATCTGATCGAATTCAAACTCCGTGACCCGGACTGCAACTCGGCGGTCGAAGTCGCGAATTTGGGATATATCAAGAAGGGGACCATTAACGAATTGAAGCACTGGCTCGCATACAACGTTTATCTGGAAAGGCCTGAAGGGATCGAAGGCACCGCCGGCCCCCAGAACGGATATCCCCTTTCCGGAGCTTTTCCGATCGAATCGGGAAGCTTGGCAGGTGGAATACTTTCACGAATATTTTCTGTTGGAAAATCTATCGGGCTACCGTTCTGCCCTTGAGTCATGACAGAGAAGGAATTCACTCCCGGTGCTCTTTGAACATTATAGGCACTACGTAATCGACGCTCTCTTTATTTAAAGAATCAGGGATAGGAGGGAATTTCTTTGCGGCGTTCTGAATGATCTTCAGCGCAGCTTCGTCCAGGAGAGGAAATCCGGACGTTTTCGTTACACTCAGATTGGAAACGGAACCGTCTCTATTGATGGTGAACGCTGCTATCACCTCCCCATGATGCCGCTCATTTGCCGCCTTCTTCGGGAAAAAGATCACCTCGCGAATAGCCGATAGCACCATAGATTCAAAGGCTTTGCCCTCCGCACCGGCAGCGGCTATAAAACGCCTTTCAACGCTAGCCACTGACGGAAGGCTGGCGATTGAATTCATGGGGCCGTCTCCCTCCGAGTCTTCAATCTTCCTGGGCTGCTCCTTTCTCTGGTCTGTCTTGTCTTCCCTTTTGTCCTCAGTCTGCTTTTCGTGCAAGAGTATTTTCTCCGGTCGAGGGCCGAGTTCGCGCATCTCCTGCGGCGGCTGAGCTGTCCGTGACGCGTGTAGTTCTCGTGGCTTCTTGACCTTCCCGGCGATGGAGGGCATGGACGCGGCAGAGTCAATTGAGGCCGGGCTTTCATCTTGTGGGACCAGCTCCTCCGGGGAGGTAATTCTAACTGAAAGGACATTGCCAGCATGCCCAGCCGCGCCTGCAACTTGGGTCTCAGGAACAAAAGCGAACAAAAGGAACAGACATAGATGCACCAACGCGGAAGCACAACCGGCTGCAAAACCTGGCGATTTTACCGCATTTGTACGAGAGCAAGATGGCCACTCATCCGCAATCTCTGATAACAGGTCTTGTGGAGGCAGGTCCAATTCAATCTGCCCCTCTACATTCCGTAATTTATCCAGGTCAGAACTTAAGTAACTCCGTATGGTTGTGTCCGAGTAATCCTCGCGTGTAACGAGATCCACATCAATGTTAGTTATGGAACTGCTCCAATCCGAGAATTCTTCGTCATCACCAACAGGGAATTCGGGTTCTAAGCGCAATCCAATATCCGAAATTCCCAGTCCTAATCCCTCGGGTGGCTGTGCCTCAACACAGAAATCGGAGGTGAGATTTTCAGAATAAGTCAAAAAGCTAATCAATGTTCATTACTCTCCAGAGCGGCTTCAGCAAAGGCCCCACTGTTACTTCCGGGGAGACTTGAGCTTGGTAGGCACTGACGGCGAGGACAGCAACCCAGCCATCGCGGCGGACTATTCCATCCCAAGAGTGAGGCGCGCTTATTTGAGTAAGTGGTGTGACGGACCGTGCGCACCTCTTTCTTGCAAATTTACACACATCATGCCATAAAGTGGCGATACGTGCTACCATAAATTACACAGTACTCGTTGTAAAAGTCCGTGGCAAACGAAATCAGAGGGAGCCGTTGAAACGGAAATTCCGCTCTCAAATTCATCGACTAACCCCTCGCCGCTAGAACTCTGCCATGATAAATCCTTCAGATAGCCTCCGAATTGCGGCTTGTTCTTTGGGAACACACCGTTTGCGATCTCTCCTAACTGTCTTGGGAGTGGTCGTCGGCGTGGCTTCCGTCGTCATCATGAGCGCTGTGGGAGCTGGAGCCCGAGAGCAAATCCGGCAGCAGATCGCGTCTGTAGGGAGCAACCTAATCATGGTTGTTCCTGGAGCAGCGCAAAAGGACGGGGTGCACATGGGGTCTGCCTCAGTTCATACGCTCACGCTGGCGGACGCGGAAGCAATCTGGAAGGAATGTCCTTCGGTGAAACTGGTGGCGTCCATGTACGGACAGCCGGCTCAGGTTGTGCTCGGCAACAAGAACTGGAGGACCCGCGTCTCGGGGGTATCAAACGATTATTTCAAAGTGAGAGAATGGACAGTCCGTTATGGAAGGACATTTTCGCTTAGCGAGGAAAAATCCGGAGACAAAGTTTGTGTGGTGGGGAGCAGAGCCTGGGAAGCGCTCCTCGGGGAATCTTACTCAATAGGGACGAATGTGCGAATTGAGAACGTGCCTTTTCGCGTCGTAGGTGTCTTGGAAAGCAAGGGCCAATCGTATTCCGGGGAAGACCAGGACGATGTGATATTTATTCCTCTCAAGACCGCTCATCTCCGACTTTTTGGCACACCATTCCTGGGGGAAGTCAGAATTATTCTTGTTCAGGCCCGAGAACCGGAAATCATTTCTCAGGCCCTGGCGGAAATAGACAATGTGTTGATCCGGCGACACAAGATTGCCCAGGGTAAGGATAAGGACTTTACGGCACGCAGTCTGACGGAATCGCAGCAAGTCGCCCAGCGTTCCGTGGAAATTATGACGATCTTCTTGAGTGCCATAGCAGCAATATCACTATTAGTGGGCGGGATAGGCATCATGAACATAATGTTAGTGTCCGTGGTCGAGCGAACTCGGGAAATAGGAATACGGTTAGCTGTGGGAGCCAAACCGGCAGATATAATTGTCCAGTTTCTGGTCGAAGCAGTCAGCCTATCCGTTGCAGGTGGGGTCTTGGGGATCATTATTGGAGTGGCTGGAGCATATCTTGTGGGTCATGGAAGTGGCTGGCCCGCAATCATAGGACCGGTCGAGTTGACGCTCTCTGTCCTTGTCTCGGCTACGGTAGGAATTGTCTCCGGTTTTTTCCCCGCAGTGAAAGCTTCGAGGCTAGATCCAATCGAGGCACTGAGGTCAGAGTAACTTGAGATCATAGGTGAATCAAAGTGAAACTCTCCCCCTGAGGCCAAATGCATCCTGAACGAAGACGGGGAAATGGGCAATTCATGCCACGCTGCGAACCTCTTCCAAAAAAGAGTATATGGAAGATGGCACTGATTCTCCAAAGATATCATTTAATTGACAATCATTCCCCGGGCTCCTAAACTTTTTGTGAGGATGAGGAGTTATGCCGTCCAATTATTGCGAAAGGAGTTCACAATGCACGGCGACCATGAACACGAGCATCTTCACGCGCATGAGCATATCCACGCCCATGCCCATGAACACACCCACGGAGAAACGAAACACACGCACGAGCACTCACACCCCCATACTCACGAGCACCGCCACGAACACAAACATGAGCATGACCATCGAGACCCTTGGCTTCACGATCATGATCACTCTGGCGACCATGGTCCTCACAACCACGTCCATCCCGCACATGAAAAAGAGGTCCACGATCACAGCCATTGAT
>JBKQRG010000501.1:0-16446 GCA_052144015.1 Desulfomonilaceae bacterium
AGTCAGAAATGGCTTTTTGAACCTGGACAGGACCTCCCATGCCTCTCGATTCGCCTGGGCGGCTGGATCCTCCGGAGAAATCGGTACCAGGGAAGGGAAAATGCGAGCGCCCTCCTTGTAGCTTTCATCAGGGAAAGGCGCATTGTAGGCTTCCAATATATCCTCTGGAAGGTCGGATAATGTGCCCATGTTGACAATATCACCCACTTTGAATTCCGGAATCTCTATAGAGAAGGTGCGCCACTGGAGAAAGGCCTCACTGATGGGGAAATCTCCGGTGGGCAGACCCGTGTTGGCCACGACGACACGGTCGAATCGCTCAGGGTGAGCCGTTAGGAGCCGTAGCCCGATCAGGCCTCCCCAATTCTGGCAGACCAGGGTGATGCGCTTCAGTTCCACTTGGTTCAGCCAAGCCTCCATCCACTCTACATGCCGGTTATAGGTGTAGTTGCTCCGGTGAGCCGGTTTATCAGACCGCCCAAACCCGATCAGGTCCGGGGCTACAGCCCGGTATCCGGCCGAGACAAAAATTGGGATCATCTTACGATATAGAAATGACCAGGAGGGCTCTCCATGCATCAGCAGAACCGGGGCGCCATTTCGAGGACCTTCATCCACATAATGGACTCTCAGACGGCCGCCTTCTCCATCAGGGATTTCCGCATATTTCGGCTCAAACGGAAAACCTTTCAGATTTTTGAATCGCTCATCCGGTGTTCTCAAAACTTTCATGAAAAATATCCTTTTTTAAGATTGAGCTATATGTTTTTTCAATTGCCACAAGCTTTTTATCCTCGATGGGCTCCATTATAAAAGGGACCTTTTTAGAATTTTCTTATTACCTGCAGGGAGCGTTAAGAGCATGCCGTCTTCCGCAATGGTAATCGGTACATTGGAAATTTTCTGTGCATCGCCTAGAAAAGCCGTCTTGAGCATCGAAACCGGAAGGGGTGGTACGATGTGGGTCAGAAGCAGATGTCGGACCCCAGCTTCCTTGGCGATCTTGGCTGCATCTTCCGGAGAGGTATGGTAGCGCTGGATATCCGCCATTATCCTGGCCGTATTCCGGAGGCCATTTTTTTGGGCCAAATCCTCGAGAATCCTGACCATAGCCGGCTGCAGTGCCTCATGCACTAGCAGGTCGGTGCCCTTGGCCTGGTGAATCATCGATTGACAAGGTGCGGTATCCCCGCTGATTACCACTGACCGGTCTTTGTAGTTAAAACGATAACCCACTGCCGGCTCTACCGGGGCATGATCGACCTGAAAGGCCGTTATCCTAACACCATCTGCATCAATGATGACCAATTCATTTTGTCCGGGAGGAAAATGAAAAGGCTTGGCCAGACAGCCGGCACCGGTGGGTGGAACTGTTTCAGGTCCGTGATGCAAAATTCGATATTTGGAGTCCAGCGAATAAGCTAGATTGAATCCTTGGACCACCGTTTCCACACCGGCTGGACCAAAAACCTCAAGTGGGGATTTGTTGGAACCACCGGCCCATCGCTTCAGCATGAGTTCACCTAAATCACCAATGTGATCGGAATGAAAATGAGTGAGGAAAACCGCGGTGACTTTTCCGGGATTGAGCCGCATAAGCTCCATTTTCCGCTCACTGCTTGGGCCTATATCGATAACGTAAAAGCTTCGGCCGGCGATCACCGCGACACAAGAGCAAGCTCGTCGCGGATCGGCAAAGGGGGCACCTGAGCCACAAAGGCCGACATGAAGACCGTCCGGGAGACCGGCGATTACGTCTACATTCATGCTTTTGGCAGCAATACGTTCCACTAACCCCAAGCCGATCTTTTTCTGAAACAAAAATAAGCTGCCGACGATCGCTGCGACCACGGCTGCAGCGACAAGAGTCTTGAGATTCAGCAGTTCCGATACGCGGAAACTCTTTTCATTCGAGCGTCTTTTGAGGGCGAGCGCCACCATCAAAATCACCACTAAAACCAACTCGACCATCAGAAATTTACTACCAGGCGACGAAAAACCGTCCAGACCGATATCTATCAGACGTCCGGCAATGATCACTAGTAGGAAAATGATTGGGACAGCCAGCCAACGTGGAGCGGACATAGCTCCAATAAGGCAAAAAAAACTCATCCCGAGAAAGAGGCCGCCGAAATCGCTCCTGATCCCGCTCACACCAGAGGCATAAGCCGGTTCCACGGAAAAAACCACAGCGAAAATATCCGGAAAAGCCATAAAACCGATACCAAGAGCCACGAAGAAGAGACCGACCAAACCGACGAGGATGCGAAAGACTATCTCGGTTGCAGATATTCGTGATATTGAACTCATTTCAGACCGCCTTTGGCCATCATCATTTTATTGGCCACCTCCGCTCCGGCATTCTGATTCTGACCGGTCACGAGCCGGCCGTCCACAACCGAGTGATTAGCGAAAATGTCCCGAAAAGCCCTTTGGCTTTCGAACTGCGCACCGGCGGCCCGCAATTCACGTTCCGGATGCTGGGGTGTCATGGTAATACCGAGTTCCTTGACCTGTTTATCAGTAACAGCTGTCAAGCAGCGTCCTTGGACCAGCGGGGCGCCGTCTTCATCCTTGGCCAAAAGCAGACCAAGGGGACCGTGGCAGACCCCTCCAATGATCTTGCCAGCTCTGAAGGCCTCGGTGATCTTCCGCCCAAGCACTTCAGAGGTGCCCAAATCGTATGCAGCTCCCCAGCCGCCGGCAAGATAGATGATGTCGTAGTTTGTGAAATCCACATTTTCTATCCAGAGGGAATCTTTTACTTTCCGCTGAAACTCGGGATCGTTGAGATAACGGTTTTCATATTTTGATTTAACAAACCATCTGAATGACACGGGATCGATTGGGATCGGGCCGCCGTTGATGCTGGCCAGATCCACTTTCATACCACCATCGCTGAATTCATAATAAGGTGCCGTCATCTCGGACCCAAACACCCCTGTCTTTGGACCGTTTTCTCCGAGTCGATCATGGCTGGTCGTGATGATCAGTGCTTTGCCGCCTGAAAATGGGACCTTTGGGCCTCGGTAAGAGGGGTGCAAACCCATAGCCTTTAACCCTGCCGGGAGTCCACGCCACACGGCCACGCCCAGAACACATAAGACGACTACGATTGCAATCAGTGCTTTTTCCATAATGGCCCCTTGAGCCTATTCAGCATTTATCCACATTACCATTAGTCTCTACACCTGACAGTATCTATGATCTTAATTATGCGGCGGTGTCGCAATTCTGAGACGGCCGCGGCAGAATTCGCTCGCCAAGTGCCGTTTGAACACGAAGGACTCTAACCGGCATGATTGTCGGTAAGACATTGTTTTTAGCAGCTTTTGACCGTACCTCATCGCATAGTTCACCGTCAACCGGAATTTGCTTGATCCTCGAAACAGCCTGATAGTGTGATGCTGATGAAACGACATAGGCGAATGAGCCACGGCACGTGAACTTTTCTTAATAAACTAGGGCAATAGAGTGATTGATCATTTGATACAGCCGGGATACTGCCTACAAAGGTGGACATGCGTAGCTTAGTGTTTTTTCCGTCCAGCGCTCTCCTGTCTCCTTGAGACAATTACCCGAAGTCAACTTAGAAACGTATCTTTCGAAATAGAAATTCATACTGAAACGTAAACTTGACCTCGTGACAAAGATCGTGGTTCCACGATGCGGAACATTGTCATTTTTGTGAAGCTTATTGAACACTCTTGACAATCTGCCTTGTGGCTGCTAGATATCATTTATCAGAAGGTCAATTCGATGCATGTTCCACATTGTGGAATGCTACTGCGTTCCCGGCCCAGTCGGGCAAAAGCAGGCCAGTTTGATGAAGTCACTCACAAAAGCCTTGTCTGTCATGGATTTGATCTTTGCCGATCAAGGGCAGGGCCTCTCTATCGCTGACATATCCAGAGAAATTGGGTTGCCCAAAGCAACCAGTCATCGGATTCTTGCCTCACTGGTTCAATTCAAATACGCGCGACAGGATCCTCGGACTAAGAAATATGGCTTGGGCGCACGTTTCCTGGATATTGGATCTCCTTTCGAAAAACGGCAGATGCTTCGAGCTTTTATTGCTCCAGTGATTCATCAATTGCGGTCCAAATGTACGGAAACACTGAGCGTCGCTATCCTGGTGAAGGACGAGATTGAATACATAGAGCGATACGAGTCGGAGATGATCTTGCGGGTCGACATTCATGTAGGTACCAGATTCCCGGCCTATTGTACTGCTACAGGAAAGACTTTGTTAGCTGCACTGCCAGAAGAGGAATTGGAATTTCGTTTAAATCACCGGAAAAAGCTCCGGAAATTCACGGACAAGTCCATCAGCTCTCTCGTGGCGCTCAAACAGGCTTTGGAACAGGTCAGATGTGAAGGTGTAGCCCGCGATTACGAGGAATGCTTTGTCGGGGTCCACTGCATCGCCTCACCGATTGCGGGCCGCGGAGGTGAAGTGTTGGCGGCCGTGAGCATTTCCGGGCCTCGGGAACGGATGACGGTTGAGAAAATGGATGCACTGGAGCCACTGTTACGTGAGGCGACTCAAGGAATTTCTCATGAGCTGAACGGGTGATGGCTTTCGCTCATCTGTAAAAGCATGGCGTCGTTGATCGACGTCCGCAACAAAACTGTGGACAGGAAAGAGCTATGATTGAAAGCATGGGGTTAACCGGATTAGGCGTCAGGTTCCACGGCAGGGGCGGCCAAGGTGCTGTGGTTGCCTCCAAAATCCTAGCCAAGGCGTATTTTAGGCAAGGATTGTTCGTTCAGGCCTTTCCAGCTTTTGGCATGGAACGCCGTGGCGCACCTGTGGCTGCCTACGTCCGAGTAGACAGTGCACCCATTTTGGCCCGGGGGGAAGTAGCCCATCCCGATATTTCGGTGGTTTTGGATCCAAAATTGCTGGAACTCATAGATGTCGCCAAAGGTCTTGCTCCTCAGGCTACGATCATCCTCAATTATCCGGATTCGACGGCAGCGCCAAAATTTCAGGGCGTGAGAACCACTGCTTTGGTGAATGCTACCGAGATTGCTTTGAACAACGGATTGGGTTCAAAACTGGCCCCGATCGTCAATACAGTGATTCTGGGCGCTTACGCCAAAGTGATTCGACAAATTCCATTGGAATTAGAGAACCTGGTTCAGGCGATCGAAGAGGTCATACCAGGCAAGCAAGGGAAAAATGTCTCGGCCGCATGTCAGGCGTTCGAGCAGGCCACGATCCTGGAGGAGCCCTGATGGAGAAAACAAAGATTGAATCGGTAAAGCAATTGCCGCTAATGCCTTTGACTATCGAGGACATGACCTGGAACAAAACCGGGACTTGGCGTCTTCTTACACCGAAGGTACAGAGAAAAATATCACCATGTAGAGCCGCCTGTCCGATTGGCCAGCCCATTGCCGATTTCATCCATGCTGTCTCGTATCGTGACTGGAGCAAGGCATTGGAGTTGCTACTGGAGGTCAATCCACTGCCCGGTGTAACCGGGCGTCTGTGTTTTCATCCTTGCCAGACACGGTGCGTGAGAAAAGAAATTGACCAGCCCATTTCCATACGGGAGCTGGAAAAATTTGTTTCAGACTTGGGGACAACGTCCAAAATAGCTAACAAGGCCCAGTCTGGACCCAAAGTGGCTGTTTGCGGGGCAGGCCCGGCTGGTTTGTCTGCTGCATACCATCTCGCACTTCGAGACTGCCAAGTTACTCTTCTAGATCCCAGCGACCAAGCCGGAGGCCTCTTGAGAAAGGTAAAATCGGAAAAGCTCCCGACCGAGATATTGGACCGGGAGATAAACCGACTAGTTGCTATTAGCGGTGTTCTGCTCCGGATGAACGCTGTCGGCCTCGACTCCGTGAAGTATGATCTAACTATTGTGGACCGAACCGCTTATCAGCCTGGAAGCGAGGAAGCGATGGCCTTGGAGGCTTTAGCGGCTGGTGAAGACCGACGGCTATACATAGAGACTCCGAAAGGCGACACTTTAAGACCAGTTCAGGTGGCCCAGGCCGTGGCCTTGGGCCGGCGAATTGCTTCGGAAGCCGGCCAAGAACTCAACCTCAAGGCCGTTAAGACAAATAAGAGTTTTGTAGGCGTCGTGTCCAAAGAAGACATAAAATTCCATCTCTTGCCTGACAGGATCTCAGCCGATGTCCTAGCGGGGCCGGAGATTCCGGCGGACGAGGAACCTGTGGTAGAGGCTAAGCGGTGCTTATCCTGCGGGAGGTGCAATCTATGCCAAAGTTGCGTCTTAGCATGTCCGGACGCCTCCTGCGAGTTGGATGAAGAAGAAGGTAAGATCGTTTTTGATCTATATCATTGTAAAGGTTGTGGTATCTGCGCGTACGAATGCCCCCGCGGCGCATTGATCATGGAGGGCTTGTGATGAAAGAAGTTCTCATGGGAGCAGAGGCCGCGGCTTTGGCCGCCGTTCTGGCCCGAGTTCAGGTGGTAGCAGCCTATCCCATTACCCCTCAAACTGTAATTGTAGAGGATCTGTCCAATTATATCGGCCGAGGTGATTTGGCCGCCGAGTTTCTTCCAGTCGAGTCTGAGCATTCGGCTATGGCCGCTTGCGTGGGTGCTTCAGTCACAGGCTCTAGAGCTTTCACAGCTAGCTCTTCCCAGGGATTAGCCTTGATGCATGAAATGCTCCACCACGCTGCAGGCGGTCGATTGCCGATTGTAATGGTTAATGCCAATAGGGCGTTGTCCCCTCCTTGGAATCTGTATTGTGATCACACCGATTCCCTGTCTCAGCGGGATACTGGTTGGATCCAGTACTATTGCTGCGATGCTCAAGATGTTTTGGATGGAATTCTGATTGGCTACAAGGTGGCCGAAAAAATCATGCTTCCGGTTATGGTTAATCTAGATGCCTTTTATTTGACGCATACCTCGGAGATAGTGGATGTTCCCCAGCCGGCCGAAGTAGACAGGTTCCTACCTCCGTATATGCCCGAAACCATGGTGAGAGTAGACGCTCCTTCTACATACGGCACCGTCTGTGGGTCAGATTGGTACGCCTCTCTCAAATATCGTCGCCAGCAAGATATGCTGACTGTGGAGAAGGTTTGGCAGAGCGCGGCCGAGGATTTCGCTTCACAATTCGGTCGTCTTCACCTCGCAGTGGACCCATATTTGGTAGAAGACGCCGAAGTAGTTATTGTAACCGTGGGCACGGCTGATGGAGCTGCGCGCCTCGCTGTTCGGGCCTTGCGCGGCCATGGTCTGGCAGTGGGCAGCCTTCGGTTGGGCCTGATCAGGCCCTTTCCAAGCCAAGGCTTTTTGAAAGCAGTGGAAGGTGTAAAACACCTCGTGGTGATTGATCGAGACGTTTCTTTTGGAGCCGAAGGCATTGTGGCTCAAGAAGTGAAATCTAGCCTGTACGGAAAATGTTGCGCAACGGTCCATGGTTTTGTCGCCGGTATCGGTGGAATCGATATTACGGTCGACGGCCTCATGGACATGACTCATCAGGCGCTGTCCGAGCCCGTGCAAGCCATGTCGCTTGGTGAATCGTTCTGGACGGAAGTAAGGCCATGATCAATAGCATTTTTCAAAACGATTTAGTAGCTCCAGGGCACATGGCTTGCCCAGGCTGCGGTCCTGCAATAGCCATGCGTTATGTCTTGGAGGTTTTGGGCCCCAAGACGATGGTGGTCATGCCGGCCGGATGCTGGTCCACCTTTGTGGGGCTGTATCCCAGCACTACCCTGCGTGTCCCGGTGATGTCGGTTCCTTTCGCTACGACCGCTTCTACAGCTTCTGGTGTTCGAGCCTCATTGGACCGCCAGGGCCACAAGGGAGTCACCGTGTTGGCCTGGGCCGGTGACGGAGGCACATTTGACATTGGACTTCAGGCTTTGAGCGGGGCTGCAGAGCGCGGCGTAAACATGATCTATATATGCTATGACAACGAAGCGTATATGAATACCGGTATACAGCGGTCTTCAGCCACGCCGCCGGGCTCCTGGACGACCACCACGCCTTTTTCCGCACTGAAGAAAGAACCCAAGAAAAACATAATCGAAATTATGGCTGCACACAAAATTTCGTATGCGGCTTCAGCGTCAATAGGATATCCCCACGATCTGATGACAAAGGTTGGAAAGGCAAAGGATATGCTGGGAACCCGCTTTATTCACCTCTTGGCATCCTGTCCCACGGGGTGGCGGCACGAAACCCAATTGACCCTTCAAGTCGCCCGCAAGTCGGTGGAATGTCGAGTGTTCCCTCTATTTGAAGTATTTGGAGGTATCGACTGGGTGCTCAACCCCATGCCGGTCAAAATACCGGTGGCCCAGTACCTGGATCTTCAAGGTCGATTCAAAGGGTTGACCGAGGAGGGGCGAGGGGAATTCCAACAATGGGTTGATCTCGAATGGCATCGGATCGAAACGAAGTGCGAACCGCAGCAACCCGGGTAACCCAATATTTTTGGTTTCTCGCTACGGCCCAACATCTCGTTCTGATACCATCATGGCAATCCCCCAGCGTCATTGCACGGATGTGGCCATGACCTACCCCCAAAACGTCTCTAACTTTCGAGTCAGGATAGGATAAAGCCATAGCGGTATTTATTTTCCAGAATCGTAGCTCCGGATCTTTGCGGAACTCTTTTCCGTAAAGCCCACTGGCCGCGGCTCATCAACTCCTGTATAGTATAGTTGAGTGGTGCCCCCCGGCGATGCCCAAGAAGATCCCGGCCATCCTCAAAACTCACCGCGGCTGCACGGAATTTTGGATCAAAGGTATGCCGAAAATTGATTATGGCTCGCTCTGATCTCAGCAGCCCTTTTACTTGCAGGTGTAGGAATCAGGAAAAGTGACCTGAGAAATGGGAAAGCAAATTTGTTTGACGACGCGTTAGAGAAATGTAATCGTTTAACCGTTTGCACAGACCCGTGTTGAATTCTCTTTCGACATTTATTGGTCAGATGGGCAACGCCTCAATGCGAACTTCAGACTGCCATATGGCATGCGCCACACGGCAGTGTCGAATGAGACCGCAAGCACTGGATTTAGAAGAACCAGAAAAGCAGGGCTTTGTTTGATACTAGCCAATAAATACTGCATGGAGGATTAGTTTGAAGACCTTAGGGAAAATTAGAACAGGAATCTTAGGCAATTTGAAGCTTCGCCTCAGATCCAAGCTGGTCTTGTGGTTCCTTATAGCATCTATTTTACCTTTGCTTCTAGCAGGTTATCTCGCGTATCGAGCCGTCAATCAGCAGGCCGAAGAGGCAGCTTTTCGCGAGGTTGTCACCATCGCGGATTTCGCGAGTCAAGCTGCTACGGAGTTTATGAATAGTCGCTGTACTGAGGTCCTAGTTAGGGCGAGGCAGCAAATTATTGCAGAGAGCTTGAAGGTGTCGGAAGTGAGACAAGACGTCTCGCTAAGCTTGGTTGAGGAGGTTAAGCTCTCTGGTGCATATGAGTTTATGGTTCTCGTGGACGCCCAAACCGGCATGCCCGTGGCTGCCAGTTCGTCAGAAGTGAACTCGGTGGATTTTTCCAAGACCAAGGTATTTGCAGAGGCAGTGACCGGAAAGTTGGGATTAGGTGGCCTAGAACAAAACAAGATCGTACAGGAATTGAGCAAAGAATCAAACGGGTGGACCTTTGCTATCGCAGCTCCGGTAAAAGTAGCTGACAAAGTAATCGGTGTTCTGATCGGCTACTTGCGATGGAAACCTCTGGAGGATCTCCTGACCAGAAAACAGGTTGGGAAAACCGGTTACGTGTTCGTTGTGGACAGACTTGGCCGATTCATCATCCACCCGGACAGAGGGCTTTATGAGCTTGAGCTCAAGGGTTCTCAAGTGAAGTTGGAGCAGCTTTGGGAGGCCGCCCAGGAGCGAAAGACTTTCAGCAAATATGAATTCACCAAACGGGGAAGTTCAAGTTCCGAGTGGAAGACTGTGGGAATTGCATATCCTGGATCGGTGGGCAATTTGCCGGATTTGGAGTGGAAAGTATTTGCCACTGTGCCGTCGAGCGAGATCTTGCTCCTGCCAAATATCGTTGGCACCCTCGGAGTGATAGCCCTTTTTGTGGCAGCACTTGTTTTTGTGCTGTCTATCATCCTGGGTACCAGAATATCCAGACCCATAACAGCCATAGCGGGTGTTATACGAAAGGTCGCGGCCGGAGACTTGACAGTTGCCACGCCCAGCATTTCCAGACATGATGAGATAGGCGATCTCGTGGAGGCTTTTGGAGATTTGCGTGAAGGTTTTAGGACTCAAATTAACAGAGTGATGCAGACGGTTAACACCCTTGCTTCATCATCCGCTGATGTTGTTGCCACCGCTACTCAGGTCGCGAGCAGTTCTGCTCAAACGTCTTCAGCACTAACGGAAGTCGCCACTACCGTTGAACAAGTGAAGCAGTCCGCTAAGGTGGGCAGTGACAAGGCCAAGATTGTAGCTACCGACTCTCGAGAATCGGTAAATGTAGCAGAATCCGGTATGGAGTCTACTGGGAGAACTATTGAAAAGATTAATTTGATAAAGGACCAGATGGAGTCCATAAGCGAAACAGTCGTAAGCTTGAGCGAACACAGCCAGCAGATAGGCGCTATCATTGCAACAGTTCAGGATATCGCCGATCAATCGAAGCTCCTTGCTGTCAATGCCTCCATTGAGGCAGCAAGGGCTGGTGATTATGGAAAGGGTTTCACGGTGGTAGCTCAAGAAATTAAAAGCCTTGCCGATCAATCCAAACAGGCCACAGAACGAATTAGAAGTATTCTTGAAGATACACAAAAAAGAGTAGGGGCGGTTGTCATGGCTGCTGAACAAGGGGGTAAAGCGGTGGAATCCGGAGTGGCAGCGTCCGTCCAATCGGGGGAAGTCATTGGAAGACTGTCAGGCACCGTGGAGTCATCTGCTCAGACAGCGAGTCTCATTCAAGCATCAATTGAACAGCAGTCCGTTGGCGTAGCACAGATTTCTACGGCTATGACAAGTATCGAAGAAGCCATGCGTCAGATCAAAGACAGCACCGGTGAATTAGAAGCAGCTGCCCAAAGATTGGGTGATTTGGGAGGGGAACTGAAGGATTCGGTTCGGCACTACAAGCTGTAACCGGAATGGCTTGATGGCAGGCTACCCCATGGAAAGTGACTTTCGATCTCCATAGATAAACAGATTCATTGATTTCTAGTCGACCACCGGAACGATTCGGCTGTGTCAATTTCGTGTCAATCATTTACGCGTCAGATGTGTGAGCTTTTTTACAGTTGGCCTGTGTTAAGGGGTTGATTTTATTTGCCGGTAAGGTCACCCTTCCAACTAACCACCAGAACGAAGGGAGTAATCTATGAAACGCGTTTTTGTCATTATCTTAACAGGCTTGGTCCTGTGTGCTTTTGGGTCGGTCGAGCGACTGAGGGCCGCAGACCCTATTCTGATTGGCATCCCGACGTCCCTTACTGCTATAGAGGGGAAAGAGGCCGCCAAGGTCGTCCAAATGGCTGTGGATGAGATAAACGCGAAGGGCGGTGTCAAAGTCGGAAATGAGAAGCGCCTTCTCAAGATTGAGACAATCGATCTACGAGACTCCTCCCCCGGGGTGCCCGTGTCTGAGGCGCTTCTGGGTATTGAGAAAATCATCACCGAAAAGAAGGTCAATGCCATCGTCGTTGGACCATTCAGATCTGAAGCGCTCATCGCATCCATGGACATTGTGTCCAAGTACAAAGTTCCCTTACTTGGGACCATTGCGATGTCGCCAAAGTCCGAGGACATGATTAAGCAAGAACCTGAAAAGTACAAGTACATCTTCAGGGTTGCTATGAACGCCCCGTACCTGGTGGGATACCTCGCCAAGACCCTGGGCGTAATGAACAAGGAATTTGGGTTCAATAAGCTATTCGTCATGGTCCAGGACGTCCTTTGGGCTAGGGCGACGGGAGAAGGAGCGGCCAAACGAGCCTCATCAGACTTCGGTTATGAAGTCGTCGGCATCGAGGCCTTCCCCACGGGCTCCTCTGACTTTACCGCCGCCCTCAGCAAGGCAAAGACAAAAAATGCCCAGCTGATAATGCCTATCTTTGACATGCCTCAGAGTGGGATCCTCGTCAAGCAGTGGCAGAGTATGAGAATCCCCTCGTTGGTGTTCGGTGCCCTAAGCCCCATGTCAGGCCCCGACGCGTGGAAAATATTTGAGGGTAAGATCGCCGGGCTGCTCAACACCAATTACGAACTCGGAAGCGGCATAGCGCCTGACAAGTATGCGCCGGCGAAGAAGTTTTATGACGATTATACAAAGAAATTCGGTCAGCCGATCGAATCTCACCACGGCCCTGGTCCATCATACGACTCCGTGTACATCCTTGCAGAAGCGATCGAGCGAGCAGGAACACTCGATCCGGACAAGGTCGCTGCCGAGATAATGAAAACAGACCGCCAGGGGGTTATCGGCAGGATCAAGTTCAACGAAGGACATCAGGTTATATACGGGGACGACCCTGCTCAAACTGCCTGTGGAGCCGTGTCGCAATTCGACACTAATGGCAAGCGAATCATAGTTTTCCCCGAGGCCATTGCAGATGCGAAGATCCAGCTTCCCGAATGGATGAAGCAGGTCAAATAATTCGGCATAAGATTGTTTACGGAATTCAAAGATTTCATCCGTCTCTTGGTCGTTCAATTGACAGTACGAAATTAAGAATTCGAAAATGGACGACCGAGGGACAGAGGATATATTTGCGACGAGCATAGGTCATACCAACGCGCTTTCTAACACGTGATTCTCAAGTATGGGAAATTGGTCATTGAGCGAATCGTTTCGGGATGACTTTCTAGTTCTTTGAGCCGATGGCATAGTGCGTCCTCCAGTAGGTCAAGCGATTCGAATTCCTTGTTCGGCATTGCCTTTTCCCTGAGGTCCTCCCAGATATGCTCAACGGGGTTCAACTCCGGGCTATGCGAGACCCTTATATGAAGGGCTATCTCTTCGGCTGGCCTCGGAGCCGCCATCGCATTCAAGATTACCAGCATAACCCGCGACCCAACGCGACTTAAAATTACATTCTTGACCGCGCACTGGTATTACTGGAGGCCAGAAGGGTGATCAATCAACAGGGACCCCACTTTTCGGCCCCGCCGCCCTCAGAGATTTTCAACCGGCCTCTGCATTCCGGCCTGATCACAACGGATCGAGGTTTGTGCTCCCCGGTGCCACGTCTTGGACAAAAATGCTACAACCCGAATAAGAAATGAGGTATTGTGTCTCTATCCAGAGTCAACACCATGGAACCGGACGGACGAAGGTAATTTCTTGCATTCGGCTCCTTCAGAGGCGAGGAAGACCATGCAGTGGAAGCTTTTTCAAAGGGTCTTTCGCACATGATGGCTTGGAAAATGAGAATCTTCGCGCAGATCGCGCTCTCCCTGCTTCTGACTGCCGGAACGGTACAGGCTGAAAGTATCACGCTCGCGGACAAGCTTGGCAGGGTCGTGGCCATTCATGTTCCTGTCAATCGGGTTGTAATCTTTCAGACCTATGAACTCATTCCGGCGCTGGGGATTTGGGACAACGTTGTGGGAATAGGGCGACATGCGTATGACAACGACCTAATCAAGGCGACCAAGCCTGGCGTGGCCGCCATAATTCCTTCGCCGGGAAGCGGAGACGACATCAACATCGAAGCGCTGCTCAAATTGAAACCTGAACTTGTGATCACCTGGACCTACAAACCTGAAAGCGTCAGGTTCATAGAGGAACAAGGGATCAAAGTGCTCGGCGTATCCCCTGAAAGCCTTTCTGAATTCTACGAAGCGGTAAGGATTCACGGAAGGCTTTTCGGGAAGGAAGCGAAAGCGGAAGCGTGTATTGCGGAAATGGAGATGATCTTCAGCTTTGTGAAAGAGAGGGTATCCTCCATACGACCTGAAGCGAGAAGAAAGGTGCTGTGGCTCCTCGGCAAGCCGACCACCGTGGCCTGCGCGCAAGCTGTTTCCAGTAATTTGATCAAATTGATGGGAGGAATGAACCCCGCAGCAATCATCCTGCAAACGAGTTTGGATGTATCCATGGAACAGATTGTTGCGTGGAACCCCGATGTCATCTTCATTTGGGGGTACGCCGGTTACACTGCCGAAAGCATCCTCGGCAACCCTCAGTGGCGGTCTGTGACGGCCGTGAAACAGGGCAAAGTCTACAAGGCACCTTTGTGGTCAACCTGGTCACCACGTGTGGCCCCCATCGTCCTGTGGATGGCCATGAAAACGTATCTGGAGTCTTTTCCGGATGTCGATGCTGAGACGATGTTCGATGAGTTTTACCGGCAAGTCTTTGGCATTCCGTACGACAAGGTGAACAGGATTGAGCGGTAAACGGGTCACAAAATGCCTGATATCGATTTCACCCCTGGTGGCGGGGTGGGTAGCCCTTTTTGTTGGGGCGTACACGGTGTCACCTCTCACCGTTCTGGAAATCCTTTTCCGCGAGTTGTTACCGCTCAGCCAACTGCCGGACTTGCCGGAAAAGTCTATCATCCTGGACATCAGGTTGCCCCGAGTAGTCCTTGCCGGTCTTGTAGGAATGGCGCTTTCCGGTTCCGGCGTGACGTTGCAGGGTGTATTCCGGAATCCGCTCGTCGATCCTTTTATCCTCGGAATATCAGCGGGCGCTGCTCTCGGATGTGCTCTGTCTATTGGCTTCTTCTCTCACATTCCCTTGCAGCTTATGGCCTTTCTCTTCGGCATGGCGGCAGTGTTGTTGACGTACGGTGTCGCCAAGACTCAGGGAGAAATTTCGAGGCTTCCACTCATATTATCCGGCGTCATCATCTCGGCTTTTTTCACGGCTCTGGTTTCCATCGTCAAATTTCTAGTGGACCCACACAAGCTTCAGAGCATCGTGTTCTGGCTGATGGGAAGCTTTTCGCTATCGAACTGGAGACTTGTAGCGATCGCAGGCATTGGGATTTCCGTGGGACTATTGCCCGTGGTCCTTATGAGATGGAGGCTCAATGCCCTGAGTATGGGCGAAGACGAGGCGAGGAGTCTCGGCGTCAACGTGAAAAGGGAACGAATGATCTTCATCTCCGCTTCATCGCTTGCGGTAAGTGTCGCGGTATCAGTGAGCGGAATTATCGGCTGGGTGGGCTTGATGGTCCCGCATCTCGTCCGGATGATGACCGGGCCCGATCACAAGAGCCTGGTTCCCTTGAGTATGGCAGGAGGAGCCTCATTTATGATCTTTGCCGACACTCTGGCCCGAAGCCTCACCAACTTCGACGTGCCGGTGGGAATCATAACGGCGATCACGGGCGCACCGTTCTTCGTTTATCTTATGAAAAGGGGCGGAAAGGAGAGCTGGGGTAGATGATAGCCGTCAATGACATCTTTTATCGGCACCCTCATGCCACTGCGGCTGTGCTCAACGGTGTAACCTTCGAGGCGGAATCCGGCATGCTCACAGCCGTTCTGGGACCCAACGGATCGGGCAAAACCACGCTCTTCAAGTGCATTTCCGGCTTGTGGCCCCCCCAGAGTGGCGATGTGCTGTTCCAGGGGAGAAGCATAAAGGATTATCCGCCGAGAAAGACTGCAAGAATCATCTCCGTTGTCCCCCAGGAGCACGAACCCCCATTCCCCTATTCAGTGTTTGAAGCAGTAACCATGGGAAGGGCTGCTTACTTGGGCATGTTTTCCACTCCATCCCAAGGTGATTATTCCAAGGCTGAAGCAGCAATCGAGCAGGTCGGCATTGCCCACCTCAGAGACAGACCTTACACTGGAGTAAGTGGCGGCGAGCGGCAGTTGGTTCTCGTCGCGCGGGCACTGGCTCAAGACGCTCCAGTGATGCTCCTCGACGAACCTACGTCTCACCTGGATTTCAAAAATCAAGTGCTCGTCCTGACGAAAGTAAACGAGATCGTAAGGCAAAAGTCGGTGGCCGCGATCATGACCGTCCATGATCCGAACTTGGCCATGCTCTTCAGCGACCGAGTTGTCCTGATCAACAATGGCTGCGTGGTAGCTCAAGGCCGGCCCCATGAAGTTATCACGGAGGAAAACCTTTCAAGCCTGTACGGAATTGATGTCGTGGTGCTTAAAGTGAACGGACTGAGGGTGATCATGCCGAGGGTCTGCCTATCATGATAGAAGTCACGGGACTTACCAAAGACTACGGAAAGATTCGGGCCGTGGATAACCTGTCCTTCCGGATCGAGCGGGGAAGCGTCTTTGGACTTCTGGGGCCTAATGGAGCGGGCAAGACGACCACAATAAAGATGCTCACCACGCTCTCGAAGCCGGATGCTGGACGCTGCTCCATAGCTGGACTCGACGTGGTGCGACACCCCGTGGAGGTCAAGAGGCTCATGGGAGTGATGCCGCAAGAGAACAACCTCGACCGGGAACTTACGGCATATGAAAATCTCCTGATCTACAGCATGCTGCACCAGTTGCTTGATCGTGAGGCCAAGA
>JBKQRG010000502.1:0-5089 GCA_052144015.1 Desulfomonilaceae bacterium
ATCAATGGCTGTGATCGTGGACCTCTTTTTCATGTGCGGGATGGACGTGGTTGTGAGGACCATGGTCGCCAGAGTGATCATGATCGTGAAGCCAAGGGTCTCGATGGTCATGCTCATGTTTGTGTTCATGGCGGTGCTCGTGAGCATGGGGGTGGGAGTGCTCGTGCGTGTGTTTCGTCTCCCCATGCCAGTGTTCATGCGCATGCGCGTGAACATGTTCATGGGCATGAAGATGCTCGTGCTCATGGTCTCCGTGCATTTTTTCCACTCCTTTCTTAACAATTGGATGCCATAGCTCCACATCCTAGTACAAAGACTAGGAACACATAGGAAAATTGTCAATTAAATGATACGTTTAGAAAAACGGTGCCACGTTATATATACTCTTTTTCGGAAGAAGCTCACATGGTGGCATGAATTGCCTATTTTCCCGTCTGTTATGCAGGAGATCCTGACGCCGGGGGGCTTGGCCTCTGGTACATTCACTGGTCTCGAATCACTCGCACCTCAGCGCCTCGATGGGATGCAGCCTGGAAGCCTTAACCGCAGGCAAAAAACCGGAGACGGTTCCCACCGAAGCTGAGACAACGACAGAGAGAGCCAACTCAAACGGCCCTATGATTGC
This sequence comes from Desulfomonilaceae bacterium, assembly GCA_052144015.1. Lineage (GTDB taxonomy): Bacteria > Desulfobacterota > Desulfomonilia > Desulfomonilales > Desulfomonilaceae > DATJPW01. Next base: position 626 of record JBKQRG010000502.1, read on the forward strand.
GGGCCAGCCACTCAACCGTGCCATCAGATACGCGCCGGCGATTCCAAGGATTGCCCCGCAAATCCCTCCTGTAGTAGAAAGGCTGACCGCCTCGATAAGAAATTGGGCCAGAACATCTGAGGATCTTGCACCCAAGGCCATTCGTATTCCTATTTCCCGAGTTCGTTCTGTAACGGACACGAGCATGATGTTCATAATTCCTATTCCACCAACCACAAGTGATATGGCAGATATGGCGGTCAGAAAGATTGTCATGATGTCCACCGACCGCTGGAACACCTGCTGTGAAGCGGTCAAGCTGCGGACCGTGAAATCCTTATCCTTGCCCATCCCTATCCTGTGTCAACGCGTCAAGAGGTTATCGACTTGCGTTAGCGCTTGAGAAACCGTGTACGGTGCTCTGGCCTGGGCCAGAATGAGTCGGACTTCTCCCTGAAACTGGGTTCCGAAGAGCTTGAGATGAGCAGTCTTGAGGGGAACAAATACCACGTCGTCCTGATCTTCTCCTGCGTAGGATTGGCCCTTGCTTTCCAGGACCCCTGTGATACGAAACAGCACGTTCTGAATTCGCATCATCATCCCCACGGGGAAGGCGTCTCCTCCCAGGGCGTCCACGACTTTGCTCCCGATAACGCACACTTTGGATGCATTGTTCTCTTCGCTGATTGAAAAAGTCCTTCCGTGACGGATTTTCCACCCTCTCACGTCGAAGTAATCGCCCGTCACTCCGGAGACTCTGGTGCTCCAGTTCTTGTTTCCTAAGACGACTTGTGCAGTTTGCCCGAATATTGGGGCCACGAGCTTGACAGCAAGGCATTCTTTTTGTACCGCCTCAGCATCTGGCACAGTAAGGGTATGCTCTGAACCAGATCCCATGAAAGCGCCGTCCTTTTGGTTTGATCCAGGCACTATCATGATGAGGTTGCTCCCTACGGATTCGATTTGCTGAGCAATCTGTTCCCGGGCACCTGAACCTATAGCCATCATGACGACGAAGGAAGCGACACCGATGACTATCCCCAGAGTGGTCAACAAAGATCTCAGCGGGTTTATGTGAAGTGATTGATAGGCTATTCGCACACTCTCGAAAGGGCTAATCATGGGTCATTCCCGACTGCCGATTGGCACGGGGCAAGCCGTCTCAATATCCATAAATTGACTCTGAATTCCCTTGACTCGGATAGCTGTCAAGTCTATCGTGGAAGAGCGAAGTGGCATGTTTTTGTATTCTATGGCATGATCCGTGATAGTTTTCAAGAAAGATGTGCGCGATCCCCTGCAAACCTGTGGGGGATTGGGGCGAACTGCGCATTTCTGGCTGGACGATCTCTTGTGCCCGCAGGCACCTAGCGGATAGGGCTGTTCGAATCCTATCCGCAACCATCGGCTCAGAACGCCCCACAGTGTCATAGGGCGTAGACCCTGGTCGCCCAAAAAAGAATTCAACCGAACTGCAGGAGATCTGCGAAAAATTGAAGGTAGGCCGGACCCAGTATGAAGAATTCGTTATCGACTGCGAGGATGCATCATTCATTGAAGCGTTCGAGCCGGTACCTCTTTCGGTCGGCACGTGTTCAGATTTGGACAGCCTGGAAGATTTACAGGTCGATTTCGTCCAAACAATGGAAGAAATCGACACTGAGCTGCTGTCGTCTGAGATCAGCCCAGAATCGGGAGTCTTGAAGGATCAAACTGCGAATGCGCCTGAGTGGTCGAACTTGGGAGAAGAATTCGAACTGGATATAGTCTCCAGTGAGGTTGAATCAAATCTATGCAGTGACTGGAGACAGCACTGTCAGGCAGCAAAGCTTTCATCCCTCGTTACTTCAGCCTTAATTCATACCGCTATATTTTCTTCGCTTGCCTTTTTCCAAGCGCAGCAAGTTGCAGGATCGGCCGGCAATGAGGGCAACGTGATCGCGGTACGGATGATTGCCTACGAGGACCTGGTTCCCCAGGATGAAAGCCCCGCTTCCGTGGATTCTGCTGGATCCACCCCTTCAATGGCGGGGAAAGCCAAGAAGCCCGAAAGGCATTCCCCAGATCAGTATGTCGAGAAACCAGTAGATATTCATGATCCTGGTCCTGAGCCAAACAAAATTGTGATGAGCGAGAAACCAAAATCCCAAGAGACACAGGAAGAAAAGAAGCATCTGGAGAAGGAAGTAACCAAGAAAAACGAAAAGCCTGACAAGGGAGATGGTCCACAGAATTCGATGGCCAGCATGCCTTCGGTAGCAAGCGCTGAACGCCAGTTCATACCGGCGGCTGGTCAGGATGGAGAAGCTTTCCGATCGAGGGTGCTGTCAGCCATTCGTGAAGCTATTTTTTTCCCGAAGCAGGCGGTAAAGGAACGGCATCATGGGGAGGTGGTGGTAGCGTTCGCCATCACCAAAGACGGTTCAATTTCGAGTCTGCACGTAACGAAGCCCTCCGGATCTCCCATCTTGGATGAAGCTGCGATCAAGATCATACAAAAGGCCGCTGCGAAATTCCCCGCCATCCCCGACACCATGAACAAACAAAGCATGGACTACGTGGTGCCAATCCTGTTCAAAGAAAAAAGAGGATGACGCCCCCCTTTTTAAGATTTGGGTCAGGGGCAAGTGGGCAGCCCGATGCTCCGCCCTAGCGAGAGCACTCGTAAAAGCAACCCGCTTGCCAGCCTGTCCAGTCCATTCGGGCATGATCCGGGGAGAAGTCCATTCTGCCCGCCCGCGGCTGACACGGTCTTTTCAGGCCTTTCCATATAAACGTTGTAAGCCAACCAATGCTTCAGCTCCTCGGGGCTTCCCTTCTTGATGTACCCCAAATTCCTGACCTCGACTGCCGTATTGCAATCAGGATCTCGGAGTTTGAATTCGATCAGATCATCTGGCAGAACAAGGAAAAGTTCTCGCAGAGGGATTTGGCCCGACTCGATGACACCCTGATCTTTGAGTTCCCAGTACCCTCTGAAGGCGTAATGACGATAGGTGATAAACCGACGCCGGAATGACGCTTGATCCACCCTTTTGTGAATCAGGGCCCATATACCGGGGCAGGTCGCACGGAAACATACGCCGTCAGAATATCCTAGCTGGAGCGGTCTATCCGTGCAGGTTATCTCTATCCCGCACGTGGGACCGTCAGAAGTTCGTTCCTGAACAGTGCCGACGGGAGCAGATCCAGAAATGGAGCACTTTTGAAGCCCTTCCCCTGCGCTCGCGGCTGACGCACAGAGCATAAAGAAAACCGCTGATACGGTGATCCCACGGATGCCCCTCTTTGTGGTATAATAAAAAAGTCGGATTGCATTTCCGTTCATAGAAATTCTCCTTTTTCCACCTAGAAACGCACCATGTTCCGCATCCAACTGCCCATGCCGGTGAAGGTGCTGACACCGTCATTGACGGCACAGTACAACCGCCTTTGCATACGATTGAGATCTGCCCATGTGGGCACTCTCATCCTATCGAAATCCATGTTGCCCTTGATCCCCATGTAATATGTCCTACCAGAGTCGGGCCAATACATATAGTCTGCCGCCGGAGCATATGACAAGGTGGTGTTATCCCAGAAGCTGTTCCATAGGTACATGCAGTCATTAAAGTTTTTGATTCCAAAATAAATGGTGGCAGACCCATCGAAAAGCGTTTGCGAAATAGCCAAATCGCCAATCTTGGCCTCGGGGATTTGTCTAGCGGCTTCATTAAGGTCGTCACCCTGGAAATAGCGTACCCCAGCGTACCTGTAGCCTATAGACGCGGAAAACCCAGATTCTTTGTTGTCATAAACAAGTGTGAAATTGCACATGTAGTTGGGATTCACAGGAACCCATTTGCCGGTGAGATATCCAGTGGGGACTAATATACCCAGGGCAGGTTCCGCTGGCAAGTAATTATCCGAACCGTACATGACGTTCTGTCTAGTCAAATTACCACTGAATATCCACCTGGGAGTGATTCTTATCATCCACTCCAGTTCAAGTCCTTTATGCTGTACTAGAGGAACATTGGCTTGCACACGTGATATCCAACCATAGGTAGGATCCAATTGCCAAGCTCCTAAGATTTCATTATCCATGTCCAATTGGTAATACGTGGCTGCCACATAAATGCTCGGACTAAACCAGTGCCGGATAGCCCATTCCTGTAGCGTGCCGTCTTCTGGTCCCAGTGGAAAAATGGGTAAACTGCTGTTCGGAGGAAAAGGTACAGCAACTGTAGTGTTGATCATTTCCGTTAAAGTAGGATAACGATAGGTGCGGGCGTGTTTGTAATATATGTTTGAACCCAATTCCTTATCATAAACCAGGTTCAGGCCGAACAACGTGGCGCTTTTAGGGTAGTCAGGATACGCGGATGCCATCGACGGGACACCCACGTAATTAACCGGTTGCAAGAAATATAAATTGGGGAATGAGTAGTCCTCTGTGCGATACCCGAAAGTTACGATCAAACGATCCCACAGACGCGTCTGATT
>JBKQRG010000503.1:0-4229 GCA_052144015.1 Desulfomonilaceae bacterium
TGTTATCCGATCCCGTTTCCGGTCCACGAAAATACGGGCCGATTTTGGAGACTCAGCCGTCCGTGGACTACCGGCAGAGCCAACGGACTCTGACCACGTGCAGAGCACGTGGGTTTCTACGCCGCACTAAAATATTCCTGACACGCGAACTCCCTAGATTCACAGAATAAAGATGCTTGCAATTACGAAGACCTCGTTCATCCGGTCTCCTCTAATTGACCACGGCCAGGAGACGGCAGCCTCAGCAGCCACGCCTCGATGCCCTCCAACATTGCCAGGCGGAAATCCACCGCAGCATACTCTGTCTCTGTCTTGCAGAGCGCCCTGTTATTTTTCAGACGCTTCTGCCTGCTACAACATACTGACAATTGGCCGGCAACGAGATCGGTGACGGCTCTGGGAGAATCAAATCTCGCAAAATGGAGTTTAGCCAGGAATTCCAGCCGTAGGTCACGCACATCCATGACAGGTGAGGCCAACCACTCCAGAAAAACAAGTCGGCCTTCGTCGGTTATAGCAAAGACCTTCTTGGCCGGGCGGGTTCCCTGGTCTACCCGGTCATGCCGCGCGAGCCCATCTTTCTCGAGCCCCGCCAGAACAGCGTAAATGTGGCTTGTACGCAGGCCCCAGACTTCTCCGAGGCGATGGTTCAGTTCACGACAAAGCTCGTAACCATGTGACGGTCCGTGATAAAGCACTCCCAGAACAGGGTAACCTGACCGGTTACGCGGCTGCCGTTCGTGTGGAACATCTGTTGTGTGACCATTCGTTTTAGGAATATCAGCTAGCAACTTTCCGCCCTTCATGTTGTGCGCAAAAGCAACCCGCAACGACCCTTCCGAGAACTGAATCGGTGGTGCTTTCTTAAGCAATTTTCTTCTCGCTCCTGGTCATGCCCTGAACCGGTAACCAACCCCTCTGACGGTTTCAATCATGCTTGCGTAGTCGCCGAGCTTTCGCCTCAGCCGCGAGATCTGTGCATAAAATGACCGATCTGTAATGCGGCCCGCCCCCTTCAGTGATCGTGCAATCTCATCTCGAGTGACCGCCTGGCCCGGCCTTTGCGCCAAGAAGTAGAGAAGTTCGTACTCGGTTGTCGTCAAGGTTGAAGCAACGCCACTAAGGATCAGGTTATTGATGAGAGCATCTATCGTGAGACCGTCTACGTTCATCAAACCACCTCCTCTTGCTATTGCCGTCAACAACAAGGATTTTCTCTTTTGCCACGATCTGCCCGGCTCTGTACGTTTGGTGTCAAACGTATTTCAGTAAGCGGATTTTCCGAACAACGGCGTTGTTCGCAGTGTAGGCACAGGCCGCCATGAGCCAATTGTGCCAAATCGGGACGAGAGATCTTTTCCCCTGCGAGAATTCGGGTGTTAATCCACCACCCTACGCACGCTACGGGCCTCTTCCTCAAAATGGAGGTATTCTCGGACGATCTCCACTTCATGCATCTTTCCAGGCTTAGTAGGCGGAACGGAAATCGATTTATGAGTGTTGTGGGTGATTACCGCCCCGGCTGGAGCATCAATGTAAAGCAGGTTAGTGTATAACCATAAAGTGACACTCTCTCCAATAACCTGGTGTGTATGGCCTGTGGCCTCTCCTTCGGCCAGAATGGAGTGATCTAATCTCGTGGCCCCTTCTGGAAGCGGCCCTTTGTGTAGCCTAATCCTCACATCTCCCTGTTGAATCGCCCTCATGTTAGAATCTCCGTTTCTAGGTTGTCGTTATTGCGCCATTCCAGCGCTTCCGAAACCGTCTTGCAATCAGCATGCACTCCTTCGATGTGCCAGGTTCCCTCTGATGGATTTAGCATTTTTAGATAGGGTCTTTTTCTTCCGTCTTGCAAATCCGGTATCAGCAATTGATACCCATTTCTCTCATCAAGAATTTCGGTTTTTAGCTCGGACATTATCCTTTCGATACCGATTTTTCGGACGATTTCGCGCCTGATCTCTGCGTTCCGCTCCCGCAAAAGCAAATCAAGATCGAGTTTTGCCGCTGGAGTTTTTACTATTTCGGATGGCACACGAACGCCGTTTAATGCATACACCTTCCATCCATCGGAAAATGCCAATGCCGGACCATTTTCACAATGCAATCTGTGTCGATTTTCAGACCACTCCTGCATACGAACTAAAATTGGGCGTTCGGAAATAACGCAAAAATTCTTGTATGGCCACCACCAGCAAGCTGACTGTGCAATATCACGCCAGAGATCCAACTCTTCTGATTCTTGGCTTTCATACTTCACACCCATGATATCGCGGCAAAACAAATCAAACGAAATCCAATAAGAATCGTGTTGACCATACCATTGCTCGCGCAGGCTCTTCTCGAAACCGTCCCGAAGACGGATCGGGAGACTGTCCAGAAGACCGTCCCAGAAAGCATCCTGGAAACGGCCCCAAATAAGGTCCCGAATGCTGTCCCGAATGCTGTCCCGGAGACTCTCCCGGATGCTGTCCCGGAGACCTTCCCAGAGACTGCCCCAGAGAGGATCACGGTGTCTACCCCGAAAACTCTCCCAGAAGCTGTCCGGGAGACCTTCCCAGAGACCGCCCCAGAGAGGATCCCGGTGTCTACCCCGGAGACTCTCCCAGAAGCTGTACGGGAGACCTTCTCCGAGACTCCAACAGAAACGGCCCCAGAGAGGGGCTTTGAGATCATCCTCGCGTATGGAGTGCTTCAAAACCTGGAGAGCCATTAAAGCAGTAGCTGGAGATTTACACCAAGCGAAGGTTTTAGGTGGCTCTTTCTTAATTCGTCGGAACATTTTGGAGATCGCTGTCTCCGCTTTGGGACGATCCGCACGATCGGTACAAATGCCCCATTGATACCATTCTTCCAGAAAGCTACTGAGCTTTTGTTCCTGGTCCGGTGTAAGAGGTTTTATCTTATTCATTTTCTAGATAGTAAAACCGCTTGGCACGACCATTGCCGCTATTTCCGGATATGTTCGTCATCTGAATTGCGAAGAGTATGGCGGCAGGTCGTGTATCTCGATTTCGTTTTCCTTTCCCTGCAAACATGTTCCCGCGGACAGGGATCAAATCAAAAATTCCTGACATCAACGCAGGTCGTGACCGGCCACGCTGCCGCTCATATAAGTTGCTCCTCGAGAGAATCCGCAGCCCATGCAATCCGCACCCACGGCAGCAGTACCAAAACCAGCAACACAGCCAGCCACTGCTTTGTGATCATGGGAATGCGTCGAGTTTTCATGGCAAGCCCCTCACCGCAAAACCACAGACAAGCATTCACCGCAGGGATCGCGGAGAACGCAAGAAATCCTTAACCGCGGAGGGCGCAGAGAAAGCATTTTTTCACATTCCCAAGCAGCAGCACTATTTTCTGCTCCTGGCCCTCCGGAAAACATCGGCCCTTAGTGCGGAACAGCTTGACTGCGGCGGCGTGGTGATCTCGATCATCCCTTTGCCTGCATGCAATGCAGTAATCAACCGGACTGCATACGGTCAAAGGGACCGGACAGCAGCCACTCTTCTCCGCGCGAAATGTTTGGTTTAGGAGGCAGTGTCAGGTTGATCTCGTCCTCTTTGTCCTCTGAGATGTTGACCTTGATGCTCTCGGGGAAGTCGATCCCGTTTTCCTTCAGCACGACCTTCGGGTCTGCGAGAAGTCTGTTCTTGAACCCCTCATCTGCCCAAGCCTGAATGACTATTCTTGCCCATTTCTCATTAGTTTCTTGCATCCTATTCTTTACCTCGTTTGCTTTGTCTCACCCGCCACAAGAGAGTCTCCCCCTCGTCAAAACCATAGGGGTCATCTTGGGCTTGTCCTAAACATCTAGGGTGCGCCGAGTTTCCCATGGAATTCGCTACAAATTTGTTGCCGGTGAGCCGGTCCCTGAGTCACCATAGCTAGCCGGCACAGCATCTTCAGGAAGTGATTATTCACAATGTGAATATACATAACATGAGGTCGTCGTCAGTGCAAACAAAAAATTCTTCCATCGGCGCATAAGGACGCAAATGAATTTTGTGCCCGACTCTTCGCTCTTATCCGAATCTAGCGAACGTCGCCCGAATAGTTGCCACTCGAGAAGAAGCGTCGGACACGGACGGGTTATGATGGAAGCAGAAACCGGCTGCCGCAAGTAGACGACATGCAAGGTGAAGAAGGGGCAAACGTAAGCATTCACTTATGCGGGGGGACAGGAAGAGTTCGGGGGACGATCTTTGGTTGTGTTTCGATTTTTTCCT
>JBKQRG010000504.1:0-10011 GCA_052144015.1 Desulfomonilaceae bacterium
TAGCCAGCGCGAGAACCAGGGCAGCGCCAACTGCGAACGTTTTGGTATAGGCGACCGGCTTGAACAGCTTCCCCTCAGCGCCGGTCAAAGTAAATACTGGAAGAAATGAGATGATGGTGGTGAGTGATGAGGTTATTACTGCGCCCCCAACCTCCGCGGAGGCATCGCGGACGATGCGGAACATATTTTTCGCTGAACGATCCCCCTTAGCCTCATCCATGTGCCTCAAAATATTTTCACAAAGGATGATTCCCATGTCCACCATGACGCCGATCGCTATGGCGATTCCGGTCAGCGCCATAATATTGGCCTCGATGCCGACCGTTTTCATCACTATAAACGTGCCCAGAATAGCGAGAGGTAATATCATGGAAATCAGGGCGGAACTCACTAGGTGACTAACCATGACAATAACGACAATTATCGTTACCAGTGTTTCTTCACCGAGGGCTCTTCTCAGGGTATCCAAGGTCTCATAAATCAGGTGTGTGCGATCGTAGAAGGGCACGATTTTTACTTGCGAGACCCTGCCGTCCGGAAGTGTCTTGGAGGGCAAACCAGGGGCTATCTGCTTAATTCGTTCCTTGACGTTTTTTATGACCTGAAGAGGATTTTCGCCGAATCTCACCAGCACCACGCCGCCCACTACCTCGGCGCCCTCTTTATCCAAGGCCCCACGTCGCATTTCCGGACCCAAAGATACAGTGGCCACATCTTTGACATAAAGTGGAACATTATCAGTCATTTTAACGACAGCGTATTCCACATCTTCGACGGAACGAATGAAACCGAGCCCCCGTATCGTATACTCCGCGCGGTTCACCTCAATTGTCCCGGCGCCGACATCGCGGTTAGCATTTTTTACAGCGTCAAAGATCATCGGGAGTGTTATGCTATGGGCTCTCATAGCGTCCGGATTGATGTCTATCTGATATTCTTTGACGTAACCCCCGATGGAAGCAACTTCGCTTACACCGCCTGAAGACTGCAAAGCATATCGAACGGTGAAGTCCTGAACGGTTCTCAATTCATCCAAACTGAACCCTTCCCCTTCCACTGTGTACCAGAAAACCTGGCCCAGAGCCGTTGCGTCCGGTCCCAGTGTGGGCTGCACCTGTTCGGGTAGAGTGCCGGCGGGAAGAGAATTAAGTTTCTCTAGTATGCGGGAACGAGACCAATAAAACTCCACATCTTCCTTGAATATTATGTAAATTGTGGAAAACCCAAAGAACGAGTTGCTCCGGATGGTCTTGACCCCCGGTATGCCGAGTAGGGAAACAGTCAGAGGGTATGTGATTTGGTCCTCTATATCTTTGGGTGAGCGTCCTGCCCATTCAGTGAAAACTATCTGTTGGTTTTCTCCGATGTCAGGAATAGCGTCTACCGGCACGGGATTCCGCGGTAGTCCAGGGATCTGCCAATCAAAAGGCGCCACCATCAACCCGTAAAGAACGGTTCCAATAAGTATCATAACCATCAGGAGCTTTTGTTGGATCCAGAAGCCCATGACCTTGGCGAAAAACGTATCCCGGACGGTGGGGCTGTGAGTAACCTGCGTGTCCTGCTTGGGGGTCTTCATTTTGCTTCCCCCTCGCGATGGGGCTGAGAGCCGTGGTCATGCTTATCTTGCCCTTTTCCGGAATCCTTGATGTCGGGCTTTGACCCTGGCTCCTCCTCATGTTTCTCATGCGCAGGGCCCGATTCAGGGCTAGCTTCAGCGGTTGTTTTCTCCGAGCTTGTCTTCTCCGGAGGTATGGTTTCTTCCAGTACGCCACACTTGAACATGTCCTGACCCTTGAAAGGCTTGCGACCAAAGTACGGATTTTTGATTTCCTTGCTGTCCTCTATCCAGTAAGCGCCCTTCTTGTCAAAGGCCATAGGGCAATGGTACACGAACAGTGGTCCGGACATGGCGTGTCGGAAGCCCATGATGGTCCTCGCGAATGATTCGGAGAGAGGATCGAATGCCTCTCGCTGGATTTGTATGTCCTTGTTGTTCGCGATCTTCTCTATTTCTTTGTGCATCTTCTGAAACAGCTTATTCCAGGACTCCTTGGCCTGTGGATCCAGAAGATCGGTCTTCATCCCATGTAGCGCCGCATCCAGATCCTTCGCTTTGTTGCCGGCCAGTTCATTGTTATCTTCCACCAGAGCGTCCTTGATAATCAGGTACTCCTTCACGGCGGGAGTTAGCTGCTGCAGGAACTCGACAGGAGCATTTATTCTCTCGATCAACTCATCTTCTACCGGCGCCGGAGCTTCTTTAGCCTTCTCCGTCTCAGGCGGGTGCATCATGCTGGGCTTGCCGACTATTTGCATCGCACTATCAATTTTAAAGTTGCCCTTGGAAACGACCTTTTCGCCTTCTTTAATGCCTTTGTACACCACGTATTTGTCACCAGCCCGCGGGCCGAGGACCACTTCCCTCAATTCATAAGTAGGTTCGTCAGTGTTGGGGACCTCCACATAGACTATTGCTCGTTTGCCGGTTATCAGAGGCGCCGAGGCTGGTATGACCAGCGGCAACTCCGGATCTTTGATGTCAGCATAACCGTACTCGGAAGCGGGCCTGAGCGGCATCTTACTGTCCGGACAGATTCCGGGCTCGGAGCTGGGGTTCTCTGACGGATGGACCGGGCAAATATATTTTCCGGACCATTCTCTTTTGATTACACGTCCCTCAGCATCCACCTCAGCTTCCAATTCCGCTGTCACGAACATTCCCGGTCTTAGTGTCAGACCAGGATTTTGCGCTTCCACTCTGAGCTTCACCGTGCGAGTCTTCGTATCCAGCATGGGGTCTACGAATAATACCTTGCCGGAGAACTTCCGGCCCGGCACCGCAGGGGTGGTAAAGATGACATCCTGGCCATATCTGATCCACGGCAGATCAGTCTCGTAAGCGTCCATCTTGACCCACACCTGCGAGAGATCGTTGATCATGTACATCTCCTGCCCCTCTTTTACGAATTGGCCGAGGGCCACCAACTTCTTGGTAACGATCCCGTTTATGGGGGCCCGAAGTGTGATGTATAGATCCGGTTTCTTGTTTCTTTTGATTTCATCGATCTGCTCTTGCGTGAGGCCATATTGGATCAGCTTTTCCTCAGATCCCTTGATCATGGATGGATCGTTTCCTTCACCCCCTCGAAGCGTTTCAAAGAGTTCGACCTCCGACTTGATCAGGGTAGGACTCCAGATCTTGACCATCGGCTGACCCTTGCTGACATGCTCACCGGTGAAACTGATGTAGATCTCGTCGAGTCGACCGTCCACACGTGACGTAAGGGCCGCTATCCTGGGCTCCGCCTCAACAACCATCCCCACCATTCTCACGGTTACTTTGGTCGGTTCCCGTTTGACCTCTGCAGTTTCCACTTCCGCGAGCTTCTTGGCGGTATCCGACATAGAGAACTGGGCCAGGCTTACGTCTGACTGCCCTCCGCCCGTCTCAAGAGGAATGAGATCCATAAAGCAAATAGGGCATTTCCCGGGGTGGGGAAGTTTGATCTGCGGATGCATCGCGCATGTCCAAAGGGCGGTTTTTTTGGCCTCTTTCGCTGGCTTATCGGTGGCATGTTCGTGTTGATCCGCTGCAGAAACTCCCGGTGTGGCTGGAGTAGGCTTAAGCTCCTCGCCGGTCGGCCAATAGTGACCTATCGCAAAGGCCATAACTATAAGGCCTACAACAAGGATCCTTTTCCCACGACTTGTGTTTAAGAAATCAAAGACCGGCCTTCCGCGACCTGTTAAGAAGAAATCTTTCAAATCGGTTGGATTCATACTCTGCACCTCGCGGCCAAAAGAGCATCAACATTGGTCCGGGAGAAATCTTGGAAAACGCATGTCAGTAATTTTCGTCGCACAATTCATTCTCGGGAATCAGTCCGCTCTTCCCGGACATAATCCGGGGAAAAGCGAACCGTATTCGACCAATGCTTTTTTACCAGAGGCTTCCAAATCTCAGTACCGGTGTCCCATTAGATGTAATTTTCATTGCGGACAACATGTTTGATGGAACATCTGCCCGAACCACCGCTGATTGTGGCTGCAAGGGCAAAGGTGAAGATGCTACCTTGCCTGTGGCTTTAGGAACTTGCAGCGCGGCTGCAGTCTTCGACCCGACTGCGCAGCAATTCGAGGCAGGTGCCGCCGGTTTCATTTGGCCAGCGCAGCAACCCGAGACGGGAGCGGCCGCTTGACTCTTGCCTGAACAGCAACTCGGGAGCGAGCTGACAGGTTGCACTGCCTGCTTCGGGCTGTAAGATGCATTGCCGCCACAGCAGCTGCCGTTCGGAACTTCATAATTGGCTGTTTTATTACGAGCACCGCATCCACACGGTCCGGAAGCAGTTGCTGGATTAGTCTGTGGAAGGACAGTTACAGTTTGTAAAGGCGCAACCGGGGCCGGGTTGTACGTCATCGAAGGCTGAGATACCTTTAAATTTTTAGGAACTGGACCGAGTTCGCGAGCAGTTTGCGGTACCTGCTGGGTGTAGGTATTCCTTGGCACTACCGGAAATGTACTACCTGCCTGGGACATAGAAGGAAAAATACCCGTTTGCGCTTGGCCCTGTGTTGGATCGCAGCAGCTAGGCGCTGCATGGATTGTTGTAACCAAAAGCAAACCCGCCAATATAACCAAGCTGACTAAACCTATTGTTTTCATATGATCTTTCCTTATTTTAATAGAGCCGCTATTCTTGCGCTCTTAATGGCAGTCCTTGTAATTACACTACCGCACGCATCACCTGACGCTCCAAAAGTGTGCCGTCCGCAACCTCAACGAGCCGATGACTGTAATCTGCGTTCTTCCTGCTATGCGTCACCATGACTATTGTCTGACCTTCTGAATTGAGCTGTGTGAGCAGATTCATCACTTCCGAAGAGTTCCGGGAATCAAGATTTCCGGTGGGCTCATCCGCGAAAAGTATGGGTGGCTCATTGACCACAGCTCTTGCGATTGCAACCCGTTCCTGCTCGCCGCCGGAGACCTGGTTGGGCAGGCGATGGGCCTTGTCTTTAAGACCTACCCGTTCCAGTGCCGCCATTGCCAGCGTCTGTTTGTCGGCTTCGGAATGATGTGTTACTGCCAACGGGAGCTGAACGTTTTCCAAGACATTTAAATAAGGGATGAGCTGAAACGATTGGAAAATAAAACCCATGAACTCACGCCGGAAATCCGCTCGTTTGTCCGTACCGAGTTTGTATATGTCAATTCCTCCGATTACGATTTCACCGGTCGTAGGACTCAGGAGGCCCCCCAACATGGAAAGCAGTGTGCTCTTGCCTGCGCCCGATTCTCCCATAATCGAAATAAATTCGCCTTGCTCGATCGAAAGATCGATCCCTCGGACAGCCGTCACTTTGCCGGCGCCTTGGCCGAATTCTTTAACAATTTGATTTGCTATGATGTAACTCATTGAAAAGCCTCCTTATAAAGTGCGCAGAGCTTCGCTGGGATCCATCCTCGAAGCAGTCATGGCGGGATAGATCGAGGCCAACAGACCTATTACTATTGCCAGAAAAACCGCTCCCGCAGCCACAAAAGGATCGATAGAAAAATGGGGCATTTCCTCGGTCAGGAATGAGAGAAGCGCTCGAGTGGTTCCGATTCCGACGAGATAGCCGGCGATCCCGGCCATCAATGACACGACAAGGGCTTCCAACAGAATAATCTTCATAATGTGAGTTCTTCGGAATCCAATTGCGCTGAATATACCGATTTCTCTCGTGCGCTCGGTTACGCTGGCCATCATTGTGACGAAAACGACCATAGAGCCCACCAGCAGGACCAAACCTGAAATTCCAAGAGAGAACTTACGGAAACTGTGCAAAGTATCCATACGCCCGGCAACGACTTGTTGGACAGCAGTAACCTTCGCTGTGGGCATTTTTTCCGCTATTTGTGTAACTATGTCCGAAATAGGGCAGTTCTTGCAAAGAGCCGCAACCTCTACCATACCTATCTTGCCCTGCTTACCGAAAACGTGCTGGGCAACGGGCAGCGCCATGAATATGAGATTGTCATCCTGTGAACCTGTGGGTTCCAAGACCCCGGCCACAAAGAATTTCTTACCGTTTATTTCCAGTGACGAACCACTATGCACCGAGAACCGGTCTGCGGCTTCTTTACCCAGAATTATCTCGTTACCCGCAGAAGGGGTTTCACCGTTAATTTTCCACCACTTCTTCAGCGACAACTCTTGGCTGAAATCTACTCCCACGACTAAAGCTTTTTGATCTTGCTTTTCAAAGACCGCAAAAACCTTGGGGCTTATAATTCTGATATTGGCAGCATTGGCAATAGTGGGAATTTTAGCCACATCTTCCTGGGAGATTTCTTTCGTGTCGAATGAGAGTCCTCCCAGATTCAAGCCACCGTATGTGAGGGATAATCCTTCGGTTTTGGGAGTTATTATTATGTTTGCCCCGAATTCGTCCATTTTATGAGCAATGTCTTCTTCCAAGGTACTGGTGGTAGTCAGGAGGGCTACAACAGCGGCCACGCCGACCAACAAGCCCACGACCAGAAAGAAGACTTTGGCTTTCCTACGCCGCAGATTATTTAAGGCGATATCACGTAGTTTCATGGAAACCTCCTACTGAAAGAATCGCAGTCCGGACATTACATCTTCCTGAGTGATCATTATGTTTCCGTCTTTGATAGTCCTCTTAAGGGCAGAAGGATTGCAGCCGCCAGTGACCTCGTTGACCTTATCCGTGCGGAACTTGAGGCCGCAGTTGACACAGACCATGTCATTTCCCTGCTGGACGTAACCCTTTTTTGCACGCCAGCAAACGTCGCACGCATCAAACGCGGCCCGGATCACGCCGTCAGTACTCTTGACCACAAAAAAGCGAATTTTCTGGTTAGCGGACGGGCTGAATTGAAAATATTTGGCTTTCCCGTCCTGAAAGGCAGTTGCAGGAAAGCTAAAAATCCCATTCGAGGGCTTGACCTCTTGGGTAGGCACAGAAAAATTCCAGGCCAGTGCCCCGGAAACCGCGGCGAAAATTATTGTAATGGTTGTTAAAACCGTAACGGCCATAGCGACAACGAAATTTTTGCTGATATTTTCGTATTTCATTTCTTTTTTCCTTTCCTCCTAATTAGTAATGGGAAAGTGGCTTTCTAGAGCTATTGGAACAAAAGGTTCTTTAATTCGGTTTCGCCGGAAACCATACGCGGCCAGAATGTCTTCCAATCCTCCTGACCTGCTATGGACCGCACCTTCTCCTTGATGGCAGGGTCGACTATTTCCACCTCGGAATCCTTGAAGAGAGCGCCTACCCATTCAAGAGTTTTGCGTTTCCTTTCTTCAGAATTCTGAACACCTTGAACAACGTGTTCGTCCAAAAGCTTTCGTAGCGCGAGCCTCTGGGCCACGATCTGTAAGAACTTTTCCCGCGAACCAAACCTGGAAATGTTCTGTTGCTGGAGTTCTTCGGGAGAAATTGCCTGCTTCTTGGCAATAATTCCGATCTCCTCATCTATTTCGTGAGGTTGAACGACAATTGTTTTCGCGTCAGCAGCCTGAAGGAGAATTTCCTTACCCACTACTGAAAAAAAGGCAGACGCTTGATCCGTTTTGACCTTGGGATCGTCAACCACCATGGGTGTTTTCATGTCTTTGCCGAAAATAGGTTTCCCATTGATTTTCGCGACCACAGCGTCGTCGATTCCACCCGCGGAAGGCTTGAAAGTCCCGTCCAATATTGTGGGATAGCCTGCCTTGACTATGGCCCCTTTGATTTCATCGGGATTGGTCCGATTATTTCGGAATTTCACAGTCACGCCCTGAGCAGCCAGGCTCACGTCGGTCTTAACAACTCCGGGCAGCTTTTCCGTAACTTCTTGGACGGTGATGACACAGGCGGGGCAAGTCATCTTGTTTACAGCAAAACGCGACGCCACTACCTCGCCGGCCACCAGCCGGTAACCTCCGTAGACTCCCCCGGCAATCACAAGGAGTACGACCAAGCCTATGATTCCCTTACGCAATTTGCCTAGAGAAACTTTACGATCTTCCCGGTCCAGTGTTTCGAGATCAATCTTTTTTATTTGTCTTTCCGAAGACATGCTTTCACTCCTGATTTTATTTTCATCCAGGACAATTGGATAATGAAGTAAAGTAAATAGACGCGCGATCCGGAGTTTCCCCGAATTTCTCGGGTTAAACTACGAAAGAAAGCTCAAGATTATTCAAAAGGTGAGATCAACAGCGAAGGGTGCAGGTCCGAAGACCGATGGGGGCGCCGCGACAATCTGAATTTGCTGAAGGAGCGGAGACGTAGACTACGTCTGGTGAAGAGAAAACAGCCGATATGACTGGAATGCCTATTGAATTTCGTATATTTAATTCGGGCGTTTCGGTTCCCGAGAGCGCTACAATCTGCATCTGCTCCAGGCAGCGGCATACCGGACACTCTTTTTTTATTGTATTACCCGAACAGCACGAACGATCGGAAGCTGAATCTGAAAATGAGGCCGGCCCTACGTGCCTGGAACCTGTTGCGCAACAGGGCCGCATTTTTTTGGAATTGGAGCCAGGGTCGAGAGAACTTTTGCTCTCACAGCAAGGGCGTGCTTTCTCTACGACTGCAGGTTTACACATTCCCTTACAGCAGCAGGGTAAAGCAAATGCCGGTGCGGCAGTGACACCCACCAAACAGCAGCATAGGATAAGAGCGATTGAACGTTTCAAATTAGATCCTGACGGGAACAGCCCGATTCCTTAGTAATACAGTCTACTATCTTTTTCTCTAAAGTCAAGGAGCCCTTTCGGAAATTGCACCGATGATTGCCTCCAGGAGCACAATTTGACTCCCGAGCACCGGGTCATGAATCTCATTCTACAATAAGTTACCACCGCCGGAGAAAGTTCCCGCGAAATTTTTTTCCATGATCCACGCAAAACCCGATAATCCGTATTTTGGAGTCCCTCAGGGACTTTCGCATAGCCCCATGCAGCAAGAGCAGACGTGCCCCCGAGCAAAGCCCCTAACGTTGTCATTGCGAGGAGTGAAACGACGTGGCAATCTCGGATTTTCCAGCCGCGCACGAATAGAGGTTGCTTCGCTGCGCTGGCAATGACAGGCCCCGTGTGATACGCTCGCAACGACAGGTCGGGTTATTATAGAAACCAAATTTTGCTTGGAGCCAAACATGGGTTGCGCTGCGCCAAATCCAATGCATTGGGAAGACCTAAGAAGTCGGCCTAGAGAAGACGTTTTGCACCGGCCCGGAGTTGAAGCCACTGAGGATAATAAAGCCTATGAGGTGCAGTTCTTGAATTCGGTCTATCGCGTGGATCCGGTCCGGGAGCAAATCACAGAAGTGAAGCCTGATCCTCAGCGCGAATTAACTGAAGAGTTTCAGATCCTGCTCATACGTTATTTGATAGCCAAGAATCCGGGTTCCCTGGATGGCAAGGAAGTCAGTGAAAAAGATTTTCCTGGAGGGGTCACATTCTTTCAAGGGCCGCACACGCTACATACTGCGCCAATTACAGAGCGTTACGGTAATGATCCCGATGGATTCGAGGTTCGTTGCCGGGAATTGGGAGCGGTCTCCGTACCTCATGGGGACAGGGCCATGCGCTTCTCGCCTTTTCCCACTATTCCGGTGACGTATGTCTTGTGGAGGACTGATGAAGAATTTCCGGCCTCTGTATCAGTGCTCTTTGATAGCTCGATCGCGCGTTGGTTTGAATTGGATATGATATTTACATTGGTGCTTGTAACAACGGAAAGGATTATGAACAGATAAGGTGAAGGCGGTCGAAAGACGGGATATAGGAACCCCTGTCATTGAGAGTACGTGACCAGCGACGTGTCATTGCGAGCGCAGCGAAGCAATCTCACGAGACTTCTTACAGGACGGACATGCCGAGAGAATACTGTGTCTACATTTTGACTAATGATCGCAACACGGTCTTATACACCGGAGTAACCAACGACCTTAAGAGACGCGTTTTCGAACACCGAGAGAAGCTCGTAGCAGGGTTT
>JBKQRG010000505.1:0-16688 GCA_052144015.1 Desulfomonilaceae bacterium
ATGGTTGAAATCCACGCAGCCCAATCCTTCCCGCACCGACTATATATCAGAAAACGTCCTCTTTGCCGATATCTTATTCGGTTTTAATGAATCAAATATCATGCTGGAAAAACCAGACAAATTGGTGAAGCAGTGGATCGCCATGACAGGTCTTTAACAAACTTTGGCTGGGCAACAGTGGAAGATAAGGGCGCGTTTTTTCTGAATCAGAATTCTTGGAGCGTTCTCAATCAAGGAGGTTTATCTGATTTGAAGAATTTTTCGGACCAGTCCTGCGTGAAACCGTTGTCGGTTTTTCGAGGGCACCCGCTGATTGAAGTTCGTCTTTGGAGATGGTGGGACCGGAGCAGATCTTTTCGAGGAGTTCGGCTTGCTGCGGTTCGAGATCAACCAGCCATGCAAGCACGTTGAGAACGTTGACGAATTCCGTTGTGTACTCGGCCAGCCAATGACCAGGCTGAATATCACCGAGCGGTGATGGTGGCCGCCGAGTGCCGATAATCGGGCGCTCCCGATTGGCTTTGCGATAGCTGAACCACTGACGGAGCACGTTCTTGCCGGAAATCTCATAAGCCCAGACCTGGGGCTCCACTCCCTCAATATATCCTTGCCCCACTCGGAGTCTGCGGTTGCTCGCGTCGTAATCGATATTATCAGGCATGCTTGCGGGATCTTGAGGAATTGCGGCCACAACTGAAATTCGAGATTTATCGCTCGACCAACGCCGGGGTGGTCCTGGAGGTCGACCGTGATCCGGGTCCACGAACCGTTCACCGAACGTGTGGAGCCAAATCACCGTGGCCCCCAATTCAATAGCAGTCCCAAAAAACTCGGCATCCGCCGTCAGCGGAATCCGTAGACCGGGCCTCACTAAGTCGGTTTTGAACCGAGCGGTGAACGACGGGTGTGCTGCGACGGCCGCTATGTACGCGAACAGATCCTGTGCGCCGACCGCCCGGTCATACTTAAGACTCAGATATGATAGCAGATTGGGCGGGATATTCGATACACTTGCGTCGCCATCCCTCCAAAGCGGGAAGACGCGGCCACCAAAAGACCCTCTATAATGGTCATAATCAGGAATGAGTTCAGTAAACGAAAGCGCTGGACCTGATGATGGCGAGCTACGACTGTGTGCAGTCAGAAACACTTGGCGGTCAGAATACATCTCCCACAATTCCGGATTGGGTTGATTGATCAACCGATTATCTGGAATTATCCATTGCCTATCAAAGGACCGGAATCCGTAACGTAAAGGCTCTGCGCAGGGGCCTTTATCCTCAGCGACAGTTTCGAGCCGGGGCTCACAGCCGGGCAATCCTTTCGTAACGACGCGCTTGCTATGCTTGTCACCAGGTTTCCCGTTGCGAAGATGCGGATGGAATAAAACCTCTTTTCGGTCACTCGGCGCATCAACAAGGGTCTGCCATCGTCGCCGCAAGGATGCCGCATCAGGAGCGATGACCCAGGTGCGGCCGGGCTGGACGCCGGAACCATTGTAAACAAAGAGATCATTCAATTCAGGATAAGTTGACCACGATCCCGTCGACGCCGGGAGAAACGGGGCCCGCCAATCTGACGGGCACAAGACCCAATCGGCAGAATCAAGCTTTAGAGTAGAGAGGGCATCAAACTTGGCCGTCCGGTGACCGGTAGCGAGTGTCCAGAATCTCACTGTGGCCGGAATCTCTGAGTCGGTATGCGGAGAACGTGAGGCGAGCACGATGCAAACGGGTTGCATCACGTCTTCAAAAATCCGTGTGTTGACATCTGGTCGATGTCCTTCAGGAGAGCAGTCGATCACCCAGATTTCGTCTGTGATTCGGCGAAGATAGTCGCGCATTTTTTGAAAGCCGGGGCCGTTGAGGAATCCCGCCACCGTGATGAAGCAGACGATTCCCGTGTTCTCCTTTGGATGGTGGTCGAATACTTTCCATGTCGCCCAACGCCAGAAATACACGTACAAGTTACGCAAGTGCTTTACATGTGCACTGACTCCCCACTCGGGCGGCGGCTTCCATGCATCCAATGGTGGAGGTTCAGGAGAATCTTCACCGCCCGCTCCCACCCAGCCACCCAGCCCTTTTGACTTCTCCTTGTACGGCGGATTGCCTATAACTACAGTGATAGGCTCTTGACGCTTGATCTCGTTCGCCTGCCGCCGCGACTCTGCAATCGGGCTGAGAATTGCCGGAAACCACTTCTCGTCGATATACGGGTTTCCGAGTGTATCAGTAACGAACATCCGTAAGGCCGGCTTCGGTACGGTTCCGACCAAATCGGTGATTTCAGCAAGAAGGCGCAACTAATTCAGTTCAAGATATTCACCAAATATTGGCGCTTTTGATTCATTTAGATGTGCGGCTGATAGAGTTGCTGATTAAGTTGCTCGAGTCTGCATATTTCCGACTCCTGCAAGATCTTTTGATAATTATAGATAAACCTAAAGAACCCGGTTTGCTTGCTTTGGCAGACCCTTTGTTTAACTATTTTCAGATAATTAATGAATTAGAAGATTACCTTGATAAGCACTCGCCGTCTAAAAAATAAATAATAATGTGGGAGGGGTCACCCATTAAGAGGCCCTCTGTCAAGGCAAACACTTCTCCTGGCGAGGAAACAACCATTGTTGCCCTGCTGAGGTACGGCGGTGTTGCGTACCTTCTTCGCCTTTGCCGGTATGTGTCTCGGTCGGTGGATCTGCCTTTGATAAGGGAGATTCACCGCTGAGAACGCGGAGAACGCAGACAGGAAAGATGTATGAACCTGGAGATCGGACGGTGCGCTCGGTGAAGGTGGATAAGCTGCTTTGTTCCTGGGGTTTATTCAGTGAGACCTAATTGCTTTCGAATGAGCTCACAGAGGCTCTCTCTAATTTCCGCGTGCCTGGGCACAGGCGCTTGCTTACCGCCGTGAGGGTTACAGTAGATGTCATGTCTGCTGCCATGCCGTTTGAGATAGCATCCGGACCGGACGAGCTTACGAATGAACTCGATCCTTTTCACGCAACCTCAACGGAGATTTCTTTGCTCTTTATCCCGGATCGGCTAACCGTTTCCGTCTCTTCCATCATCAGTTGATACGCGTCTCGGATGTTCTCTTCCAATTCTTCCAGTGACTCCCCTTGGCTAAAGACACCTGGAACTTCTTTCAGCCTCCCCACGTACCAATCATCGTCCAGCCAATATTCCAGTGTGAATTGGCGTTCCATGTCGCAACTCCAAATGTCCGGCATTCGTTTGGCAGTCTGACGCCCACTCGTGTCTTTGTCAATCGCGGATTTACTTGTTCCCCGGGCTCCGCCTGGGAACCCATATCTTCCGGGCTCTGCCCGGTAACTGTAGCAGTTTTCAAAATTCTTGTGCCCGCAAAGATCGGAGGGTAACTGAATAGTAGGACAGGCTTCCAGCCCGTCTATTAAATGGGACAGACAAGATGCCTGTCCTACCAAGACATGACGGGCAATCCCGCGTTCTGCGCGGGACGTCGCCTCCAAATCCTCTTCCTTTTCGCTATTACTTTTGAGAATCCCTACATCTGGCATCCTGGCACATAATGGAGGAGGAGCCTCCAGATCATGCATTCCCAGGCGGAGCCTGGGAACGAGAAGTTCTCAGAAGGGACGCGAGTCAAGTTTTCCATTCAACGTACAGACGCGTCCAATTTTCCCACCCTAAGGACCGGCGCTTTGACGTCGGTGATGGTCGATAGCTTCGTTCTACAAGAGGGGACTATAGGTGAGGTGTAAGGAATCTACCACTCATTGGCATCGATCTTTTCGCAACCGTGCTCAATCGCTTCGCGCATCAGATGAGCGTCGTCTGATGAAATAGTGCCTGCGAACCGCAACAATTGTTGACCAGGTACTCCGCGTGGTGTTGGCAGCGTCAGCGACCGAGTGAATTCCAGCACCCGCCATTGCAGTTCATGAGGCAGGGCTTCCAGTTGCTCGATTATTTTGTCGATAATGGCAGTGTCCATGTTGGCCTCCTGCCCATAATCTTACACTATTTCCGCACGAATTACTTTGAGCAAACAGCGCTTCCAAACATGAAGCTCACCGGCGCTGCGGTAACTGGAAGAGTGTCAGTCTTCCGCTGTCGACTGTTTTCATCAATACCCGGACGTGCTCGACTTTCCTGTAGGGAGATGGTCTCTAAGCCGGTTCTCAATCAAAGACAAAGACATTGCTCCTACCGCGGCAGTATCTCTTCCCCGGTCCTATCCACACCGTACCCGCCCAGGGCGAGCACTTTGTTCTTGAAGCTGTTCCCTTTGATTACTTCGAGGAGGACTTGAATCTTCTCGTCCGGGAGGAATTCTTCAGGAATAACAAGGTCGTACTGTTCCGTGGCGACAGGGATAAAGTCAAGGTCCAGGGCTCGTGCCGCGGCCAACACGCCCATGCCGACATCAGCCACTCCGGACAGAACCGCAACAGCCACTGTCGTGTGGGTGAATTCTTCTATTTCATAGCCCTTAATCTTTGCTGCATCCAGCCCAAGACGCTCCAAGTTATAATCCAGCAGTACTCTAGTTCCCGCGCCTGACTGCCGGTTGATAAAGGTCACATCATCTCGCACGAGGTCTTCAAAACTCGTGATGGACTTGGGGTTCCCCTTTCGGATAATGAATCCCTGCTCTCTCATTACACCGTGAAACAGTCTAACCGGAACTTCGGGAATGTATTTGCGGATGTACGACCAGTTGTATTCGCCCGTATCGGTGTCCAGCAAGTGCGAGGGCGCAACATGCGCTGTTCGATTCTTCAGGGCCATCAGACCACCCAAGCTCCCCACGTGGCTCGAAGATAGAAAAACACCATGAGGGATCAGCTCGTCCGCAAGCAGATCGAGGGTCAAATCATGGCTGCCGATGACCACAACAGTGCGATCTATCTGCTCGGCAGGCCTGAGAAGCTCCACATTAGCCGATGTTCCCTGTTCGATTCCTTCTGTGCGAGACGGTATTCGAAGGATTCCATCCGCCCTGGTCAGCGTAGTAATGGAACCTGCTCCTCTGGGTAATGGGGCGGCGATCACGCGATCTGCCACTTTCCCCAGACGTACCCGCACGAATTCCTCTCGGCCGAGTTTCGAAGGAATTTTCCTGGCGGTCACCGCTGATATGACTGCCCGTTGTCCGTGAGGGAGCCCTTGCATGACCTTCAACAGGGGCACTCCAAAGACCTCGAAAGAAAAGACTGCCGATACCGGATATCCTGGATTTCCCATTACGGGTTTGTCGTCAATAATGCCCAGGATGGTCGGCTTCCCGGGCATCATCGCAACCCCATGGACCAGGACCTCGCCGAGTTCGCTTATCGCCGCGGCAGTATAATCCTCACTACCGGCAGAAGATCCTGCATTGATTACGACGAGATGGGCGTCCGATTTCACTGCATCCGCTGTGGATTCTTTGATTGCGTCGTAATTATCAGGAACAATGGGCCGTCGTAGAGCAATGCCCCCGGCATCTTCAACCAGACCTGCCAGTATGGAGGAGTTGTACTCGACGACCTCTCCCGGTCCCAGTCCCGGCCCTTCATCTGCAAGTACATCGGGCGCCACTAATTCCGATCCGGTTGGAATGATAGCAACTTTGGGCTTGCACATTACCTCGATTGATCTGACGCCCCCTGCCAGCAGCGCCCCAATTTCGTAAGACGTCACTATATGGCGAGCAGGGAGGATCATCTCCGATGCAACAAAATCTTCCCCCACTCGTCTCGCGTTCTGCCAGGGAACAACCGCCTGTTCAATTTCGAAATTATTATCATCAAGAAAATTGACATTTTCTATCATTATTACAGAGTTGGCGGCGGGAGGTAAGGGCCGCCCGGTATTTACCGGCCAAGCGTCACGGTTTACGGCTAACAAGACCGGGTTCTCGGGTCCCGCACCGAACGTATTCTCTGCGGCGACAGCGAATCCATCCATAGCAGCAGTATGAAAATGAGGGGAGGAAAGACGGGCGTAAACCGGGCCGGCAGTAACTCTTCCACGGGATTCCGTCACCAGGACGTTTTCAGACCCGGGAAAGCTTTTCCTGTTGAGTCGATTCAAAAAGAGCGCCAGAGCTTCTTCCGGCGTCTTCATGTCCAGGTAGATGTTCCTTCTCAATGCGTTCCCCCGTCCAGCGGGCAAATAATTTCACAGTGACTTCTTGACCCTTGTACAGGCCCTCGCAATCAGGCTCTATTGTTATGACCCCATCGGCCCGCACCATAGACGAGATCATCCCTGATTTGGCCGGCACAGGCACGGCAATCGTATCATTGTTTCTTTTCAGGAGGCGAACTCTAACGAAATCCATTCGGCCTTCTCTGGAAGGAATATTCCTGCTCAGTAACGCCAGGCAGCTCGGTCTGAGGAAAGGCTGCATCACGTTTTCACCTTCCAAACGACGAATCAGTGGAACAATGAACTGTTCAAAACAAACCATTGCTGAAACAGGGTGCCCCGGTAACCCGGCAATCGGCTTTCGGCCGACTCGACCCAATATGAGCGGCTTTCCCGGCGAGACTGAAACTCCATGAACCAGGATTTCCGAATCTTTATGAGATCGGATTGCTTCGATAACATGGTCACGGCTTCCCATAGAGCTGCCGCCTGAGATCAGGACCAGGTCGGCCGTGTCGATGCCTCTCTCGATCAAAGAAGAAACAGCGTCCAAGTTGTCGGGAGCGATGCCAATCCATACAGGATTTGCATGCGCCTCCTGGATCATCGAAGTTATCGTGTACCGGTTCACATCCCGCATACAGCCGGGGAGGGGCTCCTGATCTATCGGGATTATCTCGTCACCGGAACTGGTAACTGCCACATTGGGTTTCCGATAGACCCTTACGGTCTGCCGTCCCATCGCGGCCAACAGACCCAAATCTTGGGGCCTTAAACGAAACCCCGCATTGAGGAATGTTTCGCCTTTCCTGAAATCTTCCCCACTACGAACAACATTCTCGAACGGAGCGACGGCCTTAAGGACTTCAAGCGCATTATTACCAATTTCCTCAGAATGCTCAATCATTACCACGGCATCAGAGTCAGACGGCAGAGCACCCCCTGTCCAGATTCGGACTGCTTCCCCCTTTTTTAATATTATATTAGGGATTTCTCCCATTGATACTTCGCCGACAATTTGGAAAAGAGCAGGCGCGCCTTCGGAGGAACCAAAAGTGTCCCTGGAACGCACAGCGAAACCATCCATGATGGAACGATCAAAGCCGGGCATGTCCTCGGTCGATATTACAGGTTCAGCGAGGACGCGAAACAGACCATCTGTCGTGGGGATCTGCTCAATCTCCGTCGGATCGAAAATTGTGAGCAGCTCCAGCACCTGGTTTGGAGCAAGTACCCTTAGAAAAGGCTTCAACATTGAACATCTCTTTAAATTGATCAAAACCGAGTTTGTGTGCAATTATAGCTTGCGCTGGAGCTTGTGTCAAAAATGGCCTAACGGTGAAAGAAATGAATGATGACCCGACCGAAAAGGTGCTTACTTACCGGTGGCTCGTGCTGGGAATTATGGCACTGGCCTTCGCATTCGTATATTTTCACCGGCTTTGCCCTGCAGTCGTGGCCGTGGATCTGCAGAAGGCCTTCGGAGCTTCAGGCGGCGTGATGGGACTACTAGCGTCAGCCTATTTTTACCCGTACGCCGTGATGCAGTTCCCCGCAGGGCTCTTGTCGGATTCTATCGGCCCTCGTAAGACAGTTACCGTTTTCCTGATCATAGCGGGCGTGGGAAGTCTGCTCTTCGGTTTTGCTTCGGGAATTGGAACGGCCATTGCCGCGAGAATAATGGTGGGTGTCGGGGTTTCCATGGTTTTTATTCCCGCAATGAAAGTATTTTCTCAGTGGTTTCGTATAAGCGAATTCGCATTTGTAACGGCCATCCTGAACGTCATGGGAGGAGTAGGTGCCTTGAGCGCGGCTACGCCTCTGGCTTTTATTGCAGGATGGCTCGGATGGCGGGCAGGATTCGAGCTCATAGGAATCGGTACTCTGATAATGGCAGTTCTTGTGTGGATTTTGGTTCGCAACCGTCCTCAGGACAAGGGTTGGCCCTCTATCGCGGAAATTGACTGCGGGGGACCAGCCAATGGCGTGCCTCTCGTAGGCTTGTCACTTTGGCAGGGCGCTCGAACCGTGATTACGGAAAAGTATTTCTGGCCGCTGGCGGTCTGGTTTTTCTTCGATTGCGGGATATTCTTCGGCTTTGGGGCTCTTTGGGCAGGTCCTTATCTCATGCAAGTGTACGGTCTGAGCCGAGCCGAAGTCGGCAGCATGCTCAACATGATTGCTGTCGCGCTTATAGTGGCCAGCCCCATAATAAGTGCACTCTCGGACAAAGTCTTTTACAGTCGAAAAAAGGTGATGATGATTACAAGCGCAATCCTAGTGGGAGAATTTCTTCTGCTGAGCATTTTTCCATCGGGACTTTCCAAGTTATCATTGTATGTAGCCATTTTCATTATGGCAGCCTGTTCGGCAGGGATTGTGGTGATTGCATTCACAACAGCCAAAGAACTTTTCCCGGTCCAGATCGCGGGCACATCCACCGGCACTGTTAATCTGTTCCCATTTTTGGGAGGTGGACTTTTTCAGCCGGGAATAGGTTGGATCCTCGACGGATATCCTGCGGCCGCAGCCGGTGAGTATTCACTCGAGGGATACAGGATAATGCTGATGGTTTTGCTCGCGGCTTCTATCATGTGCCTCATCTGCACGTTCATGATGAAAGAAACGTTTCCCGGCTCAAGGATGCGGAAAGGGATTTAAGAGTTCTGAAAATTTGAGTACCTGCAAACGGAATAATAAGTTTCCCATGACCACTAACTGTAATTTCAATAAATCTGTGTTGATTACCGGCGCTGGTGGGTACATAGGCCGCCAGGTGGTCGAGGCCCTGGCCAAAGACAGGCGAGCCTTGCAGACGATCGTGGCTATGGATGTTCGGCTGCCGGAAACGAGAGGTCAACTCCCGGGGATCGAATATATCGCCGAAGACATACGCTCGCGCACTTTGGCAGCAACTTTTAGGAGCCATCAGATCAACATTGTGGTGCACCTCGCTGCGATGGTAACTCCGGGTGGAGAGTCCGATCGCAATTTGGAATACTCGGTGGACGTGCTTGGAACTGAAAATGTTCTGAAATGCTGCATTGTAGCCGGAGTGGGCAAACTAATCTATACAAGCAGCGGCGCTGCGTACGGTTACCATGCGGACAACCCCCAATGGTTGGACGAGACGGATGAGCTTCGGGGCAACGTTGAATTTGCATACTCCGATCATAAACGACTTGTTGAGGAGATGCTGGACGTTTGGAGACAGGATCATCCTGAACTTGATCAACTGATCTTCCGACCCGGAACAATTCTAGGCTCCAGGACGGCTAATCAGATCACGGCTCTTTTCGAAAAGCCGATGGTCTTGGGAATATTAGGTTCTCCGAGCCCATTTGTCATTGTATGGGATCAAGACGTTGTAGCTTGCATTGTCAAAGGCGTACACGAGAAAGTCACAGGCGTCTACAATTTGGCAGGTGATGGGGTTTTGACAATGAAGGAAATCGCCGGGTTACTCAAAAAGCCGTACGTGCCGTTGCCTGCAAGTATCGTAAAGGCCGCGCTCTGGGTCCTGAAACGTTTGAATATGACGCAGTATGGTCCCGAGCAGGTGAATTTCCTTCGCTATCGGCCGGTTTTGAGCAACAAAAGACTTAAGGCGGAGTTTGGGTACACACCCAGAATGAATACCCGGGAAGTCTTCGAACACTTCCTTGAGGCCAGGCGAAGTGGGAGCTAGTCGGGATTTCAGAGGCAAGACGGTGATAATAACGGGCGCAGCAGGAGGAATCGGGTTCTGCGCTCGCACTTAAAAGCCTGATAGACCGCAACGGCTTGATCATAGTGATCAGTATGGAATGCTTCCGGGTCGCCGTGACAACCGTGTAGGGGCGCCCGGTGCCCCTACTGTAAAATCAAGCCTGGGCCGGAGGAACAGGATTGATAGTATGTCTTCGACGACTGTACTAGTTATTCGTCCAGGTGCGCTCGGTGATACAATCCTGACTTTGCCTGTTCTGGACACAATTCAGGCAGAAAATCCCGACGCGAAAATAACTTTTTTGGGAAACCGTTCTTATCGCGATCTGATCCCGCCGCACCTTCGATTTGAAGCATTCGATGATCGGACATGGTTATGGCTCTTCAGTCTGGAGGAGGCGAAGCCGCCGGCTGAAACTCGCCATTTTGATAAGGCTTATGTGATTCTTAATCGCTTCGACGATGTTGTACGGAGCCTGAAGATGGCAGGGACTGAGACGGTTCACTCGTGCGCGTCTCTGCCGGAGCGCGGCCGCCACGTGGTTGAGCACCTTCACGCAGGTCTCGGTTTTCCTGTTCCGAAGCGACGGCAATGTCTTTCGAGGTTGGCCGGCGGGGCGCAGCAACAAACAATTTGGGTTCATCCGGGAAGTGGGGGGAGAGACAAATGCGTGCCATTGGCAATCCTAATGGCCCTAGTCGTGGAATTGAGCAGAATAACGGGATGGAGGCCGGTAATCACCGCCAGCGAGGAGGACGCGTTTCTGCACGAATTTGCCGACTGGAAGTACGTCGTCGAATGTCCAAGCGTGCGGCTCCTGCAAGACAGGTCCTTGTTGGAACTGTCTAAAGAACTGGGAGGCTCTAAGCTTTTCTTGGGCAATGATTCAGGAATAGGCCACTTTGCCGCAAATCTGGGTATACCATCCGCTATTTTCTTTACCGCCACGGATCCCGTCCAATGGGCGCCATGGGTTCCTACGGACAAGGCGCTTATCATTGATCTACGCGAACAGAAACTCGAAGATTACGACATTAGTGAGGACCTAACAGCGATTAAGACGTTTCTTCAGATTGATTGGACGCCAAGTTAAATCAGCGCGTGTGCGGCAATGTGGGATTTAGTATGTATAAATAAATGTAATATCCAACTATTAGATATATTATATTAAGTAATTAGTCAGCAAAATTGCTCCATTTTTTAATACATATTCTAGCTTTTCTACATAAATTTCCATACTTCCTAGCATTTTTTACTTGACAATAAAAAAGTCAACTGTAATTGTCCGCCGTAACAGAACGTTGTTCCCTGGAGGGAGGGTATGTATTCATTTAAAGTCCATATGCTATTAGTATGTCTATTGATAGTGGTAACAGGTTTCGCGGGAGATGTTTGCGCTTGGAATCCTTATCAGGCAGATTGCCTTGATTGCCCGGATGACTTCTATGCGCCCGCAATGACTCAAGCAAACGCAGTCACAAAGGTCAAACCTTCAAAACCAATAATGAAATGCAAGCCTATGTTCAATGGCGGCATAAGGGGATTATGGGACTTCAGTTCCGACTGTATTCTTCCCATGACGCAAGACAAAGGTTGGGAAGCCAACGCGGCGGTATTTTTTGCCAGGACCAAAGGAAAGGTTCGATACGCTTCCGGCACATTTGCCACATTCGGCACCTTCGGATTGGCCGACGACCTGGATATGAACTCGGATCTTGGCGTGCCGGAACACGGCGTAATCGGTGACTTTTCCATTGCCTATAGGTTTCGACCCAATTGGTCGGTCAAGTATTCCATTATGCCAATGATCATGAACGGATCCGGCCAACCGGGCAGGCTTGTGGTATTCGGTTCGACTACTTTCAATTCAACCCAAAACCTATCAAGTAAATGGGAACGACTCCAGCAAAGCATCGGACTCGTATATGATCCGATCAGCAGTCGCTCAACACGGCTCAGTGTCTTCGGCGGCTACCTGAGGGTGAATGAAAAATTGGGAGTTTTTCAGCCTGGTTGTTGCGGCAGCACCATGGATAATGATTTGAACATGGGTTTGGTTTCTCTGGAATTGGAAAAATGTCTCAAACAAACCCGCACGTGCAACACTCTCTCATTGCAATGTGGGGCGGGTGTCGCTTTCGGAGATGACGGATTCGGATCCGATCTGATGACCGGCTTGAAGTACAGCATCCCTCTAAATAATGGACGCTGGGGTTATGTCAAAGGTGGGTACAGATTGATGAGCTATAAAAAGAAATATAGCGACGTAAAAATGTTCGACACAGCTATGGAAGGTGGATTCCTTCAGATGGGCATAGTGTTTTGATCCACCAACTTAAACCGGATGCCGCACTCCCCCGCGGCTGATTCCACAGTTTCCTTTACGGCCGGCGGAAAACTTAAAAAAGTCCGACCGCTCCGTTGGCCGTTTCCTCCCAGCTCATTGCGGTTGGGCTTTTTTTTTTTCATACCACTCGATTTGAGGGGTTTTTAACCGGCCCAATCTCGAAATTGAGTGGTATACTACGGCCTTGCCTCATCTAATATACGTACCAAACTAATCTGAGGATCTGATGACAACGGAAATATTATGAACCTGAACGATCAAATTTTAAAATTTATCCTCGATGAGCCCGGCGCTTCGATAGAGCGCCTATGCGGGGCGTTTAATCTTACCGAATATCGGCTTAAGAGAATATTCAGGAATATAGAAAACGGTCTTCGCGGAAGAACCATCGTGCATCATCACAAGAATGGTGTTTGGATCGTCGAAGTCGACTCTGAGAGGTGCCTTGGGATTGATTGGATGGAGCATGATAACAACGGGTATATTCAATGCGGAAGAGAACCGGAGTTTCCCGATGCGCGCTGCTGGCATCATTCCGGTTGGGAAAATCCCGAATTGATTGCCTTTGAAAGGCGATTAAGCTATCTCACAGGACCGACTGAACCGAATCCTTACAGTGTGAGCCATTTAAGCATGACAGAAGTAGACGAGCTTTTCAAAACACTGAACGGGATATTACCGGCAACTCTCCTGCAGCAACAGCAAAAGAAGAAATTCATGTCCATGCTCCTGTCCGCACTTGCGATTCTGCGGTGGAAATATCAGATGCGAGGTCGCCGCACAGAACAAGAAATACCGCGGGAGTTTGCGGATCGCCATAGGCGATCCTCCATCAATACTTTTGAATTCAGTTTACAAAGGCATTTTCAGGTGTTGGAGCTATCGCCGGATTCCACAAAGCAAGACGTCATGAAGGCATGGAGAAGACTCGCACGAAGGTTCCATCCCGACACAATTGATGGAGATGAAGAGAGGATGAAGATTATCAACTTGGCTAAAGAAAGAATCTTCTATGTAAGAGGTTGGGATTAATTTAGACAAGTAAAAAGGGGACCATCACAGGTCCCCTGGCATTAGCGCTCAATTTATTATTGATTTCCGACTACCAATAATTTCCAAAAAGCCCTCCCACTGGACCGGCAAATAGCTGGGTTCGGGAGGATTCCTTCTCTGCAAATGGCACCATTTTTCGATGGGCATTGCGGCCAACTCCCATATGACGTCGGCCCATACCGTAAACGGGTCCGTATCCGGGACCGCACATCGGTGGCATACAAACCGGAGGAGGACAAGGAGGTCCGCAGGCGATTTTGCAGGGTCCGCCACGAGGTCCGCAGGGTTCGGGGTTCAAAAGACAATCCAATGCCGCAAACGGCAGCGAAATGGCTCCCGCGACCAGATCGCAAGCCCCCGTAAGCATTCTTTTCAGAGGATTTTCCTTGCAGGGTCGTGGGCCACAGGGCGGAGGTCCGCAAGGCCTAGGCGGAGCACACACAGGGGGCGGGCAGGGCATAGGCGCTGCGCATATAGGGGGCGGGCAGGGCATCGGTGGCGCACAAACAGGCGGTGGACATGGCATTGGTGGTGCGCACATCGGAGGCATGCATTGCGGCGTCCGACAGGGCGGTCCTCCAGCCCACACTTGCGTCACAGGAAGCGCTACCAGAATACAAATTACGATGATAGCCCCTATTAAGACGCTATTCTTGCTTGATCTCATTATATAACCCCTTTCACAAACAGCCCTCATGCGGAAAACGGGCTCCCCAAAAAATATTAAACTACTAGAGAAACTGACAATACCAAATGCGGGAGGTCCGTGTCAATACTTTTGAAATCAATGAGGTACGCGACTCACTGCCCGAACAGGTCTTCATCGCCCGAATCCAACTGGATTTCATCAGCCGGCCCACTCTCAGGTCTTTTCGGAAATCCGATGCGGCCGCAACCAAAATCAACCGATGAGGAACTTCCGATATTTTCAATGATTTCTTGCTTGAATCCCTGACCCTCCGGTATCCATTGCTGAACCATGGCTTCCAATATTGGTTCGTGGTTTTTATCAAATCGAAGCTTCCCGCGAGGTCCTACAATCTCGATTTCGGACACAAACTTTATCAACTCAGTTTGCCCGCGCTGATCCGGGTTTAGCTCGGAAATTCGGAATACTATGCCGGCTAGATCGTATCCTTCTGCGGCTCGAAGCACGTCGGTAACTTCACGGCGCAGATTTTTCTTGATTCCGCCGGCGAATTCCTCCTGGTTTTTCATAAAGGTAAGCGTTTTCACACCGGTACAATTCTTTCCAAGATCCGTCAAGACTCTAGGGAACATGGTCAGGGAGTCCGGCCCAATGACAGGCTGCGCAAACGTGGGCGTCGCAGATTTGTAAGCTTTCAGGAATGCTACGGACTGTTCGTGACGAAATGAAGCAAAAACAAAATCCGGCTTCGATTTAGCTATCGCATCCAGCACGTCCTTGATTTTCCCTGAACGGGCCGGAACCATTATCCTATCTGTGAAGGCTCCCCCGGACCGCTCAAAACCATAGGCGAAGAAGTCGGCTTGTTCATTGCCGGTTTCGTCATCGTCTCCCGTGAGGAACGCCTTCTTTCCTATGTTTTTCAGGGACCAAGCCGCGAGCGGATGCGCGGCCTGGTAGCAATTATTACCAATCCTAAAACTTCCGGGAAGGCAAAATTCTCCAGCCACGAGTTTGACTGACGGATTTGTCACAAATAATAACGTATTACCCGCCGCGAGTCCGTGAATGACCTTCTCGGAGCCGTCAAGAGATGGTGGTCCTATTAGGACATGCACACGTTTATTCATAACCAAATCCGCGACAGCGTCCACTGTCTTTGCGTCTTCCGGCCCCGGATCTCGCTTTAGGATTTCGATGTTTGCGGCGCTTGTTCCTTTCTCTTTAAGAAACAATTCGAAGCCGCTGAGCAGCGATTTCGCATCACCGGCAAATGGGCCCTGATCCGGAAGAATTAGGCCGACTCGGAGGTGCTGGTTTTCTTCCGCATGCAAAATAGAAAACCCACCTGCAAGGAAGACCGTCCCCGCACCGACACGTACTAAAAATTCACGTCGAGAAATAGGCAAAACTTTTCCTCCTGACCTTAACCGATCTGATTGAGGAATCCCGTCTAATTGCAGGCATCCTACCCTAGGCGGCGTTAAGAGTAAAGAAAACCTATTTGTTCTCTTACGGGTCTCGCATCCTTACTTTGAGAAATGGAATGGCACATCCGCCACTCTTCATCTTTCACTCCAACCAGCTCTTACCAATGCCGGAGTCAGCTCATCTTTTTCAGTTTGGACCTGTAGCAGAACAATTGCAGTTATGACCAAGCCACCGCCTAATATTTGGAGTAGATCCAGGGTTTCGCCCAAAAAGAAGAAAGCGATGAAGCCGGCTGAGATCGGCTCGATGGTAGACGTTATTGTAGCTCGAGTGGACCGGATATGGTTTACGCCGACAAAGAACAGACCAAAAGGTATGATCGTGCCAAAAACGGCTATATACAACATGTACATCCATTGCACCCACGTGTAACCGGCATATAGAAAATGGAATGGCGGCTGAAAGATGTTCCATGTGATCCCCGCAAATACCAGAGCATAAAACACCACTGTCCATGGCTGGTACCGATACATTATTCGTTCACCTAAAAGGCTGTACATCGCGAAGAGGGCTGCTGAAGCTGACCCGGTCACGGCGCCTTCTCGGTTCAGCGTTAGCAGTTCCAAATTGTACCCGCCAACCACTAGGTAACAACCGAAAAGTGATAAGAAAAGCGCGACGACCTTGAGCACAGTCAATCGCTCGGCCCAAAAACATATAGAGTATGCGGCCACCAAAATAGGCGAAGTGTATTGAATGAGTATCGCAGCGGCCACCTGCATCTTGCTTATGGTATAAAGGTACGTCACTTGGACGAGAGCCAGTCCTACGCCACCCAATACAAGGAAATAGCCCAAATCTTGTAATCGAACCGAGAGCAGCCTTTTTGCGAATAGCCGCAGGCTTAATGCAAAAAATATGGCTGCAATTGTGACACGTGCCTGGACCAGCTCGAATGGGGTCATGCCTCCAAGGAAAAGGGCTTTGCTGGCAGTACCCGAACTGGCCCATAGAATGCCGGCTGCAATTACACTCAGATATCCTATCGCGCGACTAGACAATACACCTCCTTTGACATCTATTCAGGACATGATAAGGAAGAACCTTCCCGACGGAGTGTCATTGCGAGGGCGCATGCCCGAAGCAATCTCCTGTCTCATGCAAAAGGGGATTGCTTCGTCGCTTCACCTCCTCGCAATGACAGGCCGGCCTTGCTTTCCCCTCCCGTCGTGTCAAACACCAAGTCCTTACAAAAATTTTCCTCTCATGTAACCACAAGACAGTTGAGGACACTAACCTATCAAGAGACACCATGATCGATCAATGTTTTGTCTGTAAAATCGCTCAAAACCTTTGCCGGAGGAATCATATGAATAC
>JBKQRG010000506.1:0-7403 GCA_052144015.1 Desulfomonilaceae bacterium
TAACCCTGATGAAAGAGACCCAAGGGAAAACTCCGGATAGACAATGACAAAAGTCGAACGAACGTTCGATTTTTCTTGACAAGCTACCACGTACAACTATAGTAGTTGACGTTAGAGTCCCACGACTACAGCAGAGGTCTTGAAAAGCGAAAAACGCATGCGCTAGATGCCCACGGAGAACGCAGAAATGCTTGATTATACAGGGCTCACAATCGCTCAGGCTCTCAAAAAAGCGGCAAAGGAATGGGGCTACCGAGAGTGCATAGCTTCTTCTAATCAGCGGCTGTCGTGGAACGAACTTTTCGATACCGCCTGTCGTCTCGCAAAAGGTCTTCAAGGAATCGGTATTAAGAAAGGTGATTCGGTTGCCACCATCTTCGGGACCGCATCTGAATGGATTTACACCAAATATGCCCTTCATATCTTAGGGGCCGTGGTGGTCCCGGTGAACATTAATTTCAGGGCGGCGGAAATCAAGTATCTGCTCAAACAAGCTGATGTCAAGGTCCTGATCCTGACTGACAAACTTCCACAAGGAAATTATCTCGAGATCCTAAACGAGATTGACCCATCTCTCGTCTCCGCTGTGGATGGGCAAACAGAAACTCCATTATTAAAACGTTTGGTCTGCTTCAGTCCCGAAGGCAAGAAATATCCGTTCTGCGCCGACTTTAATGAATTGATGAAAACGAGATATGAGTCAGAGGAAATCGAACATCTTTTAGATCAAGGTCGACCCGATGACATCTGCAATGTCCTGTTCACTTCTGGCAGTACCGCATTTCCAAAAGGGGCGATGCACAAGCATCGGAGTTTGCTGGGTATTGGAGCTCATTTGATGGGCAAGACCTTTGCCCTGGAACCCTCACATCGCCTGCTACTATATCTCCCATTTTATCACATCGCAGGCTGCGTGTGTTCCACTTTGGGTGCTTTGACCAGCGGTTGTTTTTTATACGTTCACCCTTTTGAACCGAATGAGATCTTAAGGATCATTCAAGAAGAAGAAATAAACTTTTATTCTGGATTCGAGGCTCATTTCAACGCCGTTGCTAACCATCCTCGGTTCCGAGAATTTGACCTTTCTTCAGTAAATAGAATCCTCCTGGCTACGGGGCCGAGTTGGTATGACAGATGTCAAAACATTTTTCCCAATGCCAAGATAATTGCTCACCACTATGGCTTTACAGAAGGCACAGGGG
This sequence comes from Desulfomonilaceae bacterium, assembly GCA_052144015.1. GTDB lineage: Bacteria > Desulfobacterota > Desulfomonilia > Desulfomonilales > Desulfomonilaceae > DATJPW01. Next base: position 1,203 of record JBKQRG010000506.1, read on the forward strand.
TGAGCTGCATGCCGGACGTGACGGACTATGAAAAGAGGAAGTATACCAATGGCAAGCCTTGGCCAGGCATCCAAGTCAAGGTGATCGACCCTGACACCGGAGGGGAGTTGTCCCCCAATCAACCCGGAGAACTATGTTTGAAGGGATGGAGCCGATTCCAGGGGTATTACAACAACGAGGAAGAAACACAGAAGGCCATTGATCAGGACGGCTATTTTCATTCCGGTGACTATGGATGGAAGGACGATGACGGCTTCATCATTTATAGAGGCCGCTTCAAGATGATGATCAAGACGGGTGGGGAAAATGTTTCCGAACGGGAGGTAGAAGTGTTCCTGGAAGGAATTCCCGGGGTTAGAGCCGTTCAGGTTATAGGCGTACCGGATGAAAAATGGGGCGAAGCAGTAACGGCTGTTATCGAAATTGAACCAGGGATGGATCTGAATCAGGAGAAGCTCTTGGAGCGCTGTCAGGGCAAACTAGCCAAATTCAAGATTCCTAAACACGTTTTGTTCATAAAGGGGTGGGAATGGCCTCTATTGGGAGCCGGTAAGGTGGACAAGCGTATTTTGAAGAACTGGGCCATCGATCGCTTACAGGTGAAAGTGAAAAAGTAATGAGAAGGAAATCCATCCGGGAATTGAAAGTCGGGGACAAATCGATTTTCGCTAAGACCGTCACTGACGCCGACTTATTTGCATTCATCGGCATCTGCGGTGATTTCAACCCACTGCACGTCAATGAAGAATATGCCAAGGGCACTCGTTTCGGCGGCCGGATCGTTCATGGGATGTTAGTGGCCAGCCTGATTGATTTCACTTTGACCGATGTAGGCGGTTTAGGAGGGGTCCACATCTCACAGGAATTAAAGTTCCTCGCTCCGGTGAAGGTCGGCGATACAGTGACCGTCGAGTCGGTGTTGACTGAAGTCGATTATGACACCAGGCGCGTGGTCATAGAATCGGTTTTGCGGACTCAGGACGGAACAATCTGCTTGACTGGAAAAATGGTGGGCAAGGCGGCCAAAGATCAGGATGAATAATGATACCGCCAAATCAAGACGGATCCAGTGCTTAAAGGACTTATCCTTATCCTACCCGCATTTGCTTTGTAACGAAGTAACAATTACAGGAACGACCTGGAGGGCCTCATGACAAAAGTGGCTATTACGGAAGTGGCCCAGATCAGCGGGCCTGATTCGAAGGACAACTTCTACGATCAGGCATATCGTGTCACGCGGGAAGTGCTGGACAAGGCTGGCATGAGTCGGGATGAGGTGGGGACAATCGTTTCCGCCTCCACGGATGTGTTTCACGGCGGAATAAGTTGCGCAAACGCCTATTATTGGGAATCGACCGGCTCTTTCATGAAGGCAGCCACCAGGCAAGACGGAGAATCCCTGTTTGCGTTGCAGTATGCTTTCATGAAGATTCTATCAGGCAAGTATGACACGGTATTGATCGTAGGCCTATGCAAGGGTTCGGAGAATCCGGCCAATGACACCATTACTCAGCTCATTTCAGATCCATTTTACCAGAGACCCCTTGGCTTCAACGAAACCACGGCCGCTGCCCTCCAGATGCAGCAGTACATGGAAACATACGGTGCAACCCCTGAACAGTGCGCCATGGTCGCCCAAAAAAACCTTGGTAACGCCTTACGCAACCCATACGCTCACCGCAAAGGATGGTACTCCATCGAGGAAGTCTTGGCATCGGATTCAATTTGCCATCCGTTGACCGAACTAATGTGCGCTCCCAAATCCGAAGGATTTATTGCCATGCTTCTGGCTTCGGAGGATAAGGCTAGGGATATTAGCGCACAACCTGTTTGGATTAAGGGTTATGGGTGCGCTCTGGATACGTACTTCGTCGGCGACCGGGATCTGCTTGCCGGACAGCTCCCCAATGCAGCTCAGCAGGCGTACAAAATGGCAGGGGTCACAAATCCTGCAAAGGAAATTGACCTGGTGGAACTCTGTGAACCATATGCTTTTCAGGAACTCCTCTGGTGTGAACAGCTTGGACTGTGTGCCGAAGGCGAGGGCGGCAAGCTCGTTGCCAGCGGCAAGACACGGATTGACGGAGAGTTGCCGGTCAATCCCTCCGGCGGTGTGCTCGCAACGAATCCTTACGTGTCGCGCGGCCTGCAGCGGGTTTTGGAAGCCACATTGCAGATTCGAGGCCAGGCAGGGGAACATCAAGTGCGCAAGGAAGTCAAGACGGCAGTCTGTCACGGAGCCACCGGATTCGCCGGACAGTGTCATGCGGTAGCCGTGATCGGAAAGTAAGGAGGTTCCTATGGCGAGACAGGTAGGTATTATAGGAGTAGGACAGACCCAACACGGTAGGCGGGAAGAGATGTGTTACCCCGACCTTGTCCGTGAGGCCGTGCTGCGTGTTTTTGAGAATTCTAACCTGACACCTGATGATGTCGATGCAGTCGTCACAGGGACCATGCCCTCCATGATGGAGGGGATCGCGATGACGCAATTCTATTTCGCCGATGCGGTTCAGGCCGTCGGCAAGCCAATCCTCAAAACTGAGACCTGCGGAAGCGTCGGCATGTCGATTGCTCATACGGCTTACTATTGGGTGGCCTCTGGGATGGCCGATGTAGTTCTGGTCGTAGGTCATGAAAAGATGTTCGAGGGGGACAGTCAGGCAACGATGGTGACAGTACTGGAGCCGCAATATCAGCGCTCATTTCTGAGCGGACCACCAACTGCCTTCTCTATTCAGAGCCAAATGTGGTCTACCCGTTTCAACATCCCAGAAGAAAAGATTCGCGAAGCTGCCACTCACATCTCGGTGCTTCATCACAATTCGGCTTTTGATAATCCTTATGCACACGTAAAACTGCGTTTGAGCCGAGAGGACGTTATGAATGCCCCAGTGGTAGCGTACCCCATCCGCCTGTACGACGTATGTCCTAACTCGGACGGCGCTTGCGCTGTGATATTCGCATCTGAAGACAAAATCAACCACTTCGGGCGCAAGGCCGCTTGGATAAAAGGCATCGGTTACAGGGGTGAGGAGTATTTCATCGGCGATAGTGACAAGGTGGTATGGAGGGCAGCAATCGAATCGGCCAAAGAAGCCTACGACATGGCGGGTATCAGCAACCCGCGCAAGGAACTTGATGTGGCGGAGGTCTACAATCCATTCACGTATCAGGAGATGCTCTTCTACGAGTGCTTCGGATTCTGCGATTTCGGTGAAAGCCCGGATTTGGTGCTCAAAGGCGTATTCGACCGCGACGGAGAGTTGCCGGTCGACCCTTCGGGCGGCGTGCTCTGCACAAATCCCATCGGAGCGACCGGTTTAATTCGGGTAGGTGAAGCGGCTCTTCAGATACTCGGACAGGCCGGGGACCACCAGATCGGTGGAGTGAAGCTGGCGCTTGCCCACGCAATGGGAGGTGTCGTCCAATTAAACGGAATCATGATTCTTGGTGAGCAGAAATAAGAAAGGATGGGTAACCGAATGGCTCAGCCGAAAGAATATAGGATTCTCGAAAACGAGGTGTGGCTTCCGTACCGAATAGCCTACGGTCAAACGTGGACACGCTTCTTTGAGGGTATGAAAGAAAAGAAGCTCTATGGAACAAAGTGCTCTAAATGCGGACGAGTTCTAGTCCCAGCTCGCAGCTTCTGTCCTCGCTGTTTCGTGGACACCTCGGAATGGATCGAGGTTTCACAGACGGGCACCCTCCAGGCTTTTTGTTACACCAATTATCGGTATTATGGCCAAACCATCGATCCCCCGTACGTGACAGCTCTTATTCGGTTGGATGGAACCGAGGTGAATTTTGTGCATCTTGTCGGCGGCATTGACCTGACCAGTGTAGAAACAGTCAGCAACAGTCTAGCCAAAGGCACAAGGCTTCGAGCCGTGTGGGAAGAGGTCAGGAAAGGCTATATCCTGGATATCAGGCATTTTGAGCCGGTCCAATAGCCGAAAACGAGCGAGATTCGTGCCTTCTCTCATGATGCCAGTCCGAGAGAATCTGTCAAAATCAACCACAGAAGGTTGGCAAAATTGACTTTCTCACCGATATCAACGTTGTGAGAGTCCGGTGGAACTTCGTGGTAACCCGGGAGGCCAAGCTCTACGAAGCTCGAGTTCAGGAGAGACCTAATGGGGTACAACACCCTCATATATTCTGAAGACAATGGAATCGCATTCGTCACTTTGAATTGCCCTAAAACCAGAAACGCACTGAGTCACGAATTACTGGACGAGTTAGAGAGCGCCATGGCACTGATCGAGCGTACGGAGCAGATCAGGGTCGTTGTATTGAGCGGACACGATGATTTCTTCTGCGCTGGCGCGGATATCCGCATCATGAAAGAGGTGGGCTCAATTTTGGATTCCCACCTATACCGCATGAAAATCCAGAGAGTCATAAATCATATTGAGACAATACCTCAACCGGTCATAGCGGCCATATCAGGAACCGCACTGGGAGGCGGTACCGAGATTTGTCTAGCTTGTGATCTACGAATTGCATCGGAAAACGCTGTTTTCGGACAAACTGAGATCAATCTGGGAATAATTCCCGGAGCAGGAGGAACACAACGGCTGCCTCGCACTGTGGGTTTGACCGTAGCCAGGGAATTGCTGTTTACCGGCCGTCGCGTTAGCGCCGCGGAAGCACTTCAAATAAGACTGGTCAATAAGGTTGTGCCAATTTCAGAACTCATGAAGGAGGCCGCAGTTTTGGCTCGGCAGATCGCCGAAAAACCACCTTGGGCCGTCAGGATGACAAAGGTATGTCTCAGGGACGGGATGCAAATGAATTTATCTCAGGCCTTAGCCTATGAAGGAAAATGCTCTGAGTTTCTCGTTTCCACATCGGATCATCGGGAGGCGGTAACCGCTTTTCTTGAAAAGCGCAAGCCTCATTTCAAAGGGAAATGAAGCCACTTGTCGTAGTGAAAAAATCCCTTACTGAGGCTCAGAGCAATTTTCTTGAGTTTGAAGTATCCAATAACTTTTTCATACCAATCCGTGCGGTACCAAAAGGGATCAGGGGGTTTTCATGAATAGATGTAGAAGGACCGCAGGCGTTACACTGGGTACCATATTTCTGCTGGCTTTGGTTTTGTGCCCTGCCGAAATTATAGCGCAGGACCAAAAGCAACCCATTGTTTTTGCTCTTATTGAACCATTATCCGGCCCGTTTAAGGATATCGGATCAGAAGCCATGGCATTTTTGGAATATTCGATCGAGAACATCAATGCAGCAGGCGGGCTATTGGGGCGCCCAGTAAAGCTCATCCACTATGAAAATCAACTGAAACCGGACGTCTCGGTCCGAATGGCCAGGAAAGCCGTCCTCGAAGATGGCGCTAAGGTCATAATGAATCACACAAGCAGCGCTGTCGGCCTCGCCCTTTCCAAGGCCGCAAAAGAATTGAATGTCATCCACCTCCTTCTCCATCCGGAAGCTGATGAGATCACGGGATCGGAATTCCAAGCTACTACCTTCAGACCCTGTCTTAGCACTTCAATGCATTCTGGAATTTTGGCGAATTATTTTGCCTCAAGCCCGTACAAGAGATTCTATCTGATGAACCCGGACTATAATTTCGGTCATGCAGTAGCAGATTCCTTCAAGAAGATTTTTCAGAAAGTCAAGAGGGCCGACCAGGAGATTGTTGGAGAAGAATTCCAGCCTATAGCCACAAAAGATTTCGGTCCTTACGTGACCAAAGCTATTGCGACCAAACCTGATGTAATCATTACCGGTAATTTTGGCACTGACCTTCCGAATCTTATGAAACAGGCGAAAGATTTGGGCCTGAAGGCGATATTTGGCTGCTATTATCTTGATAACCCCTCCGTCATGTACCAGGCACGTGAGGCCGGTTTGGGAAGTGTAACGGCCGAGATCTACCTGGCAACTATTAAGACGAATAAAAATCAGGAATTTATAAAATCATGGCAGGCTTGGTTCAAAAAACGGTATCCGTACAGACCCCCCTTTTACCTGGTTCCAAGTTCGATAGCTCTTGGTGTGGATGCCGTTTATTCTATTAGTGAGGCCATAAAGAAGGCGAATTCGGTCGAAGCAGATAAAATAATCGCTGCATGGGAAGGGATGAAATTCGACGGAATGGCAGGCGAAACAACGATGAGGGCCTGTGATCACCAGATACAGACGCCGGGTTTTATAGGTGTAATGCAGAAGGATCAT